>WNDP01000022.1 GCA_009912575.1 Acinetobacter bereziniae
TATGGCACAGGAAGGATGGAGTGTTCAAAGATTATTAAGAATTATTCAGGTGAATTTATTTGAAAGAAAATTGCTGAAATATTTATTTTTGCCAGATAAAAAGTGGTTAAAGCAAGAAGAACCTCAACTGAGGTTCTTCTTGTGATATTTGTGGGACAGCAGTGGCATGCATGCATCCTTTTCTTAAATCTAAGCCAGCTGGATTAAGTTGGATATGTGCTAATCACCAGATCAACGATATGTTCAACACCATCCATACTCAGTATGGCATTAGGTGCTATTTTAACGATAGGCCAAGTAATCAGTTGGCAATGTGTCTGTTGGAGTGCAGTATAATAATGATCAGACTTAAGAAAGACTTTATTCTTCATTGCTAGATTTGGCATTAATTGTCGTTTTAACCATTGATCTAAAACTTGCGCATCCAAATAGCGTATCGCCAACATCGATTTAACACGATTGTTAAATAAACGACGATTTTTAATAATTAATGGATGCGAAATCAGTTTATGAATGCCACGCTCAGTTTGTGGTAAAACAAAGCTCGGTGTGATTTGAAATACTTTAACAAGTTCGGCATGTTGTAAAACATGATTAAGATGGGTCACTGTAAATTGGTCTGCACCAATGATTGCAACTTTTAATCCCGAAAAATCATGTGATTTGATTTCGGAAGAAGCAAGTATTTTTCCCGAGTATAGTTTAAAAAATTCAACTTGGTTTTGAAAAAAACCTTCTTTTGGGCTCTTATTCCTGTTGAGCATGTTCATTCCTTTTTTTATTTATAGATCACATACAATTGTGACATGAATTGATATAGCGAACTCAATCGCAGAGGTAAAGCTTTTTCAAAATCTCAGCAGTCATATTTTATCAATGCAATACGACAATCTGCTCAAATCACATCTAAAAACAGGATTTTACATTTTTTGATTTTTCAGAATACAAACTATTTTCTTGATGGGCTTGAATAGTTATATCTTATAGATATCTGTCATCATCACTTTTGCTGAGCTCTAGCTTTTACTCTGATGAGTAATCAACACTGATGTTTATTTTATTTCATTTGGTTTTGAATAGATTGGCGAAAATACTCATTATGAATGGTTGAAAATATCAATTCGATAACAGCTCAGTGAGTTATTTGTAATTTGAAAAGATTGTTGAGTGATAGAGCTAGACGAGGTGCTTTTTGGAAGCATATTTCAGTCATTTCTTCAGTATTTTGATGCATTAAAAAAGCCCAACAAAAATTGGGCTAGGGGTTTTCCATCATTTTATCTGTTGAAGTTGAATCGAGTTGACCCTCAATGTGATTGATTTATCAACGCCCTAATTTATTATTGCTTTGAACAAATTATAATTTATCATCCTGTGTTTCGATCTCTTTTATTTCCACTTGGGATGGAAGAGAATGGGCCAATTCAGGTTGTGTATGTGTTCTCAAATACTCTAAATCACGAATATTTTTCTGTACGGCAACAGCGCCAAATAAACTGAGTAAAAAGGCCATGATATAAAACCCTTTTTCACTGAGTGTCATGTTGGCATTCCATAAACCTAGTGCTAAAAGTACAACGCAAATCACCACTGAGACCCAACATAAACCATAATAAATAGCGGTAACTTGTTGTCCTTCTAATTTATCTCGAACAATTTTTTGCAATGAAACGGCGGAAAATAATCCGTAAAGGATCAGGATGAGGTAATAACCTTTTTCATTCAAGAGAATTTGTGCATTAAATAGACCTATACAATAGGCGGCAGCACCAGCAAGTAAAGCCACCCAGCTGACAGCAATAAAAGCAGGTGTTGGCTTGTTGATATATTGATTCATTGTTGTTCCTTGTTGATATTCTACTGATTTTTATATGTTCTATTATGCTGATTTGAAAAGAGATGGCAAATCTTTTCATTTTTTATGCTATCTGTATGGATATATTTTAAAATGATTTATGGGGTATTCTTTTAAAAATGAATTGTTTAGCTGTATTTTTTAAATATTTGAATAAAAAAGACCAAAATGAAACTTGTCATTTCATTTTGGTAAAGAGGAAAACATAACGGCTTTGTATTATTTTTTTAAATCCATTAATAAGCTGAAGTTCTCTAGACGTTTTGCTGTGTCATAAATGTCACAGGTGAAAATAAACTCATCTACTTGATATTGTTCAAGAAGCTTGTTGAGTCCATTTTTAACCGTTTCTGCTGAACCAATTTGTGCCATGGCTAGGAAGTTTTGAACAGCCATTTTTTCCGAAACTGACCATCGACCTTCCATACTTTCAACTGGTGGTTTGAGTTTTAAACTTTGCCCAGTCAGCAAGGCTTGAATACGTAAATAGACACTTGTTGCAAGATATTCAGCTTCTTCATCTGTCTGAGCGACCACAGTAGGAACACCCATAGAGACAAAAGGTTGATCCAAATATTCAGAGGGTTGAAAGTTTTCACGATAGAGTTGGATCGCTTGACCTAACATTCTTGGTGCAAAATGTGATGCAAATGAATAGGGAAGGCCTAGTTTTGCTGCAAGCTGAGCACTGAATAAACTCGAACCTAAAAGCCAAACTGGAACATGCGTGCCTTGGCCCGGTGTTGCCTTAATTCTTTGGTTTGGATGAGCATCAGCAAAATAACTCAATATTTCCAAAACATCCTGTGGGAATTGATCTTCAGTTTCTTGACGTCCACGTCTTAATGCTCGCATAGTTAAAGGATCTGTCCCGGGTGCTCGCCCTAAACCTAATTCAATGCGATTTGGATAAAGTGTTGCCAAAGTACCAAATTGTTCAGCAACCACCAATGGTGCATGATTGGGGAGCATGATCCCACCTGAACCAACTTTGATGCTATGCGTATTTGCCAAGATATAGCCCAAGAGTACTGCTGTTGCAGAACTGGCAATGCCATCCATATTATGATGTTCAGCTAACCAAAGACGATCGAATCCTAATCTTTCAGCATGTTGAGCAAGTTCTAAGGTATGTTTAAGAGAAAACTCAACCGTTTGATCTTCACGTACAGGCGCAAGCTCTAAAATAGAAAACTTGGTATTTTTTAATGCTGAATCTGCTAAAGATGTCATTTTTTAACTCGATATAACCATATATCGAAATACTACGATATATGTTGAGTAATGTATATCGAAAATTGTCGATATTTGTATTTAAAGCTGAGAAAATAATACGGAAAAAAATCAAGCATTGGTAAATGCTTGATTGAATAAAATGCGATATCAGTAGAAGAAGGGGGAATTAATTCTACCAACGATTTTTATATTGACCATAATGATGACCGTTGTCATGGCGATAATTACGATTATTATAACGATAGTCTACATTGCGGTATCCGTTACGATCATAACGGTCATTATAACGTCCATAACGGTTGTCATAACGGTCATCATAACGACGGTCATCACTGACTTTTTTACCTAAAGCAGAGCCACCAGCAGCACCAAGACCTGCACCGATATATCCACCTGTGGATGTACCTGTCACATTACGACCAACAGTATAACCACCTGCACTACCTAAAGCGCCACCAATGATTGCACCATTTCTATCACGTTTATTCGATGCAGCACCAGCACCAACACCACCACCGATTGCTGAACCAATCATTGCACCAGTTGAGCCACCCATTTGTTGACCAATTGCTGCGCCTACTACACCACCAAGCGCAGATGTTAAAGCTGTATTGGTTGAGTTACCTGCATGAGCAGTTGTTACGAGAGTTGCTGCAAGAACAGTTGCACCAAGTATTGCTTGTAATTTCATTTCAAACTCCTTGTCGAAGCTTCTTCAAATTATTTAACTTGAGCTTAGAATAACGAAACAATTAGCAATAATTATGGATGTGGATGTAAGCAATTTCAGTGTTTTGTTTCTAGATTGTATTTCTTGCTCTTTAATTGGTTCATATTATGTGAATGTTAAACTTTCTTCTCAGCGCGATTGATCAAAGAGCATTCATATTAACTAACACGTGAGTTCGATGCAACCATATTTTCAACTCATTGAAAAATAATAAGTCTGTGTGGAGTCTTGCTGAGTTTTCACCCAATTTCAGGATCAGCCTGCGGCTCGCCATACTTTTCTTTTGGGATGAGGAGCGAAGCTCCGCAAGGGCAACCATTTTGCGCAGCGGTATCGCTGCTCACCGCAAAACTCGTCAACGACCAGCAACATATTCAATCAGTCGCAGAAACAATACTTTATAAAAGTAGTCCTGCCTCAAACAACTGCGGATGACGTATCCGAGTATCATATTTCATCAAGAGTTTTTATCGAGCTCAGGTTAACTACATAAGTCCTAACATATAGATTGATCTTGAATTTGTTTTATGCAAAGGCAGCCAGATAACATTTTAAATATGGAATCATTTTTAAATATTTAGAGCAAAAGGCTTATATAACCAATAAAAAAGCACCCGAAGGTGCTAGATGTCATTCACGGATCAATTAGTGATGACGACGATGTTTTTTGTAGTACTTTTTATTGTACTTGCGTTGGTCTGCATGACGGTCTTGAGATACTTTTTTACCTAAAACAGAACCACCTGCTGCACCAGCCGCAGCACCAATATAGCCACCAGTTGAACCACCCATATTTTTACCTACGGTATAAGCCACCGACGCCACCTGAACCACCACCGATAGCAGCAGCAGTACGATCTCTTCTATTGGTTGAAGCTGCTGCACCACCAGCACCACCGACTGCTGAACCAATCATTGCGCCAGTGTTACCGCCAATTTGTTTACCTACAGCTGTACCCACAACACTTCCTAGTGCAGAAGTCGCTGCAATACGTGTTGAGTTGTCAGCATGGGCACTTACTGTAAACATTGAAGTTACTGCTAATGCAGTACTAAATAAGATTGTATTAAATTTCATCTGTTGCTCCATGTCCTTAGATGGACAGCTCTATCTGTATTCGATGAAGCAAATGTAACAAAAGTTTTTCCAAAAAATGTGGAGACGAATCCGAAAATTGATAACGTTTGGTATCTGAATGTATGTTTTCTATTAAAACTGATTTTAAAACATGCAAACAGTGGGGCAAAAAGGAGAAATGATGAAGATAATACGCTTATGAATATGCATAAAGCCTGTAAATTGCCACTTAAATTCGTGAAGTTCACGGTAGAGCGTCTATATAAATGTGTCATTTAAATGGCAGAATCGGTAAACTATGCACAATTTTAGAATTTTCTTAGCCATGTGATTGAGGCTGCACTTGAAGTCTCAAAATGTGGGTAAGGCTTAGCTTGAGAATGTATTTAAATGAAAGAATCGTTACGTTTACGATTAGATCAACTTTGTGATCGACATGAAGAATTAGAAGCATTATTGGCAGATGTTGAAGTCATTTCTGACAATAAGCGCTTTCGTAATTTATCACGTGAGCATAATGATTTATCAGAAATTACTGAAGTTTGGAAAAAGTATAAACAAGCTGAAGCAGACATTGAAACAGCAGAAGCGATGTTAACTGATCCAGATTTTAAGGATATGGCTGTTGAGGAAATCAAAGAGAATAAAGCTTTGATTGAACAACTTGAAGCTGATTTAAATATCCTCATGATTCCTAAAGATCCGAACGACGCCAACTCGGCATATTTGGAGATTCGTGCAGGAACAGGCGGAGATGAGGCTGCAATCTTTTCAGGCGATTTATACCGTATGTATAGCAAATATGCCGAGTCACAGAACTGGCGTATTGAAATCTTATCTGAAAATGAAGGTGAGCACGGTGGCTATAAAGAAATCATTTGCCTAGTCAATGGTGAAGGCGTTTATGGCCGCTTAAAGTTTGAAAGTGGTGCTCATCGTGTACAACGAGTACCAGCTACAGAGTCGCAAGGTCGAGTGCATACTTCAGCGTGTACAGTGGCAATTCTTCCTGAAGTTGACGTGGATACCACAGTGGAGATCAACCCTGCTGATCTACGTATCGATACATATCGTGCATCTGGTGCAGGTGGTCAGCATATTAACAAAACGGATTCTGCTGTACGTATTACTCATATTCCAACAGGAACAGTTGTTGAATGTCAGGATGAACGTTCACAGCATAAAAACAAGGCCAAAGCATTAGCTTTATTAGCTTCACATTTAGAAAATGCAAAACGTGCTGCTGCTGATGCTGCAACTTCGGAAATGCGTCGTGATCTTGTGGGTTCTGGTGATCGTTCAGAACGAATCCGTACTTATAACTATCCACAAGGTCGTATGACAGATCACCGTATCAATTTAACTTTATATAAGTTGGATGCTGTTATGGAAGGTGATTTGACTGAACTTTTAGACAGCTTGCATCGTGAGTATCAAGCTGATCAGTTAGCAATGCTTGCTCAACAAAACGGTGGATAATGAATATTGCACAGGCATTGGCCTTACGTGGAGAAGCTGAAAGTTATGAGCGTCAAGAAAACGCTTGGTTACTGGAGCATATTCTAAAAATAGATGCTTTTGATTTGTCACTTAAATCAGCACAGGAATTGACAACTGAGCAAGAACAGCAATATACGGATGGTTTAGCACGCATTCAAGCTGGTGAACCTTTAGCTTATGTGACGGGTTCACAACCTTTCTGGACCTTGGATTTAACGGTTAGCAAAGATACTTTAGTTCCTCGTCCTGATACCGAAGTTTTGGTTGAAACGGTACTGCATTTAGATTTACCAGAAGATTGCCGTATTGTAGATCTGGGGACAGGGACTGGAGCGATTGCTTTATCATTGGCAAGTGAGCGCCCAAATTGGTCTGTAATTGCAACCGATGTCTATGAACCCACTTTAGAGGTTGCACTTCACAATGCCGAAAAGCATGATTTACAGCATGTGAAGTTTTATTTGGGAAGTTGGTTCAATGCTTTAAACCGACAATATTTTGACGTGATTGTTTCTAATCCACCTTATATAGATGCCAATGACCAGCATATGGCACAACTTGCGTCTGAACCTGAACGTGCTTTAGTTGCTGATCAACATGGTTTAGCAGACATTGAACATATTGTTCAGCAGGGTAAAAAGTGGCTTGCAACACAAGGCTGGATCGTGCTTGAACATGGTTATGATCAAGCTGAGGCAGTACAGCAGATATTTAAGGGTGCAGGTTTTAAACAGGTTCGAACAGTAAAAGATTATGGCGGAAATGATCGCGTGACTTTAGGTCAGTGGCCCAATTAATTTTTTATTTATTCATGTTTTTATTCTAAATATTAAAGTGAGTGCCAAAAGCAGTTTTTATTTTTCTTGAACAGTTTTGCACACTCATTTTCATAAGTTCTAGCCAATCATATTAGTGATGATCTGCATGACGGGCTCAAATTAAAATCGTATGAAGTTAAAAATCGGATCAATTAAAATCCATATTAAGTCAAATTACTTTTGACCAATTGAATTGGTTCGAGTAATTCCTCGCCCAGTGAACTCAGCATTTCTCTTTCGATTAAACGGGTAATTGCATCTAATGGCAAATCATTTTCTTGTAAGCCAAAAGGTTCTTCGAGTTGCGCACTCAATGCATCCAAGCCTAAAAATAAATATGCAATTAAGCTAACAATCACAGGTGTCCAGATACCAAGACTGGCTTCTAAACTAAAAGGTAGAATTAGGCAGAAGCAATACACTGTACGATGTAGCAATACTGAGTAGGAATAAGGTAGTGGCGTACTCAAAATACGATCGCAACCAGCCTGAATATTTCCCAAAGCAACAATATGTTGATTTAAACCTTGGTAAATAATATCTGAAATTTCATCTTGATGAAGAGATGATACTAAGGATTTTTGAATCTGCTCTAAAACAAATTGTGAGGCATTGATGTGATGAGACAATTGGTCGAATATTGAGTCATCCAAGAGAACTTTATTTTTATAAAATTCAAAAGATTGATTTTGATTGCGTAGGCGATTTCTGAGCAAGCAAGTAAAAAGCATGACACGATACATGAGGACTTGACGTTGTTGTTCAGGTAAAACATGACTGTCTCGTGAAATATGGCGAGATGTGGCGATCAATGCACCCCACAATTTACGACCTTCCCACCAGCGGTCATAACAAGCAGTATTTCTAAAGCTTAAGAAGATAGACAGGATAATACCAAATACAGTAAATCCAATTGCAGGGACAGCAGGAAAGGTAAAATAATGATGTGAAGATAAAAAAACTAAAATTGTGGAGATCAGCACAACGAATGCCAATGCAGGTAAGACTTTGGGAAGAATGGTGCCATGCCAAGCAAAAAGTAGGGCAAAGCTATTACTTTTATCGCGAATGATCATACTGTCTACCTAAATGTAACAGCAACAGTGTTCCACAGAAAAAACCCTAAATGCAAGTTTCAGATAGAGAAATTAAAAATACGGCTCAGGAAAAGCCGTATTTAACTACATTTACGTCCGCCAACGTAAAAACCAGTTTTCTATCCACTTCATCAGCGCATCAGTTAATTTACCCAGTACAGCCAATAAGATAATTGCGATAATCACAATATCAGGTCGTGAAGTTTCTCGACCATCACTGAGTAAATAGCCAATGCCTTGTGTTGCTGCAATCAGTTCGGCTGCAATCATAAACATCCAAGCTAAACTTAAACTATTTCTCAACCCCACTAAAATTCTAGGGGAAGCAGCAGGCAGAACAATTTGAAAAATGGTTTGCATATTGCTTAGTCGGTAGACTTTAGCGAGTTCAAATAATTTTTTATCTACATCATGAATGGCTGAAACGGTGTTGGTATAGGTGGGGAAGAATGCACCGATGGCAATTAAAGTAATTTTTGAAGCTTCATCAATTCCTAGCCAAAGTAACAATAATGGAATCCATGCAAGGCTAGGGATTGATTTAATTGCAGAAAATGTTGGTTCTAAAAATGCTTCAATATGTTGGTTTAAACCGACAGCTATTGCAAAGATAAGCCCAAGCGCACTACCGACAAAAAAGCCAAAGAAAACTCGCCATGTACTGGTATACACATGCGTGAATAAATCACCATTTGCCAAATCTCGAAATGATTCAAGTAAACTGCTAGGTGCTGGCAGTAAATAGGGTTCAATCCAACCTGTTCGAAAAAGATATTCGCACAAAAGAATGATTAAAACAGGGATAGTGATTGCTTTTAGCCATTTCAATAAATGAGTTTTGACTACAGCGTTTTTAACATCAGTAGTTACCATTGTATGTGATGCTGAAGCAGAAATTTTATTCATTATTTCCCTACAACTTTTTGCGCATATTTACTGTCAAATAACTGATCAATGACTTGGTTAACATTGGTACCTTTACGCACCAATTCCTCCTCATTCAAAATCGCGCCAGCTTTCTTTAAGGCATTCAATTGTTTTGCTGATGGAATATTTTGGTCGAGATTGGTTCGGCTGAGCTGAAGTTTAGCAACTTCAAGTGGTAATTTTGCTTCACGGGCCAACAGTTCAGCTACTTTGTCAGGGTTGGCTTTTGCCCATTTACGTGCTTGTTCATAAGCTTTGATTACGGCATCTATAGCTTCAGGACTTTGTGCTGCAAACTGATCTTTAACACTTAAAACACTATAGCTATTAAATGAAATATTACGATAAAGCAACTTAGCGCCAGATTGTAACTGCGCAGAAGCCATAAGTGGATCAAGCCCAGCCCAAGCATCGACCTGACCACGTTCTAATGCAGTTTTACCATCTGGATGTTGTAAATGAACCAGTTGTACATCGCGTTTACTTAAGCCAACTGTTTCAAGTGCTTGGAGAGTGAAAAGGAATGGGTCAGTCCCTTTGGTTGCCGCTATTTTCTTACCCTTTAAGTCCTTCAGTGATTTGATGGCTGAGTTTTTCGCAACGACCAACGCCGTCCATTCAGGTTGGCTTTGAATATAAACAGTTTTAATTGGGCTTCCATTGGCACGGCTTAATACCGCTGCCAGCCCAGCTGTTGATGCAAAGTCGATACTGCCACTGTTTAGATATTCAAGCGAACGGTTACTGCCTTGGCTAAATACCCATTTGATCTCTGTTTTTGGCAAGGCTTTTTCTAAGAGTTTTTGCTCTTTGACAACTAAACTTGTTGGAGCGTAATAAGCATAGTCGAGTTTTAATATGGTTGGGATGGCAGCGAAAGATGCTGTAACTGTTAAGCTAAGAGCAACGCCAGACACTAAAGCTGTTACTTTTTGACCAAAAGATTTCATAAATACCCCATAAAATTCAAAGAGAAAAACAGAGTAGATATGTATAGTTATTATGGCATCAGTACAAAAAAGAATAATAGATAAGCACTTCAATAAAACAGAATTATTAAAATTTTATGATTTAATATTTTGATTTTTATAAATATTATTAAATTCTATTCGTTTATTGTATGTATAATAGATTAGTAGAAAGCGATAGCAAAAAAAATCTTAGCACTTTTTTCTATTTAGACATAAAAAACGGTTTTATTTCAAACCGTTTTTTTACCGAGTGATTTTATATTAAATAATCTTCAAGACTATCTGCAATTTCAACTTGGTCTAAGGCATTGGTTTCAAGCGCAAGACACAGTGCTACAATTTTCGCTGTATCTGCAATGTTCTCTTTTTTCATGGCCAAACCAGATTGTATCGCTTCAATACGCTCTTGTTGAATATCGAGTGCTTGAGCAAGATCCGAGGCATTGTTGATGTTCAGAAAGTCATTAATTGCATTTGAAACATCACGATCTGAAGCTTTTAAAATTCCTTCAATAAGCTCATCTAAATGTTCAGTTTGAGCAGAAAGGGAATGGATAAAATTTTGAACTAGATTTTGTTCTAGTACATCAATCATCTTAATCATGTTAGTGACCTGAAAGCTGATTAAAGGGGAGGAGGGTACCACAGGAAGTAAGCAGAAAGACTGCTTTGAATTGAGTGAAAAAATATACTAATACTGACGGATTTGCAACCATATTCAGATAAGCAGTAAATCACGATATAAGCTTTTCAAATTTATAAGAATAAAATTAAAATATCTTCAATACATACTTGAACAAGAAGATGAAATCATTTTGAACAACCGTTTAAGCCTATCCTTTTAACCTGAATGTTTATGTTCACGATAAGCGCCAGGGCTTACGCCTGTCCATTTTTTAAAAGCACGGTGAAATGCACTCGCATCTTGAAAATTTAATAATTCGCTGATCTCTTGTAAGCTATACACTGTTTTGGTTAACAGGTCGATTGCCATGTCGCGACGAATATCATTTTTAAGTTGTTGATAGCTTGTACCTTCATTTTTTAAACGGCGTTGAATTGTTGCTTGTGAAATATTCAGTTGTTCTGATAATTCTCCTAACTCCACCCATGTACAAGGTGAAATCGAGAGTAATTGTTTTCTTAGAATAGCGCTTAGTGCCAAAGGGTTTTTAAACCTTAAAAGCAAATTTTCAGGGCTGTTCTTGATAAATGCATACCAAGACTTTTGATCACGTTTGATGGGAATATTTAAGTAATTTGCATCGAATTGAAGATAGTTTCTGTCTGTTTGATAAGTAATATTCTCACAAAAGCGAACACGATAATCTTGATCATCATCTGGAGCTGTGCATTTTAATTGTAATTGTTTGAGTAGAATACGTTGATCTGCTAACCAGCACATTAAACTATGTATCAACATGATGTAGGTAGCATAACAAAACATGGCTTTGGTTTGTAATTTGTCTGTAATGACAATGTAGGCATAATTTTCATCAATCACCAATTTACTTGAAAAATCATCTAGCACAACATTAAAAAATTGTAGAATTTGTTCAATGGCAATGTGAAGTGTATCTGCCTGCATGACCATTTTAGTCAGTAGCTTATAACAACCACGACGCATCTGATGAGAATCCATACCAAAAAACTCATCATTCATTTGATCCGCAATTTCAGTCCAAAGTTTTGCATAGCTTGAAACAGCAATTCGTGCTTTAGGTGCATAGAAAAGTTCAAGTGGAATCTCAGCATCAGCTAAAATTTTCTCAATATCGAATCCTTTATTTTTTGCGCCGATCAGTGCCTCATGCACCAGCGCAATTGAGATGGTCCCTTTGCTTTCAATGAATTGTTGATTGTTCACAGTATATATATTCCATTATCTTGTGAGAGCGTTTGAGTCATGGTTAAGTTACTCAAGAATTATAAATTGTCCAAATCCATCATTCACGATGCAACTTTTGGAAATTGTACTCAAGCTTGACTATGTTTACTCTGCATCTTAAGTCGAAAATGAGTTTAATTTAAAATCTATAGGTATTTATTCAAACAACGAATTAGGAAGAAAAATGAAAATTGAAGGAAAAGTCTTTGTCGTAACAGGTGGTGCATCTGGACTTGGTGCTGCGACGGCAACACATTTGGTTGCTCGAGGCGCAAGCGTGATCATGGTAGATATGAACCATGAACTGGGCGAAGAAATGCAAAAACGTCTTGGTGAAAAATCTCGATTTGTACCATTGGATGTGACCAATGAAATTGCAGTAGAACAATTCTTTAAACAACTCGAACAAGATTATGGGCAACTTAACGGTTTAATTAACTGTGCAGGTATTGGTCCTTCTGCAAAAGTATTAGGCAAAAACGGTATTCATGCTTTGGATGCATTTCAGAAGGTTTTAAATATTAATGTATCAGGTACGTTTAATATGCTTCGTTTTGCCGCAGATGTCATCTCACGTTATGAACTTGCAGACGGTGAAGAAGATCGTGGAGTAATTATCAATACCGCTTCAGTTGCGGCTTTTGATGGACAAATTGGGCAGACTGCATATGCTGCTTCAAAAGGTGCTGTTGTTGCAATGACTTTACCTTTGGCAAGAGAGTTGTCGCAACACGCAATTCGTGTCATGACCATCGCCCCTGGCATTATGGAAACACCGATGCTGAAAGCTTTACCACAAAATGTTCAAGATGCTCTAGGGGAAATGGTTCCTTTTCCAAAACGTCTTGCCAAACCAGAAGAATTTGCACAACTCGTTGGGCATATTTGTGAAAATAGTTATTTAAACGGAGAAACAATTCGTTTAGATGGCGCAATTCGTATGCAACCGAAATAAGCCAAACCCTCTTTATGCTTTCAGAAGCGGGTTGAGTCGTCTATTCAATACGCCATGTGTAAAGCAAAATACCTAAAAAATGCCTGTACTACCTAAAAGGTGGTATTGGGCAAATTTGACCTTAATTTTGTTGATCTGTTCCTGTCCTTACACTTGGGATAGGCGTTTAAATATTCAAAATTTTAAAAACTAGCGGAAAGGGATGCCCAAATGATACTCAATGATGATCAAAAGATGGTTCAGGAAATGATGCGGAATTATGCTCAAAAAGAACTCAAGCCGACTGCAGCTGAACGAGACAAGCATTCACAATTTCCGAAACAGCAATTAGCAGCATTGGGTGCGTTGGGCGCATTGGGAATGACGGTATCTGAGCAATGGGGTGGCGCTGGGTTGGATTATATGTCCTTGGTTGTGGCAATTGAAGAAATCGCAGCAGGTGATGGTGCGATTTCTACCATTGTAAGTGTACAAAACTCATTACCCTGCGGTATTATTCAAAAATATGGCTCAGAACAACAAAAACAAGATTATTTAATTCCTTTAGCAACAGGACATTGGCTTGGTTGCTTTTGTTTAACAGAACCGCAGGCAGGATCAGATGCTGGTGCTTTATTATGTAAAGCTGAGCGTGACGGAGATGCATGGGTTATTAATGGTACCAAGCAGTTTATTACTTCAGGACAAAATGCCCAAGTTGCGATTGTATTCGCCATGACGGATAAGACAGCTGGAAAAAAGGGAATTTCTTGCTTTATTGTTCCGACTGATACGGAGGGATATATCGTTTCACGCATTGAAGACAAAATGGGGCAGCATTGTTCAGACACAGCAACGATTGTTTTTCAAAACTGTCGGATTCCTGCTGAAAATTTATTGGGAAATGAGGGAGAAGGCTACAAAATTGCCTTGTCAAATTTAGAATCAGGACGAATTGGTATTGCATCGCAATGTGTAAGTATGGCTCGTGCAGCATTGGAAGCCGCCGTTGAATATGCCAATGAGCGTAAAGCTTTTGGTGTGGAACTGGTTCAGCATCAAGCTGTGGCATTTCGACTGGCTGACATGGCAACTCAAATCGAAGCAGCACGTCAGTTGATTTACCATGCTGCAAGTTTAAAAGATGCAGGCTTGCCATGTTTAAAAGAGGCTTCGATGGCGAAACTCTTTGCATCGGAAATCGCTGAAAAAGTCTGTTCAGATGCCATACAGATACATGGTGACTATGGCTATGTTTCTGACTTTCCTGTTGAGCGAATTTATCGAGATGTGCGTGTCAGCCAGATTTATGAAGGCGCATCAGATATCCAACGTTTGGTTATTGCACGTGCTGTGATTCAATAAGGTACAACTGAGTAAACGCCTTTTAAATGCAAATATAGACCAGCTAAATGCTGGTCTTTCTATTGTTTTTTAACGTGGAGGTAGTAGTGTCCAAACACCGCAGAATAATTGAGGTATTTGGAAATTGTGTATGATTTCTAATCATGTTTATCTATAAGCATAGGAACAAATGCTGAATGATTCAGCATTTTAATAAGAGCTAGAACGCAGATATGGAATTACACATCGAGATGATGTGTGTAACAAATACAAGGATATTGCCATGAAAACATTGCAACAAGCTTATCTCGAATTCGATTATGCAAAGTTGATCGACGAACAACTGGTTGGAAACCCTCAATCAATCAATGCTTATGAAGAATGTTGTGGGCGTTTTGTTGGTTTAAATAAAGTTGCTTTGATCTGGGAAGGAAAAAATGGCGAATCAGCACAATGGACATTTGAACAACTTGCAGAAGCCTCAGGAAAGTTGGCAAATTATTTCCAAACGATTGGTTTAAAAACTGGAGACTGCATTGCAGGATTATTACCACGCACACCTGAATTACTCATTACCATTTTGGCAACATGGAGAATTGGCGCAATCTATCAGCCGCTATTTACTGCATTTGAATCTAAAGCAATTGAACATCGTATAACAACTGCCAATACACAGTTAATGGTCACCAATCAAGAACAACGTAGCAAATTAGATCAAATTGAATTACCTCATATTCTGACTGTTCATCGCTCAGATTCAAGTCATATAAAAGAAGCTGATTTTTGGGAAGCGTTAGCCAAGCAACCAGCCACACATAATCCGGTCATGTTAAGTTTTGAAGATGATTTTTTAATGATGTTTACGTCAGGAACCACGGGTTTAGCCAAATCAGTTCCTGTACCACTTAAAGCGGTTTTAGCATTTAAAGAATATATGCGCCATGCCGTAGATTTACAAGAAGAGGATTCATTTTGGAATCTAGCTGACCCAGGTTGGGCATACGGTCTATATTATGGTATTACAGGGCCACTAGGACTAGGGCATAGCATTATCATGGACGAACATGCATTCAGTGTCGACCACGCATTAGAAATTATTCAAAAGTATAAAGTCAGTAATTTGACTGGCTCACCAACCGCTTTTCGCATGTTCTTTGGTTTTAAAGAAAAATTCGATGGTTCAATCAAAAATCATTTGCGTGTAGTCAGTAGTGCTGGTGAGCCTTTAACACCCGAAGTGATTCATTGGTTTAACAATAATCTTGAAGTCAATATATATGATCAATATGGACAAACAGAGTTAGGCATGGTGATCGGCAATCATCACGCTTTAGCACACCCAGTTAAGGTGGGCTCAGCAGGTTTTGCAAATCCAGGACACCGTTTTGTAGTTTTAAACCAAGATTATCAAGCAGTAAAAGTGGGTGAGATCGGAACTTTGGCAATTGATTTTAAACAATCACCACTCACTTGGTTTAAGGGATATGGCGGTAATAACCGCAAATCTTTTATGGGTGATTATTATTTAACGGGGGATACAGTTCGACTCAATGAATTGGGTGGAATTGATTTTATTGGTCGTGCAGACGATGTCATTACAACGTCAGGCTATCGTGTTGGTCCGTTTGATGTAGAAAGCACACTGTTGGAGTGTACAGAGGTTTTAGAATCAGCCGTTATTGGTAAACCTGACCCTGAACGAACAGAGATTGTAAAAGCTTTTGTTGTACTTAAACCTCAAGTCGCTGCATCTGATGAATTAAATGCAAAACTGCAAAACTATGTTCGATCACGTTTATCCAAGCACTCTTACCCACGTGAAATTGAATTTGTGGAAAGTTTGCCAAAAACATCCAGTGGTAAAATTCAACGTAATTTACTTAAGCAACAGGAAGTGGCTAAGTTACAGCAAATGCAATTGGAGGCTTAATCTTTGATATTTTAAAAGGTTGTTAAAGTTCCATGTTCTTGCACCCGAAAGGGTGCTTTTTTTGTAAGATTGCATTTAAAATTTCTGCATTTTAGGGGACTTATACTCACCCATATGATATTTGATTATTCATGAATAAATAAATGCGTATAAATCTATCATTCAAATTCACGATATTGTCATTAATAAAAATTAATCTGCTGTAAATTTCAACAAACGTTAAAAATCATGCAAATTTTAAAACCTCATACCCTATGTTTAAGCCTTGCTTTATTGGGCTGTTCATTTCCAAGTTATGCTCAATTGATGTTTAGTCAATATATTGACGGTACAGAAAGTAGGAAAGGATTAGAAATTTATAATCCAGATGCATCAACCGTTAATCTTTCAGATTATCAAATTCAGGTATATAGCAATGGGAAAACAAGTCCTACAACTGTGAGTTTACAAGGGACAATTGCGACCAAAGCTAAATTTATCGTAGGCAATGCTGCTTTACAGACAGAAATTGGGAATAAATTTAATCAAGTTGCAAATAGCTTGTCATTTAATGGGGATGATGCATTGGTCCTTGTTTATAAAGGAACACCAGTCGATCGTTTTGGCCGTATTGGTGAAGCTCCAACTGGGGGATGGGGAACAACATTTAAGAGTGGTGGAAATAGCCTAAGCAGAATAAAAAATAAAAATGATGTGAGTTCAGTAGATCCAAATAGCGTCTTCGATTTAGATAGTGAATGGACAAAATGGTCAGATCGTAATTCCTTTAGTACCTATTTAGGGGCAGATACAGCAACATCAACACCACCAGCAACCACAGCAGTGAGTTGTAGTACAGCAGATACACCCATCGCAGATTTGCAATCTGCAACTCAGAATCAGCAGTATGTTGTTCGTGGTGTAATCACAGCCGACTATCGTTATCAAGATGGATTTTCAGGTTTTTATATCCAAACGCCTGACACAAAAGCCAAAGCGAATTTAAGTAATGCCATTTTTGTGTATATTCCTGCTGGAAGTACAGTCACTGGTGGAAAAGTGGGTGAGGAAGTTATTCTCAAAGGGCGTTTAACGACCTATCAAAATCAGTTGCAGCTTGATCAACTCAATAACAATATTGGTACTTGTAATAATCAAGCTGCTAACTTGATCAGTGCAACACCGATTCAACTTCCATTTTCAAGTTTAACGGATGCAACAGGTCATTCACCTAAACGTTATCAGGGAATGTTGGTGAAAATGCCACAAACCTTAACGGTCAGTGAAAACTATGATTATGGTCGTTATGGTCAGTTGTCATTAAGTTTAGGGCGGTTATATATCCCAACCAACTTATATCCAGCAAAATCAGCCGAAGCAGTTGCATTAGCTAAAACCAACCTTTTATCAAAAATCATTTTAGATGATGGATATAATAATCAAAATAGAACACCTTGGCTTCCAGCGAATTTTAATGCTGCCAATACTTTACGTACAGGTTATCAGTTAAAGAATGTTGAAGGGATTTTAGAATATCGTTTCAATGCATGGCGTATTCAACCTATTGAAAATAAAACACCGCCAGAAATTGTCAAAGATACCAACCCTCGTAATGCAACTGTTCCGGCTAAAGACACTAAGCAAGTCCGTGTTGCGGCATTTAATGTATTGAACTATGACAACTCTCCATTGATTGATGTTAAACCTGATCGTGGTGCGAACACCTCTTCAGAATTTAATCGTCAACACGCAAAAACGGTGAGTGCGATTAAAGCAATTGATGCTGATGTTTATGGTTTGATGGAAATTGCCAACAATGGTTATGGTGATAAAAGTGCAGTCGCTTATTTGACCAAGGCTTTGGGGGTAGATTGGAAATATGTTATTCCACCAAACATGGATAAACTAGGTACTGATGTGATCGCAGTTGCGATTATCTACAACAGTAAGCGTGTAAAAACTGTGGGTAACCCAGTAGTTTATGATGACTTGACCCAGAAAAACCGTGTCACTATGGCGCAAAGCTTCCAAGCGCTAACTGGGGGTAAAACCTTTACAGTTATACCGAATCATTTAAAATCTAAAGGCAGTTGTCCTGATGATAAGGCATCACCTGAAGCCAACCAAAATGACGGTCAAGGCTGCTGGAATCCTACCCGTGTAACTGCTGTACAAAAGTTAATTCAATGGATTGCAACAAATCCAACCAAATCTGAAAAGCCTAATTACTTATTGGTTGGAGATATGAACAGTTACGCCAAAGAAGATCCAATTTTAGCCTTTGAAAAAGCCAACTATAAGGTATTGTTAAATGATGAAAAAATTGGCCAAGGTAAATTAGCATACAGCTATGTCTTTGGTGTTGCGAGTGATGCAACTGGTAATGGTGGTGCGGGTAATTTAGATCATGCCATTGCAGATGCAAACTTATATACGATGGTTAAACGGACTTTTGCATGGCACATCAATGCGGATGAACCAACAGCTTTAGACTACAATGAAGAGTTCAAAACAGAAGAACAAAAAGCATCTTTCTATAGCACAGATGCATTCCGTTCTTCTGACCATGATCCGGTTATTGTAGATTTAGACCTAAACGAATCAACCACCACAACGACGAAGAGTAGTAGTGGTAGTACAGGATTGTGGTCTCTACTTGGGTTAATGTTATTGACAGCGACATCGGTATTGGCACGTTCTAGAAAGAAATAATTTTTACTTCATAAAAAGAGAAACTAGTGATCTAGTTTCTCTTTTTTTTAATTTATTCACTTTTATCTTTTAAGGACAAGATGGCTCGAATGACCGTAAACCCTTGCTGAGAATGTATTTCAAAATGACCACCAATTCGCTTTACACGAACCTGCATGCTTTGTAGTCCAACATGTAGTCCTGTTTGTACTTGGTCTACTTCAAAACCAATACCATTGTCTTGAATCGTTAAAACCAATTGTTGACGTTCATTTTCAACCAAAGAAACTTCAACATCCGAAGCTTGGCTATGTTTGACAATATTGGTCAAAGCTTCTTCTGCAACTCTTGAAAAAGTTAAGCAGACCAGCGGTGCTGGTTTAGTAAGCCACTGATCGGCAAAGATCCATGTCGACTCGATTTCCATTTCCTCGAACAACTGAACAAAACGATGACGCAATGGTGCAGCCCACATAATTGGGTTCTCTGGAACTTTTTCTCCTAAACTAGAGCCAGAATCAATCACTTGACGGAGATCATTTCTTAAAAGCTTGAACATAGAAAGGACTTGCTGCTTTTCAATATGTTCACTGTGCTCAAGTAGAATCATAGAACGAACCAATGAGCCACCCAGTCCATCATGTAATTCATGTGAGAGATTGAGTCGTTCTTGTAAACGCATATTATCAATTTGAAGTTGATGTTTTTTATCTAAGGATTGTTCCAAGTCGAAAGTTACTTTCTCAATGGTTTCTTCAAGGGTCATATTAAACTTTTCGATACGAGAAACGTTCTGAGAAATCCGATATGCGAGAATAAAAGAGATGGCTAAACTGGTAATTGGTGCTGTCAAAGGCGTCCAATATAAAGTCTGATCATAGTGGTTGAGCATGGTGTAAAGATCATGAACAATGATCACCAAGTAAATCAGCAAAATGAAAGCCAGAAGTAGAATATCTACTTTCCTTTTTTGAATGCAATCCATTGAAAAAACACACAATTAAAAATAAAAATGAGGCCAGCATATAAAAAAGTAATCAGCAGAGTTTTATCTAAATGAGCAATGGGTGTGGCAAAAAGAGCAATAACACAAATACTAAAGCTGAGTAAAAGAAAGCGTTCAAGATATTGAAAATGTTGCAGTGCAAATCGCCAAGAAAATAAACATAGGCAATAAACATAACCCACTAAAAAAACTAAATTCAGCCGCGCTGTTAATAAGCTATCGGTGAATGGAATGGGTACGGTGGATATAATATTATATGCAAATAATACCCAAAAAAATGAAGTCAAACCAAACCATCCAAACGCTTTTTCTTCACGCCTAAACAGCCAAATGGTGAAACCAATGGTTCCTAGAACAAAACTAATAATAATATTGATAAAGAATAAAGTCCGCCGTTCAAAAATCAATTGATCATTTTGGTTGGCAATATCCTCAGCACGTCCAAATCGAATTTGACCTAAGCCAGAATGTTGTGAGGTTACACCGACAACACGGACAAGAATTTCATTTTGATGATTTTGAACCGATGTTGAAGGAAGTACCCAGTAGCGAGGCATATTCCAACTTCTCGACAAGGGTTCAACTAAGGATTTATCTTGCCATAACAGCTCTTGGTTACTGTAAATTGCACCCGCTAGATTGATCCGTTCAATCAGCAAAGCAACGGCTTGGTTTTCTTGGTTACATTGGTAACGCCATTGGATTTTATACCAAGCACTTCCCGTATAGTTTTCCAACGTGTTTCCCAATCATCTGGTAGTTTGACGTCCTCCCAACCATGCTGAGGAACTTGATCTGGTTGCTGAGGTGCTTGTGCAATTTGCACATTGATGATTTGAAAATCGCAGCTTGATGGGTTTGCTGAGCTTTGGTGAGTTGTTGCTGAACCTGCAAAAACTTGCGTCTGCATCAAACTGATTGCAAAGCAAAACAGACCAAAGATATTTCGAATTAATCGAGCAATCCTAAATGTCGTGCTGTATCGATGGCTTTTGCTCTGTTGCATACCGAAAGTTTCCGATAAATATGTTTAATATGAGATTCAACGGTATAGCGAGATAAATTGAGCTGATCTGCAATTTCCTTATTGCTTAACCCCTGAGATACCAGTTCTAAAATTCCTTGTTCTCTTTTCGATAAAACACTCTCATTTTCTGAGGATTTTTGACTATTTACAGATTTATTTCCATTATTTTTCTCATTAAACTGTAATTGTTTTAGAATTTTCTGCGCTATAAAAGGATCAATTGGCGCACCCCCACGTAAGACGCTTTTGATTGACAATGAAACTTCTATATCATCTCGTTCTTTTAATACATAGCCAGCCGCACCTGCACTCAATGCATTGAGAATAGCGTCTTCCGTACTCCATGCAGAAATGACCAAAACTGTAATAGTGGGATCGTAATTTTTTAAAATTTCAATGAATTCAATACCATTTTCATCAGGCAAACCTAAGTCGACCAAAGCAAACGAGGCTGAGTGTAACTCAAGTAAATCTTTGGCTTGCGCTAAACTTTGGGCAAAACGTAAATCAGATATTGAATAACCAATTTGGATCAATATATCGGTGAGTCTTTTTTGTATCAGAGGCTCATCTTCTACAATAATGACTGGAACAGGTAAACTTAACTCATTGTTCATGATGTTAAAAAGCTCATTCATGCTTATTCAATTGAGTTTTTCAGATATTTGCACGTTATGCTATACCTGATAATAGGTATTTTTAATCTTTAATTGATCCTTGAGATTTTTATTCGACGTTTTAAGCCTTAAAACTGATAAAAATGCTTGATGAGAGACAGGGATGAATTTGAGATTAGAATAATTTACATGAAATCTCATGATCGCTTGGCTGGTATTTTTTAGTAAGGATCATGAGTTTCAAATAAGCACTGTTTTTCAATTTAAATGTTAAGCACAAAAGTTGAATGCTGTTGTTATGTTCAAACGCTAAGTACTAAATTGATCCACGAGTGTACGGCTGGCTTCATTCATGCCAATGATTTCAACTTGAATATTATTCTGTATGAACTTAGCTTGCACTTGATTTAACATATTTACGGAAGTGATGTCCCAGATATGTGCATGTGTTAAATCAATGATCACTTTGTTTGTATCTTCTTGAAAGTCAAAAAACTGAAAGAATTTTTCAGCACTGCTAAAGAAAATCTGACCATAAACAGAATAGTGACGGCTTTTGTCTTCGGATAATTCTGAACGAACACTGACACCGCTTTCAAGTTTATTCACCAAGAACAGCGCAGACAATAGAACGCCAACCAATACACCCAACGCTAAATTATGAGTCATCAGGACAATGACAACTACTGTGAGCATGACAGTATTACTTTGCTTAGGATGTTTGGAAAAGTTTTTGAGTGAATCCCAATTGAAAGTTGTGAATGCCACCATAATCATAATCGCCACTAGAGCAGCCATCGGAATATAGGCCAACCAATCTTTTAAAAAGACCACTAAACACAGTAAAAATACACCAGCAACCAGTGTTGATAAACGTGTGCGCGCACCTGAAGAAACGTTAATAATGGATTGCCCAATCATTGCATAGCCAGCCATACCGCCCATGAATCCACTGACAATGTTGGCAATACCTTGACCACGACATTCTTTATGACGATCGCCTTCAGTTTGCGTGGCTTCATTGACAATAGTGGTCGTCATCATGGTTTCAAGTAAGCCTACAGTTGCTAAAGTGACTGCATAAGGAAAAATAATCTGTAAGGTATTAAGGTTAAGTGGGATTTCAGGAATAAAGAACATCGGTAAGGTTTCAGGAAATTTACCCAAATCGCTGACTGTACGCATATCCGTATGGAAAAGTAGAGCAATCAGACTAAGTACAATGATGCAGACCAAAGGGGATGGAATTAATTTACCCACTTTGGGAATATGAGGGAAGAGATACACCACAACTAAACCCATTAACACAAAAAGATAGGCTGTCAGGTCCATACGTTGTAATTCAGGAATTTGTGCGATGAAAATCAAAATTGCCAAGGCATTAACAAAGCCATACACCACAGATTGTGAAACAAAACGCATTAATTTTGCGACTTTAAAATAGCCAGCAAGGATTTGAATGATGCCTGTCAAAATGGTTGTTGCAAATAAATATTGTAAACCATGATCTTTAACTAAAGTTACCATCAGTAATGCCATTGCACCTGTTGCAGCTGAGATCATGGCTGTACGACCACCAAAGAAGGCAATGGTCACCGCGATACAGAAGGATGCATAGAGTCCAACTTGTGGGTCTACACCAGCAATGGCAGAAAATGCGATAGATTCAGGAATAAGTGCCAAGCCAACGACTAATCCAGCAAGTACATCTGTACGAATATTGGAAAACCACTCCGCCTTTTTGAGATTAATCACTACAAACCTTTCATCATTCTTTAAAGATGCGTATGTTAAAACATCTTTTAGTGAAAATGCAGCTAAGTTTGACTTGAAAAAGTCTTCATTTTGCTGAATATTCAAGTTGTCACTTTTTTATAAATTTATGCAGATTTGCAATTTTTATGTTTCTTGACTTGAAATTGCCGATGAAGCCATTTACAACTTAAACAGTCATATAACAAGGATTAGATATGAAGTTATATTATTCACCAGGTGCATGTTCTTTAGCTGCTCATATTTTATTGAACGAAATTAATGTAGATTTTGACCTTGAACGTGTTGATTTAAAAACGCATAAGACAGAGAAGGGTGCAGATTATTACGAAATTAATCCTAAAGGTTATGTCCCTGCTTTAGAAATTAATCCAGGTTTGATTTTGACTGAGAATGTCGCTGTGCTTCCATTTATTGCACAACATGACCCAAAACAAGATTTGATCCCGCCATCAGGTTTGGGACGTGCCAAAGTATTGGAGTGGCTAGGTTATTTAAACTCAGAATTACATGATGAATATGCTGTGTTTTTTGATCCAGCAATCACTGAGGATGAGAAAGTACGAGGCTATGCAACTTTAGATAAAATGTTGAAATATATCGATGATTATCTTGCTGAGTCTGAGTATGATTACTTGGTCAATGACCGTTTTGGCCCAGCGGATGCTTACTTATTTGTACTGACCAATTGGTCGAATCATATCCAGCATGATTTAACACCATTTACCAATATTGTGGCTTTACGCAATAAAGTGGCTGAACGTCAGTCTGTACAAATTGCAATGCGTGACGAAGGACTTATTCCTTAAAAGACTGCCAGTATTAGAAAAGCACCTGATTAGGTGCTTTTTTTGTTCTATTGAATTTTATACATATGCATTTCTGCTTGAGCAATATAAGGTAAAGTTTATATTGTTGACTAATAGTCAATAATGTTTTGCTTATTTTTGCATTTTTTGCGATAAAAATTATCACTATAGTAGCGCCATGAATTGAGAACATTGAAAAAAATAGGTGAGCAAATGAGTAATATTTTGATTGTGAATGGCGCAAAACAGTTTGCACACTCGAATGGTGAGTTAAATGATACTTTAACCACTGTGGCTGAAAATGTACTGTCTGATTTGGGACATCGCATCAAAGTTACCCGTACTGATACGACTTATGATGCACAGGAAGAAGTTGAAAAATATCTATGGGCAGATATTGTCATCTATCAAATGCCAGGATGGTGGATGGGTGCACCGTGGACAATGAAAAAATATATTGATGATGTATTCACCACTGGTCATGGAAGTTTATATGCCAATGATGGTCGTACACGTTCTGATGCTGCTAAAAAGTATGGTTCGGGTGGATTAATTCATGACAAAAAATATATGTTGTCGTTAACTTGGAATGCACCTTTACAGGCCTTTGAAGATCCAGAACAGTTCTTTCATGGCGTGGGTGTAGATGGTGTTTATCTACCATTCCATAAAGCAAATCAATTTTTAGGTATGCAAAGTTTGGATACGTTTATTGTGAATGATGTGATTAAAGCACCTCAAGTAGAGCAATATGAACAGCAATACCGTGATCATTTACATCAAATCTTTGCGTGAATTTTGACAATTAAATAGCTCATTTAAAATACTGAGGACGATAAAATGCTGACAATTATTGCTGAAATTTATGCACAACCCAATGGTCGCCATAAAGAACAGATTATTCAAGCCTTTAAGAAAATTACACCAACCGTACTGCAAGAGCAGGGATGTCATGGTTATCAGCTGTTGATTGATGCCAATGTCGATGTGAATTATCAAACACAGGATACTGATTTAATCGTGATGCTTGAAAAATGGGAAAGTATTGAGCATCTCAATACTCACTTACAAACAGAACATATGCAAGCATATCAGCTTGAAGTCAAAGATCATGTTGCTGAAATTAAAATCCGTATTTTAGAACATGGATTTTAAAACGGTATTAGCATTGAACTGTAGCTTCTCTTTTGTTTAAGAGAAGCTAGTAGTGAATATAAAGCGCAAAGTTGATTTGTTCTAGTTTGAGTAATGGTGCTTTTTTTAACTTTGACCGTGATATCTGTGGAGAATGTTTAAGGTCAAGCTCTGGGGTGCTTAAGCTTTGTTTTAATTTTCCTGTTAGAAAATCAGAACTTTCACTACGACTATTGCCTGACGGTATATCAAAATAATATAAGTCGTAACCAATCAACTTAAATGCTTGGTTCTGAAAGCGGAAGGTATAAACATTATTAAAAACTTCCCAAGATTGACAACGAAACGAAAAATTTAAAGTAACTTTAAGTTGCTGATTTTGAATGTTTAAAACATTTCCTACAATCAGCGGGTCAATCAGGCATTTTTTTTCACTGTTGCTTTCACTTGGTAAGGACGTATTACTGGCAATTTGATGATACGTGTGTGCATCTTTAAGTAAAATCAATAATTTTCGTTCATTTAGATTCAGTCTTTGACTTTCTGGCTTTTTATCATATGAGTCACGATTAACAATATTTTTGGGGTTAGTATTTTCAATAATCAATGCAAGATCGGGTTGTTGGTCCCCATTTAATTCTCCTTCTACTTTGTTAAGCACTTTCCAGTTTTTAGGGATAAATGATTGATAGTCACCTTTGGCGCTAGTATCTGCCCAATTTAAACTTGGACATGTAGATAGGATGAGAAATAAAGTTAATATTTTGTAATTATTCATTATTTTACCTATTGGTTTTAACGCTACAATTATGCTTAAATTTTGACTATCCAAAGAATTTTTCAAAGGCATACATAGCCAATGTGGTTAGATTAGCTATGTTGGTAAAAGAATAACTAAATGATTTCATACTGATTCCTTTGATTTTATCAAAATCATAAAAATCAAAACGAATGAAGTCAAATGACTTATTTGTTAGGCTAAATTGGTAAAAGTGAAAAGTGTCCTATTCATACTCGCCGTAGTCTTTAAAATTTATTTGCTCAAGTGTAAGTGCATATTTTTGTTTTAACTTTGACCACGATACTTGAGCAGTTTGTTCTTGATCTTCAAAGCCATTGCCACCCGTAGTTTTTTTGATTTTTCCTGTTAAAAAGTTAATACTTGTTGCATTGGTTTCACCAGAAGCACGATGGAAGTCGTTAACATCATATCCAATCAGCTTAAAAGATTGGTTTTGGTAGCGGAAAGTAAAAAGATGATTACTCACATACCATGAACCACAACTGAGCCAATAATGTAAATTAATTTGCACTAATCCATTTTTGATCGTGAGTGGGTTACCTTCGCCTAAAGGGTCAGTAAGACAAGGCGATTCTTGATCTCCTTCGCTGGGTAAAGTGGAATTACTTGCTGCAAGGCGATAGCCTTGAGGGGATTTAAGTAAAATTAATAGCTTTCGTTGGTTTAAGTTCAGTTGAGGGTTACCTAAACGATCATTGGTCACAATGTTTTTGGGATTAGTATCTTCAATAATCAAAGCAAGATCAGTTTGCCGATCACCATTTAAGTCACCTTGTGCTTGGCTCAATACTTTCCAGTTTTTAGGAATAAATGATTGATAGGGTGTGTTGTTGTCTGCACAAGCTAAAGTTGAACAGGCCGTCAATGCACAAAATAAAACTAAATCAATTTTGTTTTTCATTATTTTCTTCCAATATATTGAATACTAAAGCTATCGTTGAATTCATCACTGTTCCATGGAATATTTGCTAAAGTATATTTTTGAGTTGATTTAACTGTCTTCCAAACGATTTTTGGGGGTGCTTCAACTTCAGCAAAGATATTTGCCGTTGTTGTGAGTTTTGCTTTTTTTGTTAAAAAGTTAATGCTGAGTTCATCTTGTTTACCACTGATTTTATCCAAATAAAAAGTGTCATATCCAATTAAATCAAATTGATTGTTTTTTAATTTAAAACTATAGGTATGCATTAATCCATAGGTATTGCTACATGAGGAGATGGTATCAAAGAGTATTTCTAGGCGTTGGTTTTTTATTGTTAAAGATGAATCATTGAACGCATCTTCAAGACACGGTTCATCTGAACGGTAGGTCCAGTTTGGGATTGACCGACTGAGTTTGAGTTGTAATTGTTGATCTGTTTGAAAAAGTATCAAAAGTTTACGTTCTAATTGATGTTTATTTTTTGGTTGAATGAGGATTGCAATATCTTGTTTTCCATCTTGATTCAAATCACCATTGGCTTGGCTTAAAATTTCCCAATGCTTGGGTATAAATTTTTCTAAGGATTGAGTGGGTTGCTGTGCAAAACTTAGGCTTGATGTGCAAGCGATTAGAAAAACAGTTGTATTTATTATTTTAAACATTATTTTCTCAATTTATTCATTCACTATTTATTAAGAGATTTTAAGCCTAAAAGAATAATGGGAATTCTTTTAGGCAGTTTACGTCTTTCAATGCGTCATCAAGAAGCGATTTGCTTGAAGTTATTTAAAGAAATAACCTGTTTCAGGTGAACTTGCATTTGCCATTCGCTTACGTGGCATGCGACCTGCCAAATAAGCTTCACGACCAGCTTCAACGGCTTTTTTCATTGCAGAAGCCATTAAAATAGGATTTTGTGCAGCTGCTATCGCCGTATTCATCAATACGCCATCACAACCCAATTCCATTGCAATCGCAGCATCACTTGCTGTACCGACACCAGCATCGACCAACACTGGAACCTTCGCATTTTCTTTAATGATCGAAATGGTATGCGGGTTTAATATTCCTAGTCCAGAACCAATGAGACTGCCTAAAGGCATAATTGCAACACAGCCCATACTTTCAAGCTCTTGTGCAACAATTGGGTCATCTGATGTATATACCATCACTTCAAACCCATCATCAATGAGCGTACGTGCTGCTTCAAGCGTTGCAGTCACATTCGGGTACAAGGTTTTCTCATCGCCAAGAACTTCAAGTTTAACCAAGTTGTGGCCATCTAAAAGTTCGCGTGCCAACATACAGGTACGTACCGCACTATTGGCATCAAAACATCCTGCGGTATTTGGAAGGATAGTATATTTCTCAGGTGGGATGACCGACAATAAATTTGGTTGATCTGGATTCTGTCCAATATTTACACGTCGAATAGCAACGGTCACAATTTCAGCACCACTCGCTTGGATGGCTAAATCTGTTTCTTGCATGTCCTTGTATTTGCCTGTACCAACAAGAAGGCGAGATTGGAAGGTGCGTGAACCAATAATAAGTGGAGAATTTTCAGTAGGTAAATCTAGCATGGGAGAGCTCCAAATTAGCCGCCACCAACCGCATGAATGATTTCAATACGGTCTTGTTCAGCAATAGGGGTAAGTTCAAGTTTGCTTTTAGAAATAATCATTTCATTCATTTCAACCGCAAAGCGTTTACCTTCCAGTGAAAGTTCTTGAACCAGTTGTAAAAGATTTTGGCAAGAGGTTTCTTGGGGCTCACCATTTAAGAAAATTTGCATAGACATTCCATTCGATTGCGCAAATTGTGATTTCAAAAGTCAAAACAGATTCATTTCGCGTATTTTAAGGCATTCCATGCGAGAACTAGCCATCCTGCAATCATCAATGCACCGCCAATCGGCGTGATTGCACCCAAGCCACGTGGTAAGCCCAGTGCCATCACATATAATGAACCACAGAAGAAAACAATACCGATCTGAATCAGCAGAAAACTGGCTTTGATTGGAAGTTGAGGAATGACTTTACTCAGAATAGCCAATGCCAATAGACCCAAGGCATGATAGAAAAAATAATCGGTTGCTGTATGCCACCATGCTAACTGTGCTTCTGTTGCACGAGTTTTTAGACCATGGGCACCAAATGCACCTAAGATTACTGCAAGTGCTAAGTTCAGTGCTGAAATTGCAATCCACATAAGCCATTCATCTGCATCAATTTGCGCATAACCATAACATAATTTTTAAGTAGGGTTAAAGGCAAAATCTATGAAGATGTAGCTTTCAACAAAACTTTAAGCAAAAAATAAAAGGGCAGATCGCCCTTTTATTGAAACATGTATTTTATGGATAGCAATTAGTTCGATGACATTGCAATCTTAATTTTATCCATTGCATTTTTTTCTAACTGACGAATACGTTCTGCAGATACATTATATTCAGCTGCCAACTCATGCAAAGTTGATTTATCATCATCTAGCCAGCGACGTTGCAAGATATTTCTTGAGCGATCATCTAACTGTTCCATTGCATCATGTAAAGCCGAAGTACTTTGTTCTTCGTAGTCTTCTTCTTCCACCAAGCGTGCAGGGTCATAACGGTTATCTTCAAGATACAATGCAGGAGCAACATAGGTTGAACCTTCATCATCATCACCTTGTGCTTCGAAAGCAGCATCATAAGCGGTCAAACGACCTTCCATTTCCAAGACTTGTTCAGGTGTAACGTTTAAGTCATTGGCAATTGATTGTGCTTCTTCAAGGGTCAGTTTTTTGCTTGATTTTTTCAGACTTCGTAAATTAAAAAATAATTTACGTTGAGCCTTTGTGGTCGCAATTTTGACAATTCGCCAATTACGAATCACATATTCATGAATCTCAGCCTTAATCCAGTGCACAGCAAAAGACACTAAACGCACCCCCATATTAGGGTCAAAACGTTTAACGGCTTTCATTAACCCAAGATTACCTTCTTGAATTAAATCACCTTGTGGTAAGCCATAACCTGCATAACTACGGGCAATATGAACCACAAAACGTAAGTGAGACATCACCAACATTTTTGCAGCATCTAAATCTTGATCATAGAAATAACGATCAGCCAACTCTTTTTCTTGCTCAGCTGTCAAAATTGGAATCTGATTTACGGTGCTGATATAAGCACCTAAGTTAACACCTGGTGCAGATAAGGACAGGGGCATCAACTGATTGCTGCTGTCACTCATGAGTTCTCCTTATAGGAATTTCGTCGTATTACTAATGCATTCATCTTAATTCGAATATTGTACATAAGTAAGGAAATTTGGGTATCGAAATGTAAAAATATATGCAAATTTGCAAAAATAAATTTTAATTGAAAATAATTAAGATTCAATTAAGTAATGAAACTCATGTTCGGTTACTTGAGTCAATTGGCAACTCAAGTTGTGCATCTCACAGTAACGACTAATATCGATGGCACTATGAGGGTCAGATGACTTTAGCAGAAATATTTGATGAGGCGTTGCCTTTTTTAATTCACGTTTCAGCATTAATAAAGGCATCGGACAGGGCTTACCCATACTGTCGATTTCAATTGGATGGGTTTCAATAGGTGTTTGACCTAAAGTTTCATTCATTTTATGGCAAAAGTATAACAGTGTTATGGAACTGTTATTTTAACAAGTTTCTTAGAACTACCGAACAGAATTTGCAATATTCTTGAATAGATGAAATATAATATTCAGCATGTTTAAAAAATAAGCTTGATATCGAAAATAATTATCAAAAAAAATTCTATTAATTGTCATAAACCCATGTTAAGCTCGTTGCGTATTTAGGATTTATCAGAAACAATTGTTGTTTTGAACCCTATTACAAATGGATGTAACCGGGATTTTGTTAATAGTTTTACAGAATGATTACAAGCTTTGAAATTACAAAATATTTTAAACTTTGTTTGCTCTGCTGTTTGCAACACCGGGTGGTCCCTTTTCTTAATAACTGAGGATTAACTTATGACAGCTCGTGAACAAGGCGTAGTTAAATGGTTCAACGACACTAAAGGCTTCGGCTTTATCCAACGCGCAGGCGGTGATGACGTATTTGTTCATTTCCGTGCGATCCAAGGCGACGGTCACCGTTCGCTTCGTGATGGTCAACGCGTTGAATTCAGTGTTGTACAAGGTCAAAAAGGTTTTCAAGCTGAAGAAGTTCAGCCTTTAGACTAATCTTAAATTTTTAAAAATTTAAGTAGCGCTCCAATTTTTTATAAATTGGGGCGTTTTTTGTTTATAATAGGCACAATTTAAAGTGTCTACAGTTAGAGCTCGTATATATGTCATCAGGTTTCGAAACCCTTAATTTACATCCGCAACTTAAGCAAGCGATTGATGCTTTAGGGTTTAAAGAAATGACCCCCATCCAGCAAAAGGTATTGAAATATACTTTGGCAGGTCATGATGCAATTGGGCGGGCTCAAACAGGCACTGGAAAAACAGCAGCATTTTTGGTCAGTATTATCAATGATTTGCTCAATAACCCTATTCAAACACAGCGTTTTCGTGGTGAACCACGTGCCTTGATTCTTGCTCCTACACGAGAACTTGCTATTCAAATCGAAAATGATGCCAAAGATTTGGTGAAATATAGCGGTTTAAATGTAGTCACTTTGGTGGGTGGTGTAGATTTTGACAAGCAGAGAAAACAGCTTGATCAAGGTTTTGTCGACATCTTGGTAGCAACACCTGGTCGTTTAATTGATTTCACTGAACAGAAAGAAGTTTGGCTAGATCAAATCGAGTTTTTGGTGATTGATGAAGCAGACCGTTTATTGGATATGGGCTTTATTCCATCAGTTAAACGTATAGTGCGTTTTTCTCCTCGTAAAGAACAGCGTCAAACTCTCATGTTTTCAGCTACTTTTAGTTATGATGTGCTTAATCTCGCACAACAATGGCTTTTTGAACCTGTCACAGTTGAAATTGAACCAGAGAAGAAAACCAATGCTGATGTTGAGCAACGGGTTTATATGGTAGAGAAGAAAGATAAGTATAAGTTATTGCGTGAAATTTTGACGGATGAACCAATAGAAAAAGTGATGATTTTTGCTAATCGTCGTGATCAAGTCCGTAAACTATATGATCATTTAAAAGCAGATGGTTATAAAGTCGTCATGCTTTCTGGCGAGATTGCACAAGATAAGCGTTTGAAAATGTTAGACCAGTTTAAAAATGGTAATCATAACATTATGATCGCAACCGATGTGGCTGGTCGTGGTATTCATGTAGATGGTGTATCACACGTGATCAACTTCACTTTACCTGAACAGTCTGATGATTATGTACATCGTATTGGTCGTACTGGGCGAGCAGGTACTCAAGGTGTAAGTATCAGTTTCTTATCAGAAGATGATGCCTTTAATTTACCGACAATTGAAAAGGCCATTGGGCAGAAATTACCTTTGACCGGTTTAGAAGGCTATTGCTAGGGTTTAAAATAGTCTTGACCTAGATCAATCAAAAAGTCCCACTTTAGCAGTGGGATTTTTTTATGAACAATAAATAAGCTTAGCTGGCTTTACAGCTAAAAGTTAAAGTCGTTTGATAGTCAGTATCTTTCTCAATACCATAGTTTTTGCCCATCACTGAACCGATTACACCAGCCGCAGCAGTGATCATTTTGCCAGTTTGTTCGTCAACTACACCTTTTAAAGTACCGTGATATTCAGTTTTTTCATCGATTAAGACTGGTGCAGCCTTTTTGCCACAAGTTTTGTTGGCAGCGACGATGGCATTGTTTTTTGCTGTAATTTGGTCTTTACCTAAGCCTGTGACTTCATATTGGTTGTCGGCTTTTTGGATTGCCAATGTTTGAGTTGGATTTGATGCACACGCAGTTAAAAACAATGCAGAACTTGCAAGGAGCGAAAGAGCTGTAAATTTATTCATATTGACTCCAAATTATCAGTGATAAAAATAAAAACGAATTTTAAATTAGGGATGATTTGATCATAGAATATGAGCTAAATATTGAAAAACATGTATAAATTTTGCAGTTTTTATAAGGCTTATTGATAAGTTGGGGCATTTGTTCAACATTACGCAGTTTAAATGCTAAAAAGATATTCAAAAAATGAGTGGGAGACCAACAGTAAATTTCAGCCGAGATAGCTTAATGATTTTAGATTATGCTAATCTTGCCAACAGTCCATATGAATAGATAATAGATAGGTCAATGTCAGATTTAACTTTTCAAGCAGTACATGACAATATTCATCAACGTCAATCGATTGGTCATTTGGTTGAGCCTGCACCCTCACATGAGCAATTAAATATTGCGTTTCAGGCAGCATTAACAGCACCCGATCATCATCGCTTAAAACCGACACAATTTATTGTGGTTGAAGGTCAACAGCGTGAAGCATTTGGGCAACTGTTGGCGCAGTCGATTGCTGACTTGGGTGAGTCTGATCCTGTTCAAATTGAACGGGTAAAGCATCACCCATTTCGAGCACCTATTTTGGTTTTGGCTGTGACTAAATTTCAAGACCATCCTAAAGTTCCTTTTTTTGAGCAAACATTAAGTAGTGGTGCTACGATTCAAAACCTTTTGCTGTCTTTGCAAGCACAAGGATTTGCAACGATGTGGCGCAGTGGTGCAGTGGTCGAGTCTAGATTGTTAAAATCTGCTTTGGGTTTGGCAGAAAGAGATCTGATTTCAGGTATTGTTTATGTGGGGACTGCTGCAAAAGAGATTGCACCACGTGTCAGTATAGATCGCCAACAATATGTACATTTCTGGAAAGCTTAGATCAAGAACTGATGAATTTTAAAATTTGAAATCATTCAACGTTTAAGCGCAACATTTTAGGACGAGTTTTTTTAGGATAATAATAATGTCTGATTTACGATTTAAAGATTTAATTGATCCGATTGTTTTGGATCAAAAAACAGCATTACGCGTGACAGTACTTGGTGGAGGCAGTTTTGGTACTGCAATGGCCAATACAGCAGTGCGTAATGGTTGCGACACGATGATCTGGATTCGAGATGAAACTATTGCGGCTGAAATCAATGCTACGCATGTCAATAAACGTTATCTTCCAGACTTTCAGTTAGAAGCAGGCCTACGTGCTGAGTCAAATTTGGAAAAGGCAGTACGTGATCGTGACATTATTTTGGTTGCTATCCCTAGCCATTCTTTTCGTGATGTTTTGCGTCAGATTAAGCCATTCATTAGTGCACAAGCGGTGGTGTCTTTAACCAAAGGTATTGAAGCCAAAAGCTTTAGTTTCATGAGTGATATTATTCGTGAAGAACTCCCTGAAGTGCTTTATGGGGTACTTTCTGGTCCAAACTTAGCCAAAGAGATTGTGGCAGGACAACCTGCCGGTACTGTTATTGCAAGTGACAGCGAATTGGTGCGTTATGCAGTACAACAAGCTTTACACAGCGCATTGTTTCGAGTTTTTGGCAGTGATGATGTGCATGGTGTAGAGTTAGGCGGTGCATTGAAGAATATTTATGCTGTGGCAATGGGGATGGCAGTGGCATACAAAGTCGGTGAAAATACCCGAAGTATGATTTTAACCCGTGCATTAGCAGAAATGAGTCGTTTTGCGGTTAAGTTGGGTGCTAATCCACTGACATTCCTTGGTTTATCTGGGGTTGGAGATTTATTTGCAACCTGTAATAGTCCACTGAGTCGGAACTATCAAGTTGGTTTTGCATTAGGTTCTGGTAAGACACTGGAGCAAGCAACAAAGGAATTGGGTCAAACCGCAGAAGGCATCAATACCATTGTGCAAGTGAATGCACGCGCTAAAGAGTTAGATGTTTATATGCCGATAACGACAGCACTTTATGAAGTCGTTTTTGAAGGAGCGCCTCCGCTCAATATTGCTGTTTCATTGATGAAGAATGGTCATCGTAGTGATGTGGAGTTTGTGTTGCCCCACAACGAGGTTTAATTCGTTACAATTTGGGGTTGAGAGATAGATTTGTAACAAAGCCTCGTTATAATCCGTGCAGTATTAAAAAGGAAATCTTATGCAACTGACTTTGGTGCGTCATGGTGAAGCAGTTCCAGCAATTAACGGTATGGACAGTAAACGTCCCTTAACCGAGCGTGGACATTTACAAGCGAAACAAACAGCACAATTTTTAAAAGAAACAGTCCAACCTGATGTATTTGTTGTGAGTACTTTGTTGAGAGCACAAGAAACATTGTCACATATACAGGCTTATTTTCCTGAAGTCTCAGTATTGATCTGTGACAAAATTAAGCCTGAAGATGATGCAAAATTAGCAATTGAGTGGTTGTCACAATTACCATTTGAACGTATTGTGGTGGTCTGTCATATGAATGTAGTTGGGCATATTGCTGAACAACTGACACATGAACATTTTAATCCTTTTGCCTTGGCAGAAACTCGTATTTATGAGCAAACTGTTATTGCAAACGGTCTATCTACACAAGATAAAGCCTTTATTCCAACCGTATAAAAGCATTGTTAAAAGAACACACGGCAGAAAACGATAAATGTTGTACTTATGGATGCCTGAAGCCAATGGGGTTTGGCAATGGTCTCGAGGAAGTGATTGGACTACATCTTCGAGTCTGGAACAATTAATACAAGATATTAAACTTTACCAAGGTGAAGAAGCGGTTGTGTTCTTTCCAAGTCGTGAAGTACAGATTCTTCAACAAAAATTTAGCAAAGCGCAATACAAACAATTGGGCGCAGATGGTGTCAAATATTTACTTGAAGAATATGTGATTGTACCGATTGACCAAATGAAAGTGTTCTCGCATTTTCAACAACCTGATCAAGTTACGGTATTGGGAATCAATCAGCATACTGTAACCACCATGCAGCATTCTTTATCTTTGATTCCTTTAAAGATCGTATCTTTGTTGCCTGATTTTTTAATGTTAGCTGCTCCCGAAGCAGGGCAAACGATCATCACCAATCTCAATGGTCAATTGTTGGTTCGTGAGAATGAGTTTCTAGGTAACTCAATAGATGATTTGGCCTTGTATCTAGATTTTGCAAATCGTGAAAAAACCTATTTATATAGTGGTTTAACAGATGAGCAAGCGACCAGTTTGTTTGCTGTGGCTACCTCTGATCAACGCGAACCTTTTGATTATCAGTTTGATGAAATCAAAAAGGCGAAGCAGCACCCGTTTAATGTCTTGCCCAAAGCAAAACAGGCAAATGACGGCGTGTCTCGTTATTGGCAAGCATGTGCAGTTTTAGTGGTGGCTTTGATTGTTGCACAGCTGAGTTATGATGCTTTACGATGGTTTAAACTCAAAAAAGTTGCCGATCAAACGGCATTGATTGCGGTAGACCAGTATAAAAAATGGTTTCCCAATGAACAGCGAATTACTGAGGAATCTGTACAACGTCAGTTTAAGAATAAGCTAGAACTTAGTCAGGGTGCGAATACACAAGCATTACAACTACTCAGTCGAGTTGGTCCAATTTTAATGCAGCATCAAATTATTGCCAATCGTGTTAATTATGATACATCTGTATTAAATATGGATTTGGTGGCTAAAAGCTCTGAGGCATTGCAAACTTTAGTGACGCAATTAAACCAGCAAGGTTTTAAAGCAGAGTTGGGTAATGTTCAGACCCAAGGCGCATCTGTAGTCGGCTTAGTGAAGATACAATAATGAAAACAATAGAAAACTTTCAAAATCGCTTAGATGCTTGGTCTGAAAAGATTGCTGATAATTTAGAAAAAATGTCAGTACGTGAGCGTGTGATGGTGATTTTCACAACAATTTTTGTGATTGTTGTCGCCGTTGGTGCAGCTTTATGGTACACCCATAAAGCTGCTGAAAAACAACAGTTACGTTTAAATGAAATGAAAGACCTTGTGGTGTGGATGCAAAGCAATGTAGTCACCATGAAACCTGCTGATGATTTGGCATTAACCACTGCGGATAAGATTCAACGTGTTGCGCAACAACAAGGACTTTCAGTGGCCTCACAACAGGTTGGTGAGCAATTTCAAATTGTTGCACAACATCAAAATTACGCTGTTCTGGCAAACTTTCTGACTCAGATTGCTCAAATGGGTGTCAGCTTGGAAAAAATGGAACTGGTAAAAGAGGGCGCACAGATTAAATTAACAGCGACGGTACAGTAAGTACTGAAAATAAACACAGTTCAAGCATAGCCTTTTCAGCATACTGTGCCTATAATGTGGCAACTTAAAAAGCAGTAGACTTTTATAGCTATGTTGTATTCACTTGCTCGCCCTTTGTTGTTTTCTTTAACACCAGAGCGTGCACATGAACTCACATTATCCATGCTTAAATCTGCCCACAAAATGGGCATGATGCGTCAAACTGTTACGGCCAAACCAGTCACCTGTATGGGGATTGAGTTTCCAAATCCAGTTGGACTTGCAGCAGGTTTGGATAAAAATGGTGCATATATCGATGCCTTAGCGGGTTTGGGTTTTGGTTTTATTGAAATCGGAACCATTACACCTAAACCACAAGAAGGCAATCCACACCCACGTCTTTTCCGTATTCCTCAAGCCAAAGCCATCATTAACCGCATGGGTTTTAATAATGATGGGGTAGATAAATTGGTTGAGAATGTCAAAGCAGCAAAATTCAAAGGCATTCTTGGAATCAATATCGGAAAAAATGCAACAACGCCTGTTGAAGATGCTGTTTCTGACTATTTAATTTGTCTGGAAAAAGTATATCACTACGCTTCTTACATTACGGTGAATATTTCCTCACCAAATACTAAAAATTTGCGTTCTTTACAAAGCGGCCATGCATTGACTGAACTTTTGGAAACGCTTAAGAAACGTCAGTTAGAATTGGCTGAAGAATTACAGCACTATGTTCCGCTGGTACTCAAAGTTGCTCCTGATTTGGATGCAACAGATATTGAATTTATTGCTTCACAATTGTTGCAGTTTAAAATCGATGGGCTTATTGTAACCAATACAACTTTGTCTCGTGAAGGTGTTGAAGGTTTGCCGTTTGGTGAGGAAGCTGGTGGTTTATCTGGTGCGCCTGTATTTGAAAAAAGTACAGCTTGTTTAGCTGCTTTTTCAAAACTATTGCAGGGTAAAATTCCTTTAATTGGTGTAGGTGGAATTTTATCGGGTGAGCAGGCAGTTGCAAAACAGCAAGCAGGAGCGAGTCTGGTTCAAATTTATAGTGGTATGATCTATACAGGTCCTACACTGATCAAAGACTGTGTTAATGCTATGACTTAAGTTATGAATACCCTAGACATTATCATACTGATTATATTGCTCATTGGAGGGCTTAACGGTTTGCGACAAGGATTCGTGAAAGCCTCTGCGAACTTGATAGGATGGATTTTTGCACTGATCGTCGGTGCTAAATATGCCAGTATCATCGCACCTTCCATGTCTGCACTCAGTCAGGATCCTGTGGTGCAAAAAATTGCAGCATTTGCATTTATTGTCTTGGTTATTATCGTTTTAACATGGATTGCAACAGCAATCCTCAATCAAATTTTAAAGACCTTAAAACTTGGGCCTTTAAACCGTTTGGCAGGTGGTGCACTGGGGACCTTGAAAGGTTTATTCATTGTCCTCATAACAATGCAAGGATTAGGTCCTTGGGTTGACAGTTCGCCGACGTGGAAACAATCAAAATTTATTCAAACACTTTTGCCGTTTGCACCCTTGGCTTCAGAAATTTCTAAAGATGCAGCAAATGAAGCATTAAATCATATACATTCACAAGCGCATCCCGATGACGCTGCTGTGAGAAATACTGAACGATCATCAACTGAAGAGGATGATCAATCAGTACATTCGACAAAGAATCCGTTTTATTAGTCCTAGCTGGTCTGCGAGGTAGTTATGTGTGGAGTCGTTGGTATAGCAGGTAAAGCACCTGTAAACCAAATGTTATTTGATGCGTTGACGATGTTACAACATCGTGGACAGGATGCAGCTGGGATTGTGACTTGTCATAATGGTCGTCTTTTCTTGAGAAAGGACAATGGTATGGTTCGTGATGTATTCCATACTCGCCACATGCGCGCATTGCTCGGTAACTATGGTATTGGTCATGTGCGTTATCCGACTGCTGGTTCTTCAAGTAGTGTTGAGGCGCAACCTTTTTACGTAAACTCACCTTATGGGATAACTTTGGCGCACAATGGTAATCTTACCAATGCTGCTGATATTCATGATGATCTGTTTAAAACTGACTTACGTCATATGAATACAGATTCTGACTCTGAAGTTTTGCTGAATGTATTTGCACACGAATTACAGAAATGTGCCTCATTAACACCATCTCCAGACGATATTTTCCATACAGTTAAACGTGTACATGAGCGTTGCAAAGGTGCTTATGGCGTCGTTGCAATGATTACAGGACATGGCTTGGTAGGGTTCCGTGATCCAAATGGTATTCGCCCATTAATCTATGGTTCACGTGTGACTGAAAATGGTGAGAAAGAATATATCATTGCTTCAGAGTCAGTTGCGATCACAGCTTTGGGCTTTAAAGTTGAGCGTGATATTAAACCAGGTGAAGCAGTATTCATTAATTCAAATGGTGAGTTCTACGCACAGCAATGTGCCAGCCAGCCACGTTATCGCCCATGTATTTTTGAATATGTGTATTTTGCACGTCCAGATGCGACTATAGATGGGATTTCTGTCTACAAAGCACGTTTGAAAATGGGTGAGACGCTGGCGAAGAAAATTCTTCGTGAATGGGGCGATGCACATGATGTTGATGTGGTTATCCCGATTCCAGATACAAGCCGTACATCTGCTTTAGAATTGGCCAATATTTTAGGTGTGAAATTCCGAGAAGGGTTTATGAAAAACCGCTATATCGGTCGTACCTTCATTATGCCAGGTCAACAACAACGTAAAAAATCTGTACGTCAAAAGTTAAACCCAGTTGAACTTGAGTTTAAAGGCAAGAATGTGCTGTTGGTGGATGATTCGATCGTACGTGGTACGACCTGTAATGAAATCATTCAAATGGCACGTGATGCAGGTGCAAAAAATGTATATTTTGCCTCTGCTGCACCGATGGTGAAATATCCAAATGTGTATGGCATCGATATGCCAGCTAAAGCAGAATTGATTGCATCACACCGTAGTGTTGAAGAAATTCAAAATATTATTGGTGCTGATCGTTTGATTTTCCAAGATTTGGATGACTTAAATGCTGCGGTGAGAACCAGTAAAGTGCCTGAAGTTCAAGAGTTTGATTGTTCGGTCTTTGATGGCATTTACGTGACTGGCGATATTGACGAACAATATTTAAATGATCTTGAGCAAAGTCGTAGCGATACTGCGAAAAAGCAAAAAGATGGTTATATTGATGTCAATATTGATGCATCTTCAGTTGATCTATGTGGTATCAAAGAAGAGATGTAAATCAGTATTGATTGTCTCGTCCTAAAATAGATTGACAGTATTTTATTTAGAGCCGAGTTAAGCAATTAGCTCGGTTCTTACTTTTTCAAACATTTGATTAGGTGTCATCATACCTAGACTCAAATGTGGTCTATAACAATTATAAATTTCTATTGATTCTGCAATCAGTTGGTCTAATTCCTTCATATTATTACAGCGT
>WNDP01000220.1 GCA_009912575.1 Acinetobacter bereziniae
AAACTAAGATGCATTGCATCAAATTATTAGGCGATAAACTCAGTGCTAGGAACTTTCAAAGCCAAGTCAATGAGGTACATGCCCGTATAGCTATTTTAAATAAATTTACAGAATTAGGCCGACCTCATACTCAAGTTGTCACTTAAATTTGAGGCGCCTAGGAGAACTTTGCCTTTAAATCCTTTATGCAACAAAGCCCTTTTTAAGTCAAAGATTAAAAATGGAGTTATTTCAGATGGTGTAGATTCCCCTGATTATACAGGCATTATTTTTTGGAAAAATGAAACTTATCAAGAGCTTAATAAAGGGGTGGACTTTTCATTAGAAGGACAAGTTACACCATATTGGCAAACTAGTATCGGTTATGCTTATACCAAGAAAAAATATAAACAGGAGCCAGGGAGTGAAAATACATTGGTGTCTGATATACCCTGGCATGTGAAATTTGGTAATCAGTTTAAGTTGTCGGGTAATGATATTCTAAATAGAATTGTTTTAGGAAGTTCTACAACTTTTGTTTCGGCACGTAATGAGCAAGTGTATATGTCTAAACCAGAATCAATGAATAGATTAGATCGTTATATAATAAACTTAAAAGTTAAGCCGTATGCTGTAACTGATTTATTTGCACGTTATCAAATTACTAATAATTGGAATGTTCAATTTAATGTAAATAATGTATTTGATAAAAAATATACTCATGCATCATTCCCAAAATCTTCTGGTAGAAATTTTTATGGTACTCCTTTGAATTATCTCTTTACTTTACAGAGGAAATTTTAGTTGTTTTTCTGGAGAATAATTGACTTTTTATAATGCATTTTAATCTAAAGGTACACAGGATAATAGCTAAGTCTGGTATAGAATCGTAATATTTTAAAAAGCTATAGCTTAAAAGCTATAGCTTTTTTACAAGCCTATCTAAAATTGTTTATGCAGCTATACAACTATCAGATAAATAAGCTTGCATCCAGAATATATCGTACGACGAATTAGCCATCTTTAAACTAAGCTTTAATCAATTGTGGAAATATCAATTTCATTCTTTCCGACTTGAACAGTCAGTGGTATACGCGATCAACAAAAACAAGGATGAAATCAAGCCTACTTAGATACAGCAATTCAATGCTGTTTGATGATGAGTTTTTTATTTCGCTTTACTCTAATAATGACCACGGGATTTGTTCAAAGTTTTATTTTTATGGATTAGATTGTAAAGCACCTGATTATTCAACTTTTACTGTAGAAAAAGCACATTTATTGATAACACAATCAGTTATCAATAAATAAGTGGTAGGCTTCATGTACTTATTAATTCAACTAGTTTGAGGTTTTTAGGTGAAAGTAAATAGAAATGCAAGAAACATCAGCCTGAATAATGTCGACTGAAATGTCAGGCTAGAGTTAGAAAACGGAAATTATGCAATGGGAAATCGAACTCAAATATATCTAATTTTGATGTTTACTGAAATGACATAGCTAGAAAAAAGAAATCTCTATGTAGTAAAAATAGTAGTAAAAAATTAAATATAAAATATTTTATTTATTTATATCAATATATTGTATTTTAAATATGACTGTCACCGCTTCCGCCAAATATCGAAAAGGGAATCAAATATATAGTTTGGTTCCCTTTTTCTTTGGCATAGTTTTGGCACTATTCGAAATTTTAGTAATCTCTTCTTTGTTCTTATCTGAGTTAATCCACTTCGCATAACGCTTCATGAGCATTACCAAGCGGTTTTGTTGCATGAGGGTTTCAAGATAGAGCTTCCATTAGTGATTCAATCTCAAGGTGCAACAAAACTATTCTGAATATAAAATTTAAATATATTAAAATTCATATACTTATGTTTTTTCTGAAAAATAGGTTTTCTTTTTTATTGAAATGTATTATGTTTTTTATAAGTTGCGTTTTTTATAAATCGTGAATTTTATATAAAATGAAAGACAAGGTAGTCTAAGCAACAAACGTAATAACTCACAGCTTAAAGAAACTGGCAAAGAAGCCCTTCACACATACATTGTGTGGAGGGCTTTTTGTTTTTCTAGGAAGATACTTATGGGAAAGTTGAAAGAGTGGTTTCAGGGACCTCAGAATATAACGGAAGCCGAGGCCGTTGAGGATTATGCGATTGGCCGCGTGCCACAGCACTATCGTTGGCCGATTCCAGCAATTATTTTGGTTTTGCTTGGAAATTCCACAGCAATGTTTTGGTTTAGTCTTGGTGCGGAAATGAGCTACCAAGTTGGTTGGCCAGATCTTCTCATTCCAATTATTTATATGGTTGTACTGGCGACGATCATTGGTTCAGTCATTATGAAGTTGGCGAGCAAGGAAGGTTTGTCGCTGAATTTAATGACTCGAGGTTTAGGCTTTGGTTATATGGGGTCGGCTTTTACCTCATTTATTTATGCAATTAATTTTATTTTTTACTTTTTATTTGAAGGCACGATAGTTTCACATGCGATTGCCCATTATGCAGGTATTGAAGTCAATTCTATTGCAGGTATTGGTATATTTGCTTTGATTGGTTTTATTACCATTTGGTTTGTATGGAAAGGTATGTCATCCATGCAATTTTTACAAACTTGGGGTGTTCCGATTTTTATTCTGTTGTTTGGCTTTTGTTTGTGGCAATTGACGCATAACTATGATGCTGTAGGTTTCTCAGGTTGGCTTTCGAAAGAGGACAATACTGCTCAGGCCATGTGGGTTGTGATGAATATGGCAAATGGTCAAATTGTATTTCAAGGATTGATTGCAACGGATTATGGAAGGTTCGCTAAATCTAGTGTTACACATAAAGGTACAGCAGCAATAATGTTGGGAATGCTAATCCCCATCGTTTTGGTGATGCTATGTGGTGCATTTCTCGCTTATACCATTATGCCACATTTGAATGCTGGAACTGCATGGAGTTTGGCACATGATCCTGGATTTGTTTTCCCATTTATTATGGGACTTATCGGGGTAGTATTTGCTGTAATTACACAGATTCGAATTAATGTGATGAATTTATATTCTGGCTCAATCGCATTATCAAATACGATGGATATGGCATTTAATTATCGCCCTGGTCGACAATGGTGGATGATGCTAATTCTAATATTAGGTATTGTTTTCTACGTATTTAATATTCTTCAATACACCGGAACATTTTTAGCAATTACAGGAATTTTGACCAATACTTGGGTATTTATTTTACTTGCGGATTATTTTATTTGTCGAAAAGTATTTAATTTGGCACCAACTGATTTTATTGAATTCCGTAAAGAGTATTTGCATCGTTGGAATCCTTCGGGGGTTATTGCCTTAGTTGTCGCTGTTTTGATTGGTGCAGCAGGAATCCTAGGTTTGTATCCAATGGTCTATGCCTCATTTATTGCCATGATTATTGGACCAATTATTCATGTCGTTATTAGCTTAGCAACGAAAGGTAAATATTATTTTACAACTTTCCCATCAGATACAACCACATCATGGAAACCCGCTAGCAATTATGCAGGTGTATTACCTCAAAAAGACGCAAATATTGAAGTGAAATAAGGATTTTTCAATGAACAAGATGATAAAAGTTGCTACAGTGCAGTTTGAACCTATTCAATTTGAGAAACAGCGAAACATTGATCAATTATCTAAGTTAATTATAGAAGCAGCAGAGCAAGGCGCTCAATTGATTGTTGTTCCAGAAATGGCAACGACAGGATATTGTTTTAAAAATCGTGAAGAAATAGCACCTTATGTAGAAACTATACCAGGCTCTACGACAGCACATTTTGAAAAAATTGCGAAACAATATTCTTGTTGGCTTGTGATTGGAATGCCAGAAGTTGTTGAAGAAACGAATTTATATTTTAATAGTGCTGTATTAATTTCACCAGAAGGGATTGCAGGATTACATCGTAAAACTCATCCGTATATTGCTGAAACGCGGTGGGCGGCAAATGGTGATTTAGGACATCAAGTATTTGATACAGCAATTGGGAAAATATCCTTACTCATTTGTATGGATATTCATTTTATTGAGACAGCGCGTTTGGTAGCAGTACAAGGTGCACAATTAATTTGTCATTTGAGTAACTGGTTGGATGAACGAACGCCTGCTCCTTATTGGTTAACTCGTGCTTGGGAAAATCATATTCCGATTATAGAAAGTAACCGTTGGGGATATGAAAGAGGTGTAAAGTTTAGTGGTGGCAGTTGTATCATTGATCATGAGGGAGTACCTCTTCAGGTCATTGATCGTGGTGATGCTGTTGCGGTATGTGACATAGAGCTTAAATCTGAGAATCCAGTCTTAAGCAAACGTAAGCCAAAACATTATGCTTTATTGCACACGAATACATATACATGGAATCCAATAGATTTATTTAATTTATATGCTATCGAAAAGCTCCCTCAAGCAAAGCAATCACGCATTTCTTGTGCCCAATTTAAGCCGAATGATGATGTCGCCCATAATGTGCAATCTATCCGCCAATTTATAGAAAAAGCACATCATCAAAATTGTGAATTAGTGGTTTTTTCTGAAAAGGTTTTAACTGGGTTTAATGAACAAAATGCGTTAAATCAGTATGATGAAATATTTAATACCTTAATAGATTTATGTTGCCAATATAATTTGCATATTATCATTGGTTATATTGAGCAAGCATTAACCCAAAAGTTTAATAGCGCACAAGTGATTGGGCCTCTGGGTATTGTAGGCCATTATCGCCAAATACATATCAATGAAAAAGATATGCAATGGTGTAGTGCTGGTGAGGAATGGTTATATGTGGATATACCTTGTGGACGTGTAGGTGTTTTATTGGGGGAAGATTTATATATACCTGAAGCTGCACGAGTTTTGGCATTAAGCGGGTGTGATATTATTGCATGTGCTGCAAACCTATCGACTCCAAAACCATTAGCACATAGTGGAACATTCGTACCACAAAGTTATCCGATTCCAACAGGTGCAGATGCTTATCATCAGCTCTTGCCTCGAGTGCGGGCAGGTGAGAATAATGTTTGGTTGGCTTTTGCAAACTCGGAATATCAAACAGAAGAAAGTTTTGGATTGTCAGGTATTTATTCTCCTGAAACTTTTACCTTCCCACGATATGAAATTAAACTGCCAAAAGGAAAAGGTTTGGTTTCTCTTGAAATTTCAACTGGTGAGAAGCAAGAACTTCATCCTTCACATGTAGTTAGACGAAAGGATTTAGTCAGAATGCGTCAGCCACATTATTACACAGCTTTATTGAAGCATAACTTATAGGAATTAAAATTTATCATGCAACAGAAAAAAATCCTGATTTCAGTTGGAATTCTCTATTCAACTTCAGGTAGTTATGGTCATATTGGTAAGGAAATGCTAAACGGTATTCTTTTGGCGATTGATGAAATTAATCAAGATTCTAATAGTACTGTTTATTTACAACCTATTATTTATAATCCAGAAGGGGATTTAAATAAATATTACGAATATTGCCATAAACTGTTGCATGAACATCAAGTGAAACACATTGTGGGTTGCTATACCTCGGCATCACGCAAAATTATTTTACCTTTAATAGAAAGTGCCAATGCTTTACTTTGGCACTCCCCACGTTATGAAGGATTTGAAGCCAGTTATAATGTGATATACCTTGGCGCATGCCCAAATCAAAACTTTTTACCACTACTCGATTGGGTATATTCACAACAAGAGTCACCACAATTTTTCCATGTAGGATCAAATTATATTTGGTCGTGGGAAATGGATAGAATTTTACGTGAATCAATTGAGGAAAATTCGGGTCAGCTTATTGACAGTCAAATGTTGCGCGTGAATGATTTAAATGTTGAGGATATTATTGAAAAAATCAAAATATTAAAACCAACGACATTATTGGTAACATTAGTGGGTACTTCGGCATATCATTTTTATCAGGCATTATATAGCGCTCTTGATGAAGCTAGTTATAACAATATACTCAAATTAAGTTTAACCCTCTGTGAACCAGAAGTTGCAATACAAGATAGCTGTGTTGTAGAAGATTATATCGTTTCTGCTGTTTGGTTTAAAACACTAGTATTAAGTGAAAATGTAGAATTTATAAAGAAATTTAACCAGCGTTTTGGTCAAGATGCTCATCCTTCTGTTGATTCAGTAATGGCGTGGGTTGCTGGTCATATGATCGCAAATGTAATTGACTATACAGGGGATAATAATATTGATGTTTTAAAAAAATATATTAGTAACGTGAGAGTGAATACGCCTATGGGGATGATTCAGATTGATCCTGAAAATAACCATACATACTTAGAACCGAAATTCGCACGATGTCAGAAAGGGAATTTTAATATATTTTGGCAAAGTAATTCTTTATTTAAACCTGACCCATGGTTGTCCACAGCTGAGCTTCAACAAAGCAACCTTTTTAAAGATGGATAAGGCGATGGCAAAATTCAATATCAATTATAAAGGTTTAAAAGTAATTGTAATTGGCTGTGATGAAAGGGACATCGCCGTTATGGAAGCACAATTTAAACAGATGGCTATCCATGCAGATTTTATATCAACACTGGTGGAGGAAAAAAAGTTCGAGAGATACAATCTAATTTTTATTGATGCGGATAATCATGATCTATTTAATCCGAATGTAATTATTCCATGGCCAAATAAAATTGCAAAAATAGTGATTAATTCAATAGAGACACCATCACGATTAAAATGGATACTTAAGCAGGAAGTAGATAGTTTTTTAACAAAGCCAATTAAGTTTTCAGGGATTTTAACTGGGATTACTATAGCAATGGATAATAAACTCATTAAAAATAAAATGAAGCAAAGAATTGTAGAGTTAGAAGATAAAGTTAAATTAAGAAAATATGTGATTGAAGTTGAAACTTATATCATGGATAAGTTAAAGGTTAATGAAGAGCAGGCATATTTGTATATTAGAAAGGCAGCTATGTTTAAACAACTCACTATTGAAAATTTTTGCGTTGAATTTTTAGAAAATAAAGAAGATTATTTAAATTTTACTTATTCTCTTTGAGTCAAATGTGAGCCTATAAAATAATTTTTATTCGCTAATTTTTAAATTTTCTGATGATTAATCAAAAAGATTAACAGCATTTATTTTATGCTATGTAGGGCTTTGTTGCATAAAGGATTTAAAGGCAAAGTTCTCCTAGGCGCCTCAAATTTAAGTGACAACTTGAGTATGAGGTCGGCCTAATTCTGTAAATTTATTTAAAATAGCTATACGGGCATGTACCTCATTGACTTGGCTTTGAAAGTTCCTAGCACTGAGTTTATCGCCTAATAATTTGATGCAATGCATCTTAGTTT
>WNDP01000221.1 GCA_009912575.1 Acinetobacter bereziniae
TGAGACCTTTAGCCAATTCAGCAGCCATACTTTTGATTGTTGCTTCATCCATGTGAAGTACCTTTTGTAATTATCCTCTTCAGGATAAATGAAAATTAAGTACTTACACAAAATTCAGAACAGTCCCGCGTGTCATTGCAAACTTGATCTTTCTACATATCATTTCTATGTTATCGGAAATGTTTCATGATTGATAAAACTTAACCACATTTAAAAAATCATCCTAAAGCTTATTTCGCAAGAGTTCTCTTATGTTCATTGCACACTTACCTTCGGGTTATATTCTTGCCCGACTGCTTCATCAAAAATTCAAACAAACTAAAATCAGCCATAAAGCATTCTTTAGCGTGGTTATGCTTGGCGCTATCTTCCCAGATATAGATTTATTTTATTTTTATTTGTTTGACCACCGTTCTGTGCATCACCACAAATATTTTTTACATTGGTTTTCTTTTTGGATTCCAATCTTTGTCATTGCTTTAATTTATTTAGTGAAAACAAAATATAATTCTAAAATGGCATGGATGTTCAGCCTATTTGCATCTGCCGCACTATTGCATATTTTCTTAGATACTTTTGTCGGTGATGTTTGGCTATTTGCTCCTTTTATTGACCAACCCTACGTCTTCATTGAGGTTAGCGCGCGTTATCAACCTTGGTGGCTCAACTTTATTTTTCATTGGTCTTTTTTTGTTGAAATTCTCATTTGTATCATTGCATTGATACTTTTTATTCAAAAAAGGAAAAAATTAAAAAAATCAATTTAGCCATTTATTTTTTATGCAAAGCATTGGAACACTTAAAAAAGTAGCGGCTTAACTTATATAAAGAAATCTGTTAGACAATATCATTATTTTATGTGAATCAACCCTGAACAGATGCCTGACTTCTGCTATGCTAACAATCCATAAGACAAGCATGGAAGAATCGCATGAGCGTGACTATTGGTACCCCACTTCAATCATCTGCGTTTAAAGTTTTATTGTTAGGTTCAGGTGAACTGGGTAAAGAAGAGGTGATTTCATTACAACGACTTGGCGTAGAAGTCCATGCGGCAGACCGCTATGAAAACGCACCTGCCATGCAAGTTGCACATTTTTCTTATGCCCTGAATATGGCAGATGCAAATGAACTCAAAGCCTTAATCGAAAAAGTCAAACCTCAGCTGATTGTTCCAGAAATTGAAGCGATTGCCACACAAGTCTTGGTGGAAATTGAACAACAAAATATTGCCACCGTCATTCCTTCTGCTCAAGCGGTGAATCTGACCATGAATCGTGAAGGAATTCGACGTTTGGCTGCGGAAGAATTAGGCTTGCCAACTTCTGCTTATCGTTTTGCAAATACTTTAGAAAGTTTCCGTTCTGCATGTGATGACATTGGTTATCCGAACTTTGTAAAACCAGTGATGTCTTCTTCCGGTAAGGGACAATCCCGGGTAAAAGAATATGCTGAAGTCGATGCTGCTTGGGAATATGCACAAACAGGTGGTCGTGTAAACCAAGGTACAGTGATAGTCGAATCTCAGATTGACTTTGATTTTGAAATTACTCTACTCACAGTACGTGCGAAAAACCCTGAAACTGGTGAAATTGAAACATCATTTTGTGACCCGATTGGGCATCGACAAGATGCAGGTGATTATGTAGAAAGCTGGCAACCTCAAATCATGACTGAAGCCGCTTTGAATGAAGCAAAACGTATTGCCAATAAAGTCACTGTTGCCCTAGGCGGTTGTGGTATTTTTGGGGTAGAACTGTTTGTAAAAGGCGATAAAGTATGGTTTAGTGAAGTGTCACCTCGCCCACACGATACTGGTTTAGTTACACTTGCTTCTCAATTCCAAAGTGAATTTGAATTGCATGCTCGTGCCATTTTAGGATTACCGGTCAATACCGAACGCCATAGTGTTGCAGCAAGTGCGGTTATCTATGCAGGTACAGATGCGAATAATCTTTCATTCTCTGGCTTAAATCTTGCTTTACAAAATCCTGCTACAGATTTACGTCTTTTTGGTAAACCTGAAGGATTTAAGCGTCGTCGTATGGGCGTTGCAACTGCCCGTGCCGAAACGACAGACCAAGCACGTGAACTTGCACAAGAAGCAGCATCAAAAGTGACTGTTCATTTAAACAAATAGCCTATAAATTTGCGGACAAAATATCCATGATCAACACCTCTCCTCTGTTGGAATATGTAAGCGACAACAACGACATTAAAGCAATCAATCAATGGCGTAGTGATGTCGAACAACAGTTAAATGAGGCTTATGATCATGGGACAACCATACGTGAGATCGTTCGTGCTCGTTCAAATGTCGTAGATGAAGCCCTGATGTTTTTATGGAAACATTCGGGTTTAGACCAAACAGATTTAGGATTGTTTGCTGTTGGTGGCTATGGGCGACGAGAGATGTTGCCGTACTCTGATGTAGACATCATGATTTTGTCGGAGGAAGATCTTTCTCCCGAACAAGAGCAAACAGTTACTCAGTTCATTTCAACCTTATGGGATGTGGGCAATTTCAAACCGGGAATCAGTGTACGTACTATCCGTAGTTGTTTTGAGCAAGCCACTACAGACTTAACTGTTGCCACCTCTTTGATTGAAGCACGCTTAATTATCGGTAATCAGCATTTAGCAAGATGGCCACGTCGAGTTGTATCTCAAACATGGACTGACAAAACGTTCTTTGATGCAAAAATGGCTGAACAAGCACACCGCTATGCTCAGCACAACAACACAGAAAGTAACTTAGAACCCGATATCAAAAATGCGCCAGGTGGTATTCGTGACATCAATCAAATTGGTTGGATTGCAAAACGTCATTTTCGCGTAAATCGTATTTATGATTTGGTTCATTTAGGTTTTATTTCTGAATTTGAGTTGGGTGTACTTGAAGAGGCTGAAAATTTTCTATGGGAAATTCGCCACCACTTGCACCGCTTAACCAAACGAGATGAAAACCGTTTGTTATTTGATTATCAGCGTGATATTGCTGCTAAATTTGGCTATACACGAGAGGATGATCATCATCCGAACTATCCAATTGAACAGTTTATGAAACGTTATTATCGAACTGCTCAACAAGTTTCGACTTTAAATGAAATGTTATTGGCATATTTCAATGAGTCAGTGATTACACCACGCTTACCAGACTATGAGCGTAAAATTGAAAATATTAATGAACACTTTAAATTGGTGGATGGCAAACTTGCAGTCCAACAACATAAAACATTTTCAGAAAATCCAAGTGCTATTTTAGAAATTTTCTATATTTTGGCAAATCGCCCTGAAATTGAAGGCATTCGTGCACGTACTTTACGCCTTCTGACTTTAGCAGCAAAACGAATAGATCAAGCTTTTCGAGATAATCCAAATCATCAAGCACTGTTCATGGCAATCATTCGCTCACCGTATCGCTTATATGAAACCATGGTGGCGATGAAACGTTATGGTGTTTTAGGTAACTATATTCCTGCATTTGGACAAATTATGGGATTGATGCAATATGATTTGTTCCATATCTATACTGTCGATGCGCATACTTTATTACTAATCCGCAATTTAAATCGCTTTAAAGAGCCAGAGTTTGCCAAAGATTACCCTGTTGTAAGTTCAGTTTTTCAGCGTTTAGTACGTCGTGATATCGTTTTCCTTGCTGCAATATTCCATGATATTGCTAAAGGACGTGGCGGTGATCACAGCGAATTGGGTGCTGAAGACGCGATAGAATTCTGTTTAGCGCATGGATTTACTGAACGTGAATGTAATTTGGTGGCTTGGCTAATTCAAAATCATTTATTGATGTCGATGACTGCGCAGAAAAAAGATATCTCTGACCCCAATGTCGTTAAAGAATTTGCCGAAAAACTGGGAGATATGGAGCATTTAGATTATCTTTACACACTGACTGTGGCAGACATCAATGCAACCAACCCCAAACTTTGGAATACATGGCGCTCTTCTTTGATGCGTCAACTGTATACACATGCTCGTGATGTGATTCGTTCAGGCTTAGGTCGTCCTGTGGACTACCAAATGTTGATTGAGGATACCAAATTTTCAGCAAGTGAAGTATTGGTGGATCAGTTCCCACTTGATCAAGTGGAAAAAGTTTGGCAAGAATTGGGAGACGAATATTTTCTCAAAGAATCTGCTGATGAAATTGCATGGCATACCCGCGCCATTTTGCAGCACGGCGACAACCCTGCACCATTAGTGCTCATGCGTGCGCATCGAAAAGCAGCACAAGATGCTGTTCAGATCTTTATTTACACTCAAGATCAACCTAACTTGTTTGCAACCACTGTTGCTATTTTAGATCGTATGAATCTTGACGTTCAAGATGCACGTATTATCACTGCAACCAAAGCGTTTAGTTTAGATACATATGTGGTTCTAGATCGTTTTGGTACTTTATTAACTGATCCAGAACGTGAAAACACGGTCAAACAGGCTTTAATTAAAGCCTTATCTGAATCTGATAAATATCCGGGCTTAATGCAACGTCGTATTCCACGTCAACTTCGTCATTTCGATATTGAAAATACAGTCGATGTAACACTCAATGAGGCGTTACAGCAAAACATGGTTGAAATTTCTACCCTCGATCAACCCGGTTTGCTTGCACGTGTTGGTGGTTTATTTATGATGCAAGGTTTAGACATCCATTCTGCTAGAATCGCTACACTTGGCGAGAAAGCAGAAGATATTTTCTTCGTCACTAAAAAAGATGGCACTCCTCTTACAGAACCAGAAGCAGAAGTCTTTACCGCTAAATTAAAAGCGGCGCTGGATGAAGCATCAAATCAAATCTGTGGGCAACATTAATCTTTAATTCTATTGTGGTAATTGTTTCATGAACTCTAGTTTGTCTTTATTACATCCTTATCCATTTGAAAAGTTAACTCAACTTTTTCAGGATGTAAAACCCGCAGATTTACCGTTGATCCCACTGTCTATTGGAGAACCGAAGCATCCTGCGCCTGAGTTTGTGAAGCAAGCGATCATTGATAATTTTCAGCACCTTTCAACTTATCCCAATAGTAAAGGTTTAGTTGAACTACGCGAAAGTATTGCACAATGGTTAAGTCGCCGCTTTCATCTCAACAGTATCAGTGCAGAAGATCATGTGATTCCTGTGACAGGCACTCGTGAAGGTATTTTTTCCTTTTTACAAGCACTGATTAATCGTGATGATGCACCATATGTGGTGATGCCAAATCCTTTTTATCAAATCTATGAAGGCGCAACACTTTTAGCTGGTGCTCAACCCTACTTTATCAACTGTACCGAAGAGAATCATTATTTAGGTGATTTTGATGCTGTCCCTGCTGAAGTTTGGGAAAAAACCGCACTTTTGTTTGTTTGCACACCCGGCAATCCTACTGGTGCAGTTCTTTCAAAAGAGCAATTTAAAAAGCTGATTGCGCTTTCTGATCAATATGATTTTGTGATTGCCTCTGATGAATGTTATTCCGAGTTGTGGTTTGATCAAGCACCTACTGGCTTACTCGAAGTCTGTGCTGAATTAGGTCGCAATGATTATAAAAACTGTATTGTATTTCATTCGCTCTCTAAGCGCTCAAACTTACCGGGTATGCGTTCAGGCTTTGTTGCTGGAGACGCAGCATTACTCAAGCCTTATTTAAAATTCCGTACCTATCACGGCGCTGCAATGCCCGTTCAACATCAATTAGCTTCGATTGTTGCTTGGAATGATGAGTCACATGTTGAAGAAAACCGTCAGTTATATCGTGCAAAATTTGAATTGTTTCAAAGTGAGTTAGGTCATCTTTTACCTTTACAAAAACCAGACGCTGGTTTTTATTACTGGTTAAAGGTTGATCATGATGAAAACTTTGCCAAGATGCTCATAGAAAAAGCCAATATTAAAGTTTTACCTGGTCGTTATTTATCACGTGATACTGTACAAGGTAATCCGGGTGAAGGTCATGTCCGTATGGCGCTGGTTGCAGATATCGCACAATGCGAACAAGTAATACAACGTTTAAAAGCAATTTTGTAGAGCACAATAAAAATGCCCCAATCATGGGGCATTTTTATGATAGTTATTAAAAATCAAAAGTGGCGCTTAATTTAAATGTACGTGGGTCACCTAAAGAAAGATATGTGTAGTCATTTACTGATGCAGAAGCCCAATAATCTTTATCCAAAACATTGGTCACAGAAAAATTGAATGTCGTTGGTACTTTATTAATCTGCGTCTTGTAGTTTGCGCCAATATCCATTCTAGTCCAGTCATTCATTTTTAGCGTATTCGCATTATCTGCATATGTAGAGCCGGTATAGACTAAACGACCATTTACGCTAATGTCATGTTCAACTGGTAGCTTCCAATCGGCTTCAATATTTGCTTGAAACTTAGGTACTCCAATAACTTCGTTTCCGTTATACAACCCTTGATAGGTGTCTTTTTGCTTAGTGTCAATCCAAGTTGCGCCACCTAAAATCTTAACAGACTCAGTCAATTGGCCATAAGCATTGAATTCAAGACCCTGATGTATATTTGTTGCTTGACTTAATTGTGGTGTACCTGAGGTATTTACTGAAGCTTTACGACGGTCAGTATAGAAGTAGCTTAATGCGCCACCTATCGAATTGTTTTCATACTTCAAACCGACTTCTTTCTGCTTAGAGACAAAAGGATCTGCAATAAAATTATTCCCAACACTATCCTGTATCGCATCGCCCTGTACCAAAGCTTCAATATAGTTTGCATAAATAGCCATTTCAGGTGTTAACTTATAACTCACACCTAATGCCGGTGTTATTTTATTTTTATTAATATCGTATTTATATGTCCCATACGAATAAACTTCTTGTTCTATTTCTTGATAACGAGCCCCAAGCATAACTGTTAAACGGTCATCTAGTGCAGAAATATTATCGCCTAATGCTACACTTTTCAAAGTATTAACACCTGCTTTAGGATCGGTACCTGCAGCGCCTAATCATTTGTCAATATTTGAATTGTTGGTATATATAGGATTGTAAAAGTTATCATCCAAACTTGTTGCATAGCCATAGCTATATCGTTTATCAGCACGATAAATCGATCCCGATGCGACAACATTATGCTTTAGTGAACCGTACCGGGTTTTTCGGAGAGATTTTTATTTAAGTTAGGCCACCTGACCTAACGGACTCATCTTATCATAGTACATTGCTTCAAATTCAAATGGTGATACATAACCTAGAGCACTATGTACACGCTTTTTATTGAACCAATCCACCCAGTTTAATGTCGCAAGTTGTACATCTACCAAACCTTGCCAATCTGCTTTTAGATATTCA
>WNDP01000222.1 GCA_009912575.1 Acinetobacter bereziniae
AATAGCTTTCAACTTTTGCCAGTGTTGATCTGTTAACATGGTACGAGGCATAGCGAATAGTAGAATTGGGTTTGGCGATTTAATTTTACTATTTCGCTATTTTTTAATCTAAAAGTGTCAACACGCCCTAATTTATTTCATTATGAAAAAATATTCTAAAGTCAGATAAAAATGATTAATTTGTATGAAATATCAATTAATTTACAAAATATGCTGTTTTTATAATCAGCTTTTTTACCAATAATTCAAAAAAGCAGTAAAATTTCAGCAAATTTACTCTCCCTATTATTTAATTTCATGAATTCAACTCTTCCCCAATTTTTATGGGCTTTACCTATATGTATCGTTTCGTGTTCGGTATTTGCTGATCAAACAGAACAACCTGCTGAAAATAGTACAATTTCTGGAAACATAGGCGTAGTGTCTAAGTATATCTATCGTGGTGGCGAGGAAAATCAGGATCTTGCGATACAAGGTGGTTTGGCCTATGCGCATAAAAGTGGCATAACATTTGGATATTGGGGTTCGACTTTAGGCTATGATCCATCAGATGATCGGCGAGATCATGGCTTTGAACATAACTTCTATGTGTCTTATGGGCAGGAAATTGATCAAAATTGGCGCTATAACCTTAAAACAACAGCTTATGTGTATCATCATGGTGGAACTGTCTATGCGGAGCAGGGTGATCATCGTAAAACAGATGATTTAGACGTTTTAGCTGAGATTATTTATAAAAATTTAACAGTGGGTGCGGCAGTAATGTTGGCTGATTCATCCTATGCTAACGCTGGTGATGTTTATTTAAGTGTAGCCTATAGCTATCCACTGGCTCATGATTTTGCTTTCAACACATCTGTTGGTGGCTCTTTCTACAATACTCAGCATGATAATCAGATTGTGCAATCGAAAAAGAAATTTTACTTTTAATGAAGCCCGAATAGGCATGAGCAAGCCTGTTGCTGATACAGGACTTGTAGCATCCCTCGACTATGTGATAGGCGGAGAAAGTCGTGTGGGTGATGACTATGATGATCATGTGGTGTTTGGTTTAATCTATAACTTTTAGGGCCTTTTCAAGATAATTTTTTGTGCTCAAAAATTTAACAAAGTGCATGCATGGCCTAAGATTGGGTATGCACTTTTTTTAAGCATTTTTTAAGTTTTAATCGGGTTTTTGGTCAAAAATAGTACATTTTATTGCAAGATTGTGACATTTGAGGTTTGAAAAAAGATTTATACGCTTTTTACGGTATACATAGAGACGATGATAGAAAATTTATGCATGGGTTTTACATACTGAAAAGCAGTAAAACCATGCTTAAAGTAGGTAAATATGAAGCATCATCATTTCTTGTTCGGTGATATCGCACTAAGCGCACAGCACAGGAAAATAAATCTTAGACAACAAAATAATTTAATCATTATATTTATTATCAATAAATTAGGTTGTTTTTATCAGCATTGTAAAAAAGCAAAAGTTATTCTTGGCATGGCAATTGCTAAATGCTTAGGGAGTTCATCAAATTTTAGCATAACAAATAAACATCGTATGATGGGGGAGCACTCAAGATGAAATTCTCAACTAAAGCACTAGCATTGGCAGTTTTATCGTCTACAGCAACTATGGCAATGGCGGAAGATAACGCACTGTCAAAATTAGGTTTAAGTTTCTCAGGAAGTGCTGCCGTAACGAATGACTATCGTTTTCGTGGTATGACGCAAACAGCGAGTGATCCAGCAGTACAAGCAGGTTTCACTTTATCGCATACTTCATCAGGTCTATATGTTGGTCTATGGGGTTCCAATGTGAACTTTGGGGAGTCAGATCCTCATTTAGAATTAGACCCATCGATTGGTTTTACAACACCACTCGAACTTTCACCGACATTCAAACCAACTTTAGATGTTGGTGTGGTTGAATATAATTACCCAAGTGCAAGCAGTGGCTTTAACTGGACTGAATTTTATGCAAAATTAATATTTGCAGATGTCTTTGTGAAAGGCGGAAGCTTATTAACAAACGTGAACTATACCAATGATTGGGCTGCAGTCGGTGGAAATAGCTGGAATTTTAATCTAGGTTATTCTGCACCATTTGCGGATACTGGTTTTGGTGGCGTTGCCAATGTTGGTTATACCACAATGGATGAAAAAGCATTACCAGATGGTAAAGACAACTATGTAGATTGGAAAGTCGGGGTTAACTACAGCGTTAAATCGATTCCGGGCGTTACTGCAGAGCTTGCTGCTGTAGGGACGAATATTGATACAGATGGTTTTACTAATTCAGGGAAACGTGCTGTTGAAACAGGTGCGGTGTTTACGCTAACCAAAGCATTCTAAGCGCTGATGAATATAAGAAAAGGTGACTTTAAGTCACCTTTTTTGTATTCGGTTAAGTCAATTTAAGCCCTAACTTCAAATGCGGAATGATAGCTGACTGTCCCATGAGGAATATCTTGGCTAAAGGCAAGGGCTTGAAAGTATTCAGCAGGAACACCTTCAAGAATCAAATGGGTATAAGGCTTAAAGCCAAATTTTGAGTAGTAAGCAGGATCACCTAGCACCACACATCCCGCAGCGCCAAGTTGTTTGAGTTGTTGTAGGGACTGTTGTATTAATGCCTTACCCACGCCTTGTTGTTGGTATGCTGGAACAACGGAAACTGGACCTAAGCCATACCAGTTTTGCTCTCCAGAGGAAATGACAACAGGTGAAATCGCAACATGCCCGATGATTTTGCCCTCAAATTCAGCAACAATCAAATGCTTAATTGATTTGCTTCTCTGAGTGCATTTACGATGAAGTGTTCGGTGTGATCTGTATGTGCTGCATGTTCAAAAGCCTGTTGTGTGATATTAAAAATACTTTCAATATCATCTACTTGTTCGTTGCGTAAAGTTAAATTTAGCATTTTATTGATCTTCACGAGCTGTAGATGGGATTATATGATTACAATCATACTATTAATGTAATAATAATCCATTCTTAGAATTTTTCATTGAACGTTACCATTTATACTGATAAATAGTCGGATGTTTATTTGTTTTTGAAAGTTCCAATATAGTAGTTTTTATGTGTTTGAAAATATATATCAAAATCTGAACTCATCATTTCATCTTGTTTGGATTGTAAGGCGAAAATTTTTGAAATATGTGTGAAATAGAAATTTAATCCATCTAAAATATCATCGAATTCATTTAAAGGTTTTAAATCATCATATAAATTCTTTACTTTAGCAATTATGTCTGTAATATCAGGATTATACATCCATATAGTAATTTCATTTTCTTCGAACTTCCTCACAAAATAATCATCACGATTATTGAGTTCGATCGCATATAGCTGTGCCCCATATTCTGTATATTCTGAATAAATCAGCTTGGTTTGATTTATTTGTGGATGTTCAAATTCAAACTTTCTAATTAAGCGTGATAATGTCAAACAATTTGCTAATTGATCAATATTATTGTTTGCGAGTTCATCTAAAAGAGAAATAGCCCATTGAATGACAGTTAATTCACCTGTTCCAGTAATCACTCCATTTTTCCACAAATGAAGTTTATTCGTTTGATCGTGGTTAAATAAAAAATCTCCACATACTTGAATTTCTACTGATCTTTTGTCAGCGGCAATAATTATACTATCTTTTAGTTGAATTGAGAGTAAAAAAGTCATATCATTTCTTAAAAGTATTATTAGATTAACTTAATATTAAAGTTTGTTATAAAATTTTACAAGGAGCAATATATGGCTGGTGGCTCACAAATAATAATTAATAAAAATGGAATCACATTTATTACTCCATCAAAGTTTGAATCGAAAGCAGGTCAACACTTGTTTAAGTCTGGTGAAAAGGTGAATGTAGTTTTGCCAAATTTCAATCCGATAGAACCTATTTGTGAAGATTGTTTAAGAGCTGCTGCTGTTTCAGGCTCAAGTTATATGCTGAGATGAACAGATGAAAAATTATTATATTATTGATCTAATACATCACAAAGAAAATGAAAAAATACTAATTTTATATCAACATAATCAAAGTGTTTTTCAAAATTCTGACAGTTTGTTTTCTACACTTTCTGAATATTATTTAAAAGATATAAGTCCAATTTTATGTCAAGTGGATAAACATGATGAAATTTTTATTTCGGAATTTTTAGATAATAAATGCGAGTCAATTTTATTTTTACAGAGTTCACTTTCATTAAGTAGATTATCTCAACGCCTCCAAAATTATATGGAATTTAAAACACATGATGGGCGTACTGGCATTATTAGATTATACGATCCTAGAGCGTTTCGGAATTTCAATAACATGCTTAAGCTGAAGCAGAAGCAAAATTTTTGGAAAGATATTTTCTTCATACGTGGATGGGATGACATCAACAAAAATTATTATATTGAGGAGCATATAAATAATGTTTGAAGTTGATAGTTTTCAAGAACGATATATGGATGATGAGGATGATAAGCGTTGGTTATATCGAGTCTTACTCGATCTTGCTAACCTTAAATATCCGTTATTAAAACCTAATCTTGAAAATAATAAAGATTTGTCTAATTTACTTGATCAAGTAATAGCAGATGCTAATGAATATGATTTTTTAGATGATGATGAGCTTTTAATACGATACGCATTATATGCGGTTAATCGTAAAGAAACGCCTATGCAAAACCCTGAGCTTAGAGAAGCTATAGAAAAATCTGAAACGATCAAGATAGGGATTCAAGATCAATCGGCATTAGCTGATTGGGTTGTGCGTATGAAGAACTTGTTTAATAAACAAGTTCTAGGAGTTGACTGATGGCAATAGTTGCTCCTTGGTTTGGGGGGGCTTTAGGTAGTTCGACCAGAACAGTCCCTCGTGTTACTCCTAGACCAACACAAGGTATTGATCCTATAACTGGTGTACCTATTCCATTAGATGGTCCTGTTCCTATTACTTCGGAATCACAATTAGAAAAAGACGCAAGAAATGGAATGACTCTTGATAAACCTGGCGCAATACCTGTTGAACAAGTGGGTTATGGCGGTGGTAACAATGATCGAAAAAAAGATTGTAAATGCCCAGCATCTCATTTGTGTCATGGCAAACCAAGTATCCAATCAAGAAATGATAATGGTATTCAATATCAACTTTATATTGCAAATCTGTATTCTGCCCCATTAGTTTTCTCTAATTTAGGTATAGCGGAATCAGGGAAATCCTATAAAGTAACAGAATGGGCTTATAGTTCAGTGAATGACTTTGATGGTATGTGGCCAAATAAGTGTGTGGTTGTTGAAGCTAAAGACCGATATGAGCATATGTTTAAATATCTTTGGTTCAATAGTACAGAGCAATTGGAAAAGTGGGCTAGGCAAATGAACAAACAGCTTAAAGCTGTTCAACCATCTTGGAAAACTACTAACGCCAAGCAAAAAAAAGTTGAGTTAGAGTGGCATTTCTCTGAATTGAATACGAAGAGAATCGTTGTAAGTGACAACACAATAAACAACCTTATAAAATCAGGATTAAAAGTGAAACATACGGAATTTTTAAATAAAGAAAAACTTGATAAATTAGATAATCAACGAAAGAAAGAATTTGATGAAAATGTTAAACGAGGGTATGGAACGTAGGATTTATTAATGATGGAAACAAAACCGAAATTTATTTCTCAACCTATTGTAGATTTCATATCTCCATTTCATAAGTATTATATTCAGTTATTTACTGATCATAATCTAACAAAAAGAGAATTTAAGCCTAACAATTTGCAAGATTATTTTATTGATTTTTTGGAATTACTTGCAAAAAAAAGTGACTATTTTTCATCAAGTGAATGGTATCTCTATAGTTCAAGAGAGAATATTCCTATTTTCTTGGAAAAAAATAATGATGTTTTAAATAGCTTTTTGCATAAGTACCACAAGAAAAATGATATTGATTATGGATTTTCAATTCCCATGACAATGGATTATAGCATTCGTAATTTGGAAGAGGTTAAACAGTATATTTTAAAATATGATCATTATTTTAGTGATGATAATTTTTTAAATTCTTATGATAATTTGTCTTTTTGTTATGTTGAAGAATATCAAAGTATTCAACGTTATATGTCTATAGAGACAATTGAAATAATAATGAAAAGTATGACTGAGAATTGTAGAAAGCATAAGTTTAACTTTCAGTTTGTTAGCCTGTTTGATAATGACTTTTCAAATAGACAGTCCCCTAATGAAAGTGAAAATTATTATAAAGATACATATCAAGTTTATCCTCATCGTTTACAATGTGTATGGAAGTGCGTTGTAAAAGGAAATTTTACAAAGCGAGATATTCCTCAAGCTAGTAAAGTGGAAAACTTTATGCGAGGTTACACTTTGATTTCTACACTTGATGACCATGAATATTTTTCTTCATATAATTCAGAGCATATTTATAAAGCTAATTTATTAGAGATTAAGTTAAACGAATTGGGAGTATTGCCATACAGAACAATTATCAAAACGTAAATTGATGTTTATTAATTTGATAAATATCCAGTTTATATTATCTGTGTGTTCCTCGATAAGACAAAGCTTCTGTCAAATGCGTACTTTGAATTTGTTCACTTTGTGCTAAATCTGCAATCGTTCTTGAAACACGCAGAATTCGATGATATGCCCGTGCAGATAAATTTAAACGCTGTTGTGCTAATTCCAGCATCTTCTTGGACGTTTCATCTAAAACCACATGGGTTTCCAGTTGTTTAGGAGATAAAGCGTGATTTAATCCGCCTTGGCGCTGAATCTGAAAGTGAAAAGCTTGAAGTACACGTTCTCGCACTGTTGCTGAATCTTCAACAGGTGTCGAATCTTGTAATTCTTGGGCCTTTAATGGTGGTACATCGATATGTAAGTCAATACGGTCTAGTAACGGACCTGAAATTCGACTTTGATAACGTTTGATTGATTCAGCTGAGCACTGGCAACGACTGTCTTGATTAAATGCATAACCACAAGGACATGGATTCATTGCTGCGATGAGTTGGAAATTTGCTGGAAAGGTAATCTGTCTTGATGCTCTCGAAATGATGATTTCTTTAGACTCAAGAGGTTGTCTTAAAACCTCTAGGACTTTTTTATCAAACTCAGGTAATTCATCTAAAAAAAGTACCCCTAAATGGGCAAGGGTAATTTCTCCCGGTTTTGGATTTGAACCTGACAATAACAAAAATAAAGTGTATCAAATAGGCATAAAACTCAATTTTTACAAAATTAATGGAGATTTTATGCCAGCACTATTAGAGACTGAATCGGGATTTACATTGTTTGGAGAGACTGGTTTG
>WNDP01000223.1 GCA_009912575.1 Acinetobacter bereziniae
GAGCTGTATCAAAACAAACGTCATTATAATATTACAAACGGTTTATGCCAGAACAAAGCTAATCTCAAAAAAGTTTATAAATAAGTTGCACTGATTTATACACAACTAGTATCTTAGAGTCAACAACTATCTACTTTATAATAATGTAATAATAATAAATAACTTTGTTTCAACAGAAAAAATGTTATTATAAAATGTACTCATCATGAAAAATTTAGTACATAATAAGATATACAAGGACATAATATAGAAATATATAATAAACATGAACAAAAATAAAAATGACAAAAATCTTTCCATCAGCCTAATAACTTATTATAGGTAAACTTACAGGTTTGAATAACACTCAGGTATAATATTTGTATTTGTTTTGATCTGAAGCTGTCACAAAAATATCTATTTATGTCACATTGAAATAAAATGTAAACGGACATATACTGGCAGCTCGTGATACTAGAAAATTCACCTTAGCCAGTAGATTGAAACACAAAGTTTAATCTACGATTAATTATAGCAAAAAAGTTAAAAAGTGAATATTGAGTCTAGGTACCAGTGAGATTTAATTTACATCAAATAGTCGAGTACGTTAATTACAATGTCTAATAGGATATCGATAAAACATTTTGAAAAACCGATATTTAGAATATTTTCTAAGTACCGTCTCTAGCATATCAATTATACAGGGTTGCTAAAAACTACGGAACCAAATTAATATTTTGAGCAGCACTTATCATATTTGAATGCAATTTTAACCACAGATTAGAGTCAACACTGTTCACCTCTGGTATTGTTTTCAACTGTTTTTGACAATTAGTTTCGGAGATCCAAAAACAACTTTAATTTCTTTAAATTGCAACCCCTCAATTTTTTGCGTGAATATGATAGATTAGTTAATTGCGTGTATGACGTCATGTATTGTTTACCATGTTAAATAAGAAAATTTTTGAGAAAATAATGATTACCGTAAAAAATTTTGATAAACATTTTGGAACAATAAATGAAAAGCAATAAATTATTTTTTTATAAAACAAGTTCAAAATGCTTGCCGTTAACTTTTTGACACATGTATAATTGTTGTTTGAAATTTTCTAATGTGTTCCGCAGTACTTGAGGAAGAAGACTGACTATTTCTTCTCGGTCTAAAGTGTTAGGTCGATTAACATAAGCCTGGTTTTTTAAATAGCTCCACAGAAAAAAGTCAAGAGGTGTCAAATCTAGAAATATAGCCGGCCATTCAACCGCTTCTCTTTGTCCAATCGACCTTCCAATTAATTTATTCTAAGAAGCAGTGTCATAAAAAATTTGTTTTTGTAAAAACTATCATAATTTTTAAAAGTGGCTCTTAATTCGTTTTAAATAGTTCAAAAAGTTGATATTTTATGTTAACACGCACCAACTTTGTTAAATGAAAAAATGATTTTTAACTTCGTTTTTCTCAAAAATTTTCTTATGTAACATGGTAAATAATACATGACGTCATACAGACAATTAACTATCAAATTCTCGCAAAAAATTGGAGGATTGTTATTTAAGAAAAATCAAGTTGTTTTTGGATCTCTGAAACTAATTGTCAAAAACAGTTCAAAACAATACCAGAGGTGGACTGTGTTGACTCTAATCTAGGTTTAAGATTTCATCTAAATATGATAAATAGTTCTCGAAATATTGATTTGGTTCCGTACTTGTTAGCAATCCTGTATAATTGTGGTGCTCAGATCAAACAAGCATACTCTAACTTAGATCTAACTAAAGCATAAAATAAGTTCCGCACACAATCAATACTTGTAAAATCTTTAGTATTTCTACAAATAAAACCTAATGTTTGCAAACAGATAGATCAACAATTTCATCATAACTGATTAGTACCTAACCCTCAACATTATAATAAAAATTTATATGCTGATGTTTACGTCTACAAGTTATTTTCTTGCACTTATCAGTGTTTAGATCTAATCTATTTGTTTTAAAGCACAATACTAATATATTTTTGTAGTTTTGTAACTGAACACAATCCAAAGTAGAATTAATTATGCTTGAGATTTTTAGGTCTTCAGCATTAATGTAAAGTTTACAGTTCACATCATCAATAACATCGTTATAAATCAAGATAAATAGCAAGGGACCTAAATTTGAACCCTCCGCTACACCGCTAGCAAAACAAAATAAGTCAGATTTCAAGCCGTCATGCTCAACAAATAGCTTTCTGTGCATCACCATTGATCTTAATAAGAGCAAAATATTATCATTTAAACTAAATTAACTTAACTTATCGAAGAGTCTACAAATATTAACTTTGTCAAATGCTTTAGATAGGTCTATATAAATAGTGTCTTGTTGTGCGCGCTTATCGAGAGCATCAGAAATAAAGTGTACAAATTTACACAAGCTTGACACTGTACATCAGCTTTTAACAAATCTATGCTGCTTATTAGCTATTTGGTACTGGGAATATATCACTGTAGAAAGTATACTCTCAAAAATCTTAGCAAAGTTTGGCAAAAGAGTTATGGGCCTATATTTTTTATTACTATTTTAGCACCCGCCTTAAAATTAGGTACTACTCCAGAAGTTTTCCATATATCTAGATACTCAGCTACAGATGCAATCAAGTTAAATGTACAACAAAGTGGTTCCACAAACACAGATATAAAATCTTTTACAATAATGTAGACGATACTTGAGATTGACATCAATCTTATAGTAGACATAAAACGTCATGCTTGCACATAAAACGAATTTTAGTGCTGCTTTATTTTCAAGTTGAAACGGTATTTTGATGTAAAAATTTATTGTTTATTTTTTGGAACCTTTGGTATAGTAGACAATAAACAAAACTGTTTTAATTACTTTCACCAAAACTCAGTTTTTAATGCGCGGCATAGTTCGATAACTATGTTATCATTCTCATAGAGAAATTGAAACAGCTGTCTAACTTTCCTATGACATTTTCCCCGATATGGTTCAATACTATAATTTTCGATAACTATATTATCGAAATATCTCAAGCATTAAAATCTGGTGAAGTGGTTAGAAGAGTTTTGTTTATTAAAAAACTGACCCTCATTGTCTTCAGTTCATTTTACCTAATTGCTTAACTGTTTTCAAGCAAACTATAATGTAAAAAAGCTGTAATAAATGTTCAATCAATAAAATGTTTGTTTTTCAATATTTAGTGCACATTTTGCTCGAATAAAATGGTTTTAATTGCTAAAAGCACTTCCATTCTTCTTTTGATAGCAAAAGAATTGTTTTTTCTTGTTAAAATTACTTCAAAATAGAGGTTTGACTTAATTAAAATTTTGTTATTTTCGAGTGGATAAAGCATGTTTTCTCAAGCAAAAATAATTTGCGAAACAGAAAATATCAAAATTAAATTCTTTTTTGTTTCTGAGTTATATTGTTAGAATAAAAATATGAAACATTAATCAAAACACACTTCCATAAAAGCAAGAAATTTTTTTATATCCTTTATTTGCCTACAAAATGATTGATGAGCTTCGTATACGAAACAAAATACAATCCATTTAGATTTCAGCGAAAGCATGTTAAGCATTTTGTATTTTGCTGTATAAATCCTTTTTTTGTCAAATAGCTCTTTAAGAGCTAAAATAAAATAAACTGACGTATTTACGTTTAATAAAAGTTATCTTCCGAATCGAATTTGAGTTTAATATTATGATTTCTACCACTTTTCTGAAAATTCTAATAATTTAAATTGAATTGTGCGGATTTTTTAATCGTTTTTTATTCTTTTTTTGTTACGAAAGAAAAACATAAGATCAATTTAAATTTCAGATTAAGCAAATTGATGTTTTATTTTAAAAGTATGATAAGTATGGTAAAGTTTTGTGCAGTTTGCAGCTTGCTTCTCAGGTGGACGTTGCTTCATTGTAAATGTACAAACTGATTATAAGAAATGCAATAAAATTTAGTGTTTATATAACTTAACTTTGTTCGTTTAATTAAACAAACGGAAGACTGTTTTGAAGCTTCAATGACATTTAAAGAAACGTTGATTTAAAACTAAAACAAGAGTTACACATTTCTTAGTTGTTGAAATTTCTAAACGAGTTTTTAAAACGTTTATTAAATTCAAAAAAAAGTTGTATTTAAATTCAAGCGCAATATTCTTTTAGAAGAAAAATTATGACTACTTTTTTAATATCTTAAGACTTTTTAATCATTTTTTAAGATCAAATTAACAGAAAACGATAAATTAAGAAATCTTTGAAGTAACTGAAACTAACATAATTTGAAAGACAATAATTTATTAATAAGATTAAATTTAAATACACTTAAATATCTCTAAGAAAAATTAGGCTATTTTGAATTATTGTTAAAGTTTGATTTTTTTTAACATATTTTCAATATTTTGTTATTTAGCACGTCAATATTTAGTTCAAAAGTAGAATTATAAAAAAAATTTAGTGAGAAATATATAGAGATATTCATTGCAATATACCTACATTTTGAGAGGACAGATAGATGTCAGTAAAATTTATAAAAAGCAGAGAAAGTTGTAAAGACGAAGTAGATAAACTTAGAGAATAGAGAAAGCGTTGTAGAGAAAAGAAAGTGCTGCAAAAGTGTCCAAATAGAAAAGGAAATTACATAAACACATCTTGCAAGGTATGGAAAAAAAGATACTAATCCGAATCTCTATTAAAGTTGTTTGGACGTTCGACCTTCTCAGATTTTTCTGTTATAGAAAAAAATGAGATTTAAAGATCAAACTCGATTGTTCAAAACAAAATTTTAGTATTCAGTATCTAAACGATGTTTCCCTTAAAATATCTGTAAAATTTTAGAAAAAGCCTTTAATTCTTGTCTTTGGAAAATTTCGCTAATTTTGTCAGTAACCCTGTAGAAATATGGTAAAAAAGCAGTGTTTGCATTAACAACGTTCAACTCCTTTGTTTTGATGTGAAGATGTTAATGATGTTTAATAATACGTTGAATGTCTGGCTCTTCATATCTAGTATTTATCAGACTAATGGTTAATCCTAATTACAACCTTGAGTTCTAGAATAACGACACATTTTTGTAAATTAGAATTTTTCCTAAATAAATTATTTTGTAAGTTTTGTCATCTGCTCATTTTTATTGCTATTTACTCTACAAAGTGAACGCATTTGTTAACAAGTACAAAATGTTTAAAGAACCTATAAATTATTAGTATTAACACGTCATGTAAGAAATTAGCATTACTTGAACAACCTGTCAAAATCGTCCAAGCCACGACTGTCATTTATGTTTAAAAATTTTAATACCTACATTATAATTTCAACTCACTATAATAATGTTCTACTAGGCTAGATTTTAAAGCTCTATTGTATCTTATGTACGCTATATGTTTTCTTAATTTGGTTTTATTAATCTTTTTGTTTGCTAGATATTAAATTGGAACTATCTTTGAGAATGATTTGATAAATTTTGCACTGTTCTGAAAAACCTGTTTTGTCTTTCAAATTTTTTAGCAAATGTTTTAGTTTTTTACCTGGTTCGTATGCTATTTTAGATTAACATTAATAAATATATTGTTAAAGCTTTTTGTTAAATGTTTGCCTAAAAGTAACAAAAAAATTTTTAATTAAGTTTTTATTTTGTTTGGTACAATGTTTTACTGGTTTTTTTATGTATACAATTTTTTATGAATCTTTCCACTAAACACATGAAAATTTTAAAAAAACTTCTTTATAACTAAAAGGTCAAAGCTTTAACACTCGCTTTAACAACGTAAAGACAAAAAGCATAAATAAAGACTAAAAAAGCATTAATACAGTAAGGAACCTATCTTCAAAATCATTCAATAATAATAAACTACAATTGCTAAATAAAATATTAAATTTTGCTCCTGTGTTATTCAAACCTTGCTTAGAAGATATAACTAACTTAAAACAAAACATAAAAAAGCAACTGTTAGTACAATGAACGCTCTAAGTACTTAATTTTAAAATAGTTAAATAAAACTTTTCAAAAAGTAACCTTGCTTTTCTCAAATTACTCTGTAAATTTTCTAGAATTTATCAATAAAATTCAAAATGTTTATCCAAACAAAAAAGAAGTCTTAACTTTTTTTAATATAAAATTACTTTTTTACTTGTGTCGGTAAACGTAACAATTGATTATTTAAAAGAAACTCTTGCATTTAACAGATTTGAACCGGACATCATTGAAGAATACATTTATCTTACGGAGTTATTTATGAATCAAAACTTTTTTTAATATAGAGATAATTTTTATAAACAAAATGAAGACACAGCTATGAGCAACTGCTTATTTCTTTTCATTATCAAGTTATTTTTAAATAAGCTTAAAGCGGATACAAAAAATAAATTTAATTATTTTCTAAAACCTTAAATTTGAAAAAAATCAGAAGATATAAAAAATGTTATTTACAACTTAAATAATTGTTGCTCAACAATCAAATTTACTTACGAATTAAAAAATAAAAATAGTCTTTTGTTCTTAGATGTCTTTAATAAGCAATAAGCAGCTAAATTTTGACATTTATAGAAAAAGACATATACATTAAAATACATAACAAATAATTCAAATTATTATAAATTCTCTTTAGACAAAAACGTGTTCAATGAAAAAATTTTTTTTGAATATAATCAATTGTTACAATAAAAGATTTATAAAAAAACAGCAACAAATTGCACCTTGTTCAGAGCAGAAGAACAAATTAAAACTCATTTTATCACTCTATGACAAACATTTAACTAAAGGCTTTATTTTAAGCCAGATATAAAATTTAAACATTTGCTAAAAAATTCAAAAGAGCAAATAATCTTTTTAAAACAAAGAGGAATTCAGCAAATTAGTTGTAATGATTGTCCACAATGTTATTCAAACAAGCAAAAACATTATTTAAGACTAAATCTAGGGAATATATAGCTCATATAAAATATAATAGAGCCAAAAAATCTAGTTTAGCCGAACATATGTTGAGTAGAAATTATAATGCTGATACTCAAAATCGTAAGCTTATAAAAATGCAAATGACGGTCGTAAGTTAAACGCTTGCAAAAGTTTTAAAATATATAAGAAGAATTGATTTTATTTTTTTTCATTGAAGATTTAAAGAAATTGAAGATCTGAAGAAATTGTTTTTGTTTTTAAGGTTTTCAATATTTCTGTCCTCTCTAGGTTTTATTTTATTGATAACATGAATTGTCTAAGACACAGCTATTTATAAAATATTGTGTTTAAGCGTACATTTTG
>WNDP01000224.1 GCA_009912575.1 Acinetobacter bereziniae
AATGAACCAATTGCGCCAATTCCTGTCCAAATGGTATAAGCCGTTCCCAATGGCAAGGTACGCATTGCATATGCCAATAGACCAAAACTTAAAACCATAAAAAATAAAGTGATAATGCTCGGTGTCAGCTTTGTAAATCCCTCGGACATTTTCATGGTATATGCCCAAATGATTTCAAAAACACCTGCAAAGACGAGAACAATCCAAGCCATGACCAGCTCCAAATTTAAATTAGAATCAAGTCGTCCTGACGATTTTTCTCAAATTGAGGGAGGTCGTTCCTCCAGATGAGTTTTAATTATATCAATTCATCTGCTTCAATTTATTAAAATTTACAAAATTTGACCTTTTTTACATTTGAATGGTACTTTTTCATCAAGCTTACTTTATGATCAATCACAGTCATTATAAAAGCGGAGTAAAAACGCCATGAAACATGATTATTGGGATGAAATCCATCCAAGTTGGGCTGGATTTAGTTCAGAAACTTTTTTTTCACATGCATTTTTTAACCAACATGCAGATCGTGAAATCTTTTTAGGTGAAGAGTTTGATGACGAAGGTAATGAAATAGAACAAAAACCAAATCAAGAACAACTCAATGCCTTTGCCAAAACTTATCAAATTTTTCTTCAACACTTTAATCAACATCTAAATACGATACAAACACATGCTTTCGAGCGTTATCAAAAACTTTATGCACATCACTATGAAAACCCTGAAAAATCAGGAGAAGCTGCTTTGAATATACATGATGTTGAGGCGCATAATCCTTATATTCAAACCATGTTAAATTTGCGTGTGAGCTCTCCAGATACTTTAACGTTATCCATCCATTATGATTTGGATACAGAGCACGGAATGGAGTTCAAGTTCGTTAACAATCAACTTGAAACTGTGGCAGGTATTGCCGAAACGTAAAAGGTCACTTCAGTTGAAGTGACCTTTCATTTAGTTAGACCATGACAATTTAGAATCTAAAGCGCAGACCTGCACCATATAACCATCCATTTTTAGAGTCTGTGGCAATTTGCCAATCGGTTTCTTTATTGCCTTTTGTGTAGGCATAAGCAACACTGACATAAGGCATAACCTTTTTCGTAATCTCATATCGTGTTTCTAAACCCGTGGTAATACTGTTTAGACCTGATTTTTTTTGCGTATCGAGAGTCATCACTAAAGACCACATTGAGATCTAAATAAGGCTGTAAAATCAGTTTTTGAGTTAACAGTAAATCACGTGAAGTTTCTAAACTAAATGACACTCTGCTGTCTTGACCAAAGTAAAGATATGCATCTGTTTCAAAAAAATACTGTGCCAAGCCGTGTAAACCGAGTGCAGCATCGAACTGTTGTTGATCTGTTTCTCGTTCAGGATCATCAGTATAACGGACACCTGCTTGCACATCCCAAAATGCTGCGATATTACGGCTATATAAGGCACTCAGATCATATTCAGCTTTGCTTGATTCGGCTTTGCTGGAACTTCCCTTGAGAAACAGTTTATTTTCATCTGTTCCAAGTCTTAGCTCAAATGAAGAATCCAATGTACCTTCACCATCTTCATCCACCATCCAAGCATTATCAATCGTGACCCTTTGATAAACTTGTCCGCCATGCTCCTTACGATGGTCATGCATGTCATGTGATGCATTAGGCTCAGTATCATTGGAATCAGGACTCGCCATTTGATGTTGTGAATGATCTATTTTTTGGCTTGGATTATTCATTTGCACCATTTGGGAATGATCCATCGGAACATTGCCATTGTTGATGTTGCGACCTTATTACTTTCATCTGGCATCTGATGCCCTTCATGTGCCATTGCTAAACCAGTGATCGAAAGCAATAAAGTCGTTAAAACTGATTTTGAAAAAAGATTAATGATTTTCATGTTCGCCTCCTTTCACTTCTGTCGTTTTTGTTGTTTGAATGGGTTGTGTGGAGACTTTGCCATCACTAACATTTGCAACGATCAGTTTATTCATCATGCCTGATGTCATGTGATACAACAGATGACAATGGATTGCCCATTCACCTAATTCATCTGCTGTAAGCAATGCAGTCACTGTTTTACCTGGCGGTACAACAACAGTGTGTTTATTTGGCATATCTACTGGAGGCTGGCCATTTTCCAGTTGCATAAACATGCCATGTAAGTGCATTGGATGCGCCATCATACTGTCATTAATAAACTTAATACGGATACGTTCACCGTATTTGACCTTGAGCGGTTCAGCCTCACTAAATTTTTTACCATTAATCGTCCAGACATAACGCTCCATCGTTCCACCTAAACGTACCACCAATTCACTGGTCGCTTCACGCGTATCTGGTTGTGGTGTAAGTGACTTTAAATCACTGTATTGAAGTGCTTTATCACCTTCAGGCGTCGATGCATTTGCCCAACCATAAACCACTTGGTCATTCTTCGATGCTGATTGCATATTATGTTGTGAGTGATCCATGCCTTGCATACTGTCAGCACTCATTTTTGAGTGATCCATGCCCTGCATATTGTCAGCACTCATTTTTGAGTGATCCATGCCTTGCATGTTGTCGTTGGCACTCATCTTCGAGTGATCCATACCTTGCATGCTGTCGTTGGCACTCATCTTTGAGTGATCCATACCTTGCATGCTGCTATTGGCACTCATCTTCGAATGATCCATACCTTGCATGCTGTCGTTGGCACTCATCTTTGAGTGATCCATACCTTGCATGCTGTCATTGGCACTCATCTTCGAATGATCCATACCTTGCATGCTGTCGTTGGCACTCATCTTTGAGTAATCCATACCTTGCATGCTGTCATTGGCACTCATCTTCGAATGATCCATACCCTGCATACCATCTCCTATACTGGAATGGTCCATTCCCATATCTTCCATGGTGAGTAATGAGCGTGGGCGCGCCACAGGCATATGTATCCCTGTTGCTTTAGGTGTTAATTCATTATGCAGTGTTCCAATCGCAAATCCTGAGCGGTCAATCGACTCTGCTTCTATTTGATAATGATTGGTTTTTGGTTCAACAATCACATCATAAGTTTCAGCCGTTCCGATACGAAACTCATCAACAGCAACGGGCTTTACAGGCTGACCATCTGCACTGACAACCGTCATTTTTAAATTTGGAATTCTGACATCAAAAAATGACATTGCTGATGCATTCACAAAACGTAAACGGACCTTTTCGTTTGGCTTAAACATACCAGTCCAGTTCTGTTCAGGAGTCTTTCCATTCACCAAGAAGGTATAGCCTGTTACATCAGACATATCCGTTTTTAGCATACGCATCTGATTCCACATTTTTCGATCAGACCACGTGGTTTTTAAACCATCTCGTTGTATTTGCTTCCAAACATCAAACACCGTTTCTCGTCGATTTTGGTAATATTCTGCTGAAACTTTAAGATTATTTTGGATTTGTTCACTGGTTTGCTTATGAAAGTCAGATAGCATAACCACATAATCACGATCTGTTCGTTCATGGGCTGCCAGTGGCTTTTTGTCTTTAGGATAAATCACTAAAGAACCATATAAACCATCTTGTTCTTGTCCTTTAGAATGCGCATGGTACCAATATGTTCCACTCTGACGAACTTTAAACTTATAAACGTATTCTTCGTTGGGTTTAATCCCATTAAATCCATTAAACCCAGGCACACCATCCATAATTCCAGGTAATAACAAACCATGCCAGTGAACTGAGGAATCTTGATTTTTTAATTTATTGGTAACACGAATAACAGCATCGTCACCCTCTTCAAACTCAAGAAGCGGTGCGGGAAACTGACCATTTACAGTAATACGCTTTAATGGTTTTCCAATCACATTGACCATGCCTTCATCAATGGTCAGACGATATTCTTTGACTGCTGCTATTCCCCATGTTGAGGATACTAAACACGCAGCAGCGATCATACTTTGCGCTAAACGCTTTTGAACGAGATAAATAGACATAACTTAACCTAAATTTTAAAAATAAACTTTACGAATAAAATTTTCTAAAATCAGATTAAGCTTTTGGGGGACGTAAAATTTCTTGCCAAAAGCCAGCGAGATGCTGTGCTTGATAATTGGCTTGATCGTGATGAATATTTTGAAAATGGTCAGGAGTAACCATTTTAGGAATATCACTGTTAAACCAAACGATTGAAGATTGACATGAGAATAATGCACAGTCTTGACATTCAGTTGCTGCAATGTGTTTGGATTGACTGCTCTGTGTATGGCAACTTTTCAAATTATTACTTTGTTGCTCATGATCAGTAGGCTGGTTTTGCTGATGTTTATACTGTTTAACATCACAGTGATTTTCTAGCTTTTGCAAGGACGCACTTTGCATCATTGCTTGATGTTCACTTACAGACATTGAAGACATCATCTGTTGGTGTTGCATACTCATGGGCATGACTTTCATCGACGCGATAGACACACCACTCCACCCTATGGCAAAAACCATAAGACAAACAAACCAGATCTGTTTGCGAAGTTGTGTAAACAAAATGAAAACCTTGTTTTAGTCCATCATCAGTTTAAAGCATAGCCAATATTATTGATTTTGGCAAATAACTTAGACATCTTGATAGACGCAATCACTGAGCAAATATCCATCAGCTTTATTTTCAATCAATAAATGCTCAATAAAACATCTTCATTTAAAACACTTTTCATAAAAAAGAGCTCAATTGAGCCCTTTTTAAACGATAGTTGATGGTGTTCTAAACACTTGATCGCTATTTGATTAATCTATACCCAGCTTATCCATATGCTTATCAACATAGTTATCCATTCCATACTGTTAATCACAACTTTATCCACAAGTTAAGACACAGTTTTGTGGAAAACTTTTATACTGAAATTTGCCCAACTTTGGCTAATTCAGCTCGCATTTCATTGATGACAGATTGATAGTCTGATTTTCCAAAAATTGCTGAGCCTGCAACAAACATATCAGCACCAGCTTCAGCAATTTCACGAATATTAGCAGGACCTACACCACCATCAATTTCCAAACGAATGTCACGACCTGAGGCATCAATAATTTTTCGAGCTTGGCGTAATTTTTCCAAAGTCATTGGAATAAATTTTTGACCACCAAAACCAGGGTTAACACTCATCAATAAAACTTGGTCTACTTTATCCAACACATAATCAAGATGATGTAATGGTGTCGCTGGGTTAAAAACTAAACCTGCTTTTGCTCCACCATCTTTAATAAGCTGCAATGAACGATCAATATGATCTGTTGCTTCAGGATGGAAGGTAATAATATCTGCACCTGCCTCAAGAAAGTCACCAATCATACGATCTACGGGTGAAACCATGAGATGTACATCAATTGGCGCTTTAATCCCATATTTCTTTAATGCCTTACACACGCCTGCACCAAAAGTTAAATTTGGCACGTAGTGATTATCCATCACATCAAAATGGACGACATCTGCACCTGCAGCCAATACATTTTCAACTTCTTCACCTAAACGGGCAAAATCAGCAGATAGAATTGAAGGGGCAATCAGAAATGGCTTGGACATGAAACAACCTAGCAGATATAGAAATTTTTCTTATTATAACAAACTTGCCTTACAAAGTTGCTTTAAAAAAAGACAGCTTTAACCTAGGTCACAATGTATAAAATAATTCTAATGCTTACTATTGATGAATCCTGTGTAAATTGTTTCCAGCAAAAAAATGGCGCTAAAAAATTAAATGGTACTAAAAAATTAAATTTTTTTCTTGTCTGAGTCTTGGATACCCCAAAAATCAAGGGCTTTAAAAAGCCCTTGATCAAATCAATCGTTATCTAAAGATAACAGATCATTTTGTCTGCTGATGCTTCGCCTGCTGCTTTTTCTCAAAATCGCGAACCATTTGAATTCGTTCTTCAGTTGCAGGATGCGAAGATAATGCATCCAAAATTGCTAAAGACTGATTTTTATCCGACTCTTTTTGAGGTGCTGCTGAACTAGATGGCACTTTTTTATCGGCATTTGCTGTTTGACTCGCATTGTCTGCTTTTTCTGAATCTTCAGTTTCATCGCTTAAACGTTGTAAGAAATTTGCAAAATGTGATACTTCAATGCCCTTTCGATCCATCAACTGTAAAGCATATAGATCGGCTTCAGATTCAAATTTACGTGAATAATTCGCTCCAATCATCGCTGCCGGTAATGAAGTAAATAAATCTGAACTATCCCCAGTCATTGCAATATACAAAACACTGAGACCTAAACTGGTTAATCCTTGTTGTAGGCTATGGCGCTGAACTAAATGACCTTGTTCATGTGCCAAAACCCCAAGAATTTCCTGATCGCTATGCGCCATTTCAATCAGTTCATCAGTGATAATGATGGTATTGTTGGGTAATGCTACTGCATTTGCACCCAATCGCCCTCCCTCACGAAAGACCAATCTGGCAGGTTTTCCTTCAGCCACCGTATTTAAATATTGCTTGGAAATTAAATCTTTTTGACCTTGAGCCAATTGACTAGGCTCTGTCCAATTATTTAACACATAAGTTTCGGCTTCATCCCCTAATTTTTTCAAGCTATTTTCAGGTAATTGAAAAGCCACATAATGTGAAGCAGCTGGAACACCCCATTTGACTAAACCAACGACGAAGGCAATCACAAAAATAACACTAAAAATGATCAGGCTTGGAGATCGCTCTAATTTCCAGATCGAATGTTGAACTTTTTTAGTTCCGTAATTAAACCATTCTGGCAATGCGCCATCAAACTCGATCCGTGCATCGTCTTTCAATTCAATCACAGGATGTAATTGCCCAAGCGCACCAATCAATGCCATGTCTGTATAAAAATAACGGCGATGTTGCTCTAAACGATCGCCATATCGAATCAGAACTTCAGACTCAGATTGAGCTGAAATCTGTGCGTGGTGTGGTTTAGACACCACACCATCATAGAAAATGATATCTACAGGTTGTGACATACATTATTTGTATTAGTTCAGATCTGATCAGACATTGATCTTGAAAAAGAGAAAGTTACCCGTTTTGATAAAGGTGTCGAATCTTAATCAAACAAAGGTAACTTTCTTATGTTGCATACTAACAATCAAATCATTAAACACAAAGTAGGCTTACTCAATTTAGCTGAAGAACTTCAGAATGTATCCAGAGCTTGTAAAGTCATGGGTGTC
>WNDP01000225.1 GCA_009912575.1 Acinetobacter bereziniae
GTCTTTTTCGTCACAAAAACACTTTGTTGACGGTATAAAATATAGTCTCGATAAATCACACCGACCAATACCAGACCGATCACAATAATACTCACAATGATCGACGATTTCAGCTTCACTGTTGGTAGTCGAGGATATTGCGCTTGAATCAACCCCAATAGAAAACCCAAAGGCAGTAAAAAATAAGCATAATGAATTGGATATTCTAATAATGCATGAATCAGAATGGCACAGACCATCAAACTAGCGACAATAGAAACAGGCTCTTTTATGCCTTTATTTAGCCAATACAACCAAATGACGACATAAAGAATAATCAACCCACCCAATGGAATACCATTCCAAATCAGTAAATCTAAAACCACGTTATGCGCTGTTTTATACCACTCATGTGATGGATATATGTCAAAAGCAGCAATTTGTGCCATTCCCGTCTGATTCCAGCCATAACCTAGCCAAGGCTTTTCAGAAATCGCAATCAAAGCTTGATTCCACATATCCAAACGCAGGTAGCCCGAACTTGCCCGCTCTACCACGGAGGAAGTTTGCACAATGTCTTGCGTTGAAAAAGCTGTAATCCACTGATTAATCTGTGGCAAACTACTGATAAGAACAACGAATACACCGCTCCATACCAGCAGTTTTGCAAAACTAAAACGTTTGGTTTGACCAAATTGCTTTATCGTTAAATAAATCAGTGTGAATAAACAGACTACCCATGCAGTACGTGACTGGGTCAATGCAATGGTCAATAAAAAGATAAATGCAGTAGGTACAAGTGCATAATTCGGGAAAATTTTCTTTTCATAAAAATATAAGCATGCAAACACGCCCATACAAATAAAGGTCGCTAAATTGTTGGGTTGGGCAAAGTTCGCATAGGGACGATTACCATTAAGAAGATTGACCAATGGGCTAAAATATTCATTTATATCCAACCATTGCGCGATTGCAATAAAGCTTGAAAATATTCCACCAGCAAAAACCACCAAACAGAAAATTTTAAAGATCTGTTCTCTTTGGCCTTTTTCTCCAATTGCTAAGTTATACCCAACCACAACCATCAACCAAAACATGGCAATATAGGCTGTACAGAGTAACGCATTACTCAGGTATAGAATCTCGCCAAAACCCCATTGAATCAGTGGAATTCCAAGTACAGGTAATACAAGTAATTGAGGTCTAGGTATTTTTAAATCTTGATGATAAAAAGCACTTAACAATGCCAATGCTGATAGAAAGGTCAGTGCTTCACTACCAAAAGTTGTCCATGGCATTTTATGGATCGGTAAAAGCCAAGCAAGTAAAAGCAACAAGGCTGAAAGGATATAAGGAATGGCTTTCATATGAAAAGTAAATAGAAAAACTGAGCCTATTATAGCGTTTCTAACACTTTTTGCTTAAGGAATGATTGTACAATTTGCGCCTTTACTTAAATCGCAACGAATATCTACAATGGATGAATTCTTAGTTCTCGCTTCAATAATTAGATTGGTTGTTGATTCATTCCACGATGTAGCATTAGTTATATAGGCACAAGCTGAAATATCAGGAGGATTAGTAATTTTTTCGTTATTCTGCGTACTCAAAAGATAATATACAAAATTTGAGTATGACTGTACTTCAGCTAAACAAGCCTTTTCATTTGCAGAATGAATATATTGTCTATAAAACGGAGTTGCTACACCAATCATAACACCTATTATAGCAACAACAATTATTAGCTCAACTAAAGTAAAACCTTTAGGCTGCATAGTTATAAATCTATTTATTTTTACATATAATATCATCATATTTATATTTTCCACCATACAATATTTCTAATATTTTCAATTGACTAAATGCTTCCTTTTGAAACCCATTATAAGATAATATTTTTGCATATTTTAATAGATCATAGGGAGTCAAATGTAAAGAAACCATATTTCCAACCTTATTCAAGTCATTTCTGTTTAACCTTGTACAAGGATTTAGAGCAAACCATTGTGATCTATACTTAAATTCATCAAGTATATATACTGGATAAGCTAACTCAAAGTGATCAACCCTTTCATTCATTTCATAAGTATTTGCAGCCACATTATTATCTGTACTCTCATTAAATTCTTTAAATATAAAACCCAATATTAAAAACCCAAAAATCGAAATCAAACTAAAATAAATCGATCGAACACTAAAGGGTTTCAATTCGATTTCAGAAATTATTATCCCCCAAAATAATCCGGTTGGAAGTAAAAAATATGAATATTTAAATGGATATTCTAAAAAAGAATGTACTAAGACTGGGAGAATCATTAAACTTGCAAATACAGTTTCTATTTTTATATTTTTAATTAAGCAAACTAAATATATTAATAAAAAGTAAAGAGTTATTAATCCCCCTACTATTAACCCATTCCAAATAATAATATCTAAAACAATGTTATGCGCGCTTGAGAACCACTCTTTACCAGGATAATTCTCTATAACAGCATATTGAGCAACTGATGTTTGATTCCATCCATAACCAAACAACGGTTTTTCTTTTATTGCATGGAGTGACTGGTTCCAAATCTCCATTCTCAAATACCCTGTTGTTGCGCGCTCAATTACATTTGTAGTTTGTAGTACATTAAAATAAGAAGATAAAAATTCATTAAAAAAAGGAACAGTGAAAATACATGAGATATAAATACCACTCCATATTACAAGTAACCTCTTAGTTAATTTAAATCTTATTACTTTACCTTTATAAATTAAAAATATTATAAATACCAACAAAAATACCCAAGTAGTTCTAGATTGTGTTAAAGCAATAATAAATATAAACAATAGAATTAATAAAGCTAAAAAATATTTTTTTAATTTCTCATTTTCATACAAATAAAAGCATCCAATTACCTCCAAACTCAATAAAGTTGCCAAATGATTTGGTTGAGCTAAATTTGCAAAAGGTCTATTACCAACCATACCTGAAATATATTCAGTATTATAAGGCATATTCAACCATTGAATAATTGCAATAACACTTGAAAAAAAGCAAATAAAAATATAAATATAGGAAATAAAAGTCATTAATACTTTTGCATTTTCGCCCTTTTTCTGAATTGATAAGTTATATCCCAGTAGCACTGCTAATCCAAAGCTAGCAATATATAAAAAACTTATCAAAGAAATGCTAAAGTAATAAATTTGACCAAAAATAAATTGAGCAATTGGCATTAATGAAAAAGAAAAAATAATTAATATATTTTTAGGAATCTTTATTATTGGAATAAATATAATAAGTAATAAAAAAGAAATGCAACAAATTAATTCAGATAAAAAACTAGGCCATGGATTGAAATGAATAGGGTTTAAAAAACTAAAAGAAAATACAACACCAGCAAAAAATAATAATAGCTTCATAATTTACCTAAAAAGGAGAGCACAAAACTCTCCTTTTTTTAAACTGGATGAATCAACTGATTGTCGTAACAGTACATGTTTTAGGAGCTAACTCTTGTGCGACGTTAGTTTGACAAGTCCATGTTCCAATAGTTCCATTTACATTATCAGATCCACGTACCCATTGAATTTTTTGACCATTAATTGATTTTGTTCCAGCTAATGTACATGTAATATTCGATGCACCATCAGTGCCAATCGAAACATTAAGTGCTGAACAGCGAGCTGAAGTTGCTATTCCTAATGCAGAAGCAGAAGTAATAGCAGCAGATACACCCTCAGCTAATTTTGCTTCTGCATTAGTTTTAGCAGGTGAAATTTCAGCAAGACCTGCAGCCACCTGAGACTTTGCTGTATAGTTTTGATACGCAGGAATCGCAATCGCCGCAAGAATACCGATAATTGCAACAACGATCATTAATTCAATTAAGGTAAAACCTTTTTGAGCATTCATAACATTTCTCCAATGTTTTTAAAAATTTTTAAGCCTTTTTTAGAGCAATTTATGTGGCTGTTTTTGTGGAAAAAATCAACAACCAACTTACACATCTCGATTTTAGAGACAATGTAACAGTTTACAAACTTTTTTTAACGGTTGTTTTTTTAAGTAATTAAACGTAAAAAAGTGACATTTCCTGTCACTCTTGTTTAAAAATATTTCAGTTCGTTTATTTAAAATTAATTCAGAATAATCGGCTGATTTGTCAATTCATTCATATTATCAGGTTTTTGCTGATTGTAAAATAAATTCAATACTTTACCAATCTGACTTACACCACTTTCGACTGCCAAACGGTAGTGTTTATTTTGTAACTGGATAATCATTTCATCACAAATCTGTTGCCAAGTTTGTGGTGTGGTCGCCTGATGGATACCACGATCTACGACAATTTCTACCGCCTTTTCACACAAATTCAAATAAAGCAAAACACCGCTATTGTATTCGGTATCCCATACACCCAACTCAGCAAAGAGCTGTTGTGCTCGGAGACGGGTATTTTGATGATAGGCTTGATGGCTAGGGATATGCCCCTCAATCACCACTTGTATTTCACCCACATGACCTTCTTCAGCTTGTTTAACCGCTTGAGCAATCGCATGTTGGTCTTGTTTAGAAAAATAGCGCTTTGATGCAGGCATATAAAGACAATGCTTGAGCCAGCGCTTAAAACTCGGCTGTACTTTTTCCTGGAATTTTGGTTCAGTCAAAATTTCTGTTGTATCAGTTTTTGTTACCATGAGCCTGATGCTCCTCCCCCACCAAAACCACCGCCGCCGCCACTATAGCCGCCACCTCCACCAAAACCACCGCCACCGCTTCCACCACGTCCACCGCCAGAGAGAAACATTTGTAAGATTAGCTGAGCCAGAGAAGTAATCAATAAGAAAAATATACCAAAGCCTAAAATTAAGCTCATTACGATGCCAGAACCATATATAAGCCCAGCAGCAGTTGCTGTCACCCCAGCAACTGCTGCACTTAAACGATTACCAACGATAAATGAAGCAAATATACCCACAACAAGAATGATCATTGCCGTACTTAATGTTCGGTCTTTGGCTTCTTGGGCTTGTATTGCTTGGTTTTGGCGTTCTTTAAGCTCATCTGCAGCTTGTTGCGCAATTTCAGGATCTAAATTTAAAATACGTTCAATTTCTCCCACAGCGGCTTGTAAACCTTGAGCATATTGCCCTTGTTTAAATGCTGGAGAAATTTGATTACGTATGATTCGACTGACTACAATGTCAGGCAATACGCCTTCTAAACCATAACCTGTGGCGATATGAATTTTATGGTCATTCACAGCAACAGCGATCAATAGACCATTGTCTTGTTTTGCTGATCCAAGTTTCCATTGCTCTGCAACACGCATGGCAAAATCAAAAATACCTTCTTGCTCTGTGGTTGGGACAATAATAATCCCGATTTGTGCTTTACCTTGACGATAAATATCACGAATCTGTTGTTCTAAATTTTGCTTTTCAGCCGCAGACAAAACATTGGCTTGATCAACCACGGGTTGATTCAATGTCGGGATATTTCTTTCTGTATCACCCTCAGCAATATCATTGGCGACTTTTGCTTGGTTTGATGAAGAGCTCTGTGACGGTTGTTGAGATGTGGTTGTCGGTTGATTTTGACCATTTACAGGTGATGAACCCATTACATTCGGCAAGTTGGTATTTGGGGCAACTTTTCCTAAAACAATAGCTTCTTGTGCTTGTTGTTCATCTGTGGCCGTTGCTGTTTCAGCCCAGACCTGAGATTGAACAGAAAAGATCAGCGCCAAAAGTACATAGAATAATGTACTGATTATTTGAATTGCTGATTTTCCTTTCCGTTCAAGCATAACTCACCTTTACTTAAATAATAGAGAGGACTGTCATCTCTTTTGTGTGATTCCTCAAATAAGATGAAAATCTAATACTTAATTAAAATTCACTGTTGGTGCTTTTGATGCGCCTGCTTCAGCACTAAAGTTTGGTTTGGCTTTCATCCCAATTACTTTTGCAATCATTGCTTGTGGGAACTGACGTACGTAAGTATTGTAGTCTTGAACAGTCTGAACATACCGTGTTCTTGCTGTACTGATTCGGTTTTCAGTACCCTCCAACTGTACTTGCAAATCACGAAATTGCTCATTGGCTTTTAAGTCAGGATAGTTTTCAGTGACTGCCAAAAGCCGAGACAATGCACCTGTCATTTGTGATTGGGCTTCTTGGTATTTTTTAAACAGTTCTGGATCGTTCAATACTTCTTTATCTACTTTTAAACCTGCAACGTTGGCACGTGCCTCAGTCACTTCAGTTAAAACTTTTTCTTCATGTGTTGCATAGCCTTTCACAACACTCACAAGGTTCGGAACTAAATCTGCACGACGTTGATATTGGTTTTCAACTTCTGACCATGCCGCATTTACAGATTCATCTTTGGCTTGCAAAGTGTTGTAACCACAACCCGAAAAAACCAATGTACTCGCCAAAGTCAGTGCCAATAGACCTTTTTTCGTTGCATTCATTGCTCATTCCTCAGAGATATTTATTTGTATTTGTTGATATATCTGCATTCTATACAGTTTAAGATAAAGTTTTGTTTAATTTCTGCTATCTATTCGCAATTAAGCTTTTGGGAATGACATACATTTTTAAGAAAAGTGCGTTAAGGCAAAACCACTCATTATTTTTAGAATATAGTTTAGAAGGATGGGGCTTAATAGCCATATTTTCGAAGATATAAGAAAGCCACCCTCAGGTGACTTTCTACAAATACTTATTCTTCGTCTTTTTGCTCAGGTAAATCTTTTACAGCTTCTGCGATTAAACCAAACATATAGTTACCATAAGCATTGGTTTTATCATAATGAAAGCGCAAACGCGGTGTTATACGTGTTTTGATACGACGACCTAATTCGTGGCGCAAAAAACCAGAAGCTTTATTTAATACATCTAAAGTTTCTTTATTTGCCGCTTCACTTTGCTCATCGCCAAGCTCACGCCCCATAACAGTCACGTAAACTTCTGCATAACCTAAGTCAGGACTGACTTTCACCGCAGAGATGGTCACAAGACCACCTAAGCGAGGATCTTTAAGTTCTTGGCGAATCAGTTCTGACAGCTCACGTTGTACTGTATCCGCCATGCGCTTAAGACGTTGACTACCCGCCATTAAAGACTCCGTTTGATCAACTGAACATCATATACTTCGATCTTATCGAGGGCTTTGATGTCTTTATAGCCTTTTA
>WNDP01000226.1 GCA_009912575.1 Acinetobacter bereziniae
CTATGGAAAAAATGGTCAGGCTATCATCACCGAAGTTTGGTCGAAACTAAGATGCATTGCATCAAATTATTAGGCGATAAACTCAGTGCTAGGAACTTTCAAAGCCAAGTCAATGAGGTACATGCCCGTATAGCTATTTTAAATAAATTTACAGAATTAGGCCGACCTCATACTCAAGTTGTCACTTAAATTTGAGGCGCCTAGGAGAACTTTGCCTTTAAATCCTTTATGCAACAAAGCCGATCGATAACAAAAGTTGTAGGCTTTATTTTTATAAATGATCAGACCAATATGTTGTGCATGTGATAAATATCGTAATAAAAATGAGTTTTAGTGCTGATTAAAATTTGATTTTTAGAGATTGTTTTAGACTAAAGTCGTATAAAAATGATAAATATTAAAAATAATATTTTAAAAATATACTAAACACAGAAATCGGGGAAATATGGAATCAAATTAATAAAAATCTCTAAAATATTGATCATACCATTTTACAAATAAACGAATAACTATTGAACTTTAAATCAACAAAAATTACTATAAAGCGAAAATATTGGTTATTTTTTTATTTTTAAATTAATATTGGTCATACTAATTATTGAGAAAATAAATGGGTGATTTTATCAAACTCCACGTTCTAGCAAGCATTTCAAGGAGATGACAATGCTTCCACATTGGCAACAGATTTATGATCCAATGGGGGCAATATCTGGGTATCCAGTGCCATTGCACTCATTCCAATTATATTTTTCTTTTTGGCCCTAGCTGTATTCCGCATGAAAGGAAGTGTTGCGGGGACGATTACAGTCATATTGGCCTTATTGGTTTCTTTATTTGCTTATCAAATGCCGACAATGATGGCATTGGCATCAATGGTCTATGGCTTTTTCTACGGCTTATGGCCTATTGCATGGATTATTATCGGTGCAGTATTCCTGTACAAGATTTCAGTTAAAACTGGACAGTTCGATATTATTCGTTCTTCAATTTTATCGATTACAGAAGATCAACGCTTACAAATGCTGTTTGTAGGTTTTGCTTTTGGTACTTTCTTGGAAGGGGCGGCTGGTTTTGGTGCCCCTGTGGCAATTACCGCTGCATTGTTGGTCGGGCTTGGTTTCAAACCACTTTATGCTGCTGGTCTGTGCTTGATTGTAAACACGGCGCCTGTTGCATTTGGTGCTATGGGAATTCCAATTATTGTTGTTGGCCAAGTTTCAGGTGTTGAAACACATGAAATCAGCCAGATGGTCGGACGTCAGTTGCCATTTATGGTGCCAATTGTACTGTTCTGGATCATGGCAATCATGGACGGATGGCGTGGTGTTAAAGAAACTTGGCCTGCGGTGATTGTTGGTGGTGGTGCTTTTGCGATCGCTCAATATTTAACGTCAAACTTTGTTGGTCCTGAGCTGCCAGACATTACCGCATCTATTGCATCTTTGATTTCACTTACGATTTTATTGAAGTATTGGCAGCCTAAACATATCTTCCGTTTTGCCAATGAAGATGCCAGCATGAACGAAAATCTGGCTGAGCAAAAAAAGCAAAAATATACGCTTGCTCAAATTGCGAAAGCTTGGTCGCCATTTGCCATTCTGACAGTCATGGTAACAATCTGGAGTGTTAAACCATTCAAAGACTTGTTTACCAAAGATGGTGCATTGCATGATTTAGTGATTTCAATCAAAGTGCCTTTCTTGCATCAAATGGTGCAAAAGATGCCGCCTGTGGTATCTGAAATCAAAGATTATGATGCGATTTATAAGTTTGATTGGTTTTCAGCAACAGGGACAGCCATTATTTTTGCTGCAATCATCGCCATCATTTTCTTAAAAATGAAGCCTAAAGAAGCTGTAGTTACTTTTGGTGAAACAATTAATGAATTAAAAATTCCAATTTATTCGATTGGTATGGTATTGGCATTTGCTTTTATTGCCAACTATTCAGGGATGTCTGCAACCTTGGCTTTGGCATTGGCACATACAGGGCAAGCATTTACGTTCTTCTCACCATTCTTAGGCTGGTTAGGGGTGTTCCTGACAGGTTCGGATACTTCTGCCAATGCACTATTTGGTGCATTACAGGCAACCACGGCACAACAAATTGGAGTCCCAGAAGTCTTGTTGGTTGCAGCGAATACCAGTGGTGGTGTGACAGGAAAAATGATCTCTCCTCAATCGATTGCAATTGCCTGCGCTGCGGTCGGGCTTGTTGGTAAAGAATCAGATCTGTTTCGTTTTACGGTGAAACACAGTATAACGTTTACAGTAATGATCGGTATTATTATTACCCTACAAGCTTATGTGTTCCCATGGATGATTCCATGAGACTCAGCGACACTGAACCAATGCAATATTAAGGAAAGCAGATGAAAGTCTCCGACAAAGTGGTCCACAGCCTACGCATGTTAATCGCAGAAAAAAACATGCAAGTCGGAGAACGATTGCCTGCTGAACGAAAGTTGTGTGAACAACTCGGTGTATCCCGTTCTTCTTTAAGAGAAGCGATTTCGCAATTGACCAGTATGGGCATGCTGATCAGTAAAGTCGGAGCGGGGACTTATTTGCAACAAATCCCTGTGAACTGGTCGCAAGACCAGATTGTTAGCCCGTTAAGTAATTTAATTGATCAAGACCAGACCCTGCCTATCGTTTTGATGTGCAAGAAGCACGAACAATTCTTGAGGAGGGCTCGGCTTGGTATGCGGCACAACGTGCAACAAAAGAAGATCTGGCTTTGATCCGTAAGTATTATGACCAGATTTCATACTTTCAGTCATTAGGGGATGATGAACAAGCTTCACTGGCGGACGCTAAATTTCATTTGGCGATTGCTGAGGCATCGCACAATTTAGTCTTGATTCAGATGATGCGGGGCGTGTTCGATTTGTTGCAATTTAACGTATTACTGGGCAGACGTAAGGTTTACTCAGAGACACATCGATTTGATCAATTGCATGATCAGCATTTTAGAGTGATGGATGCAATTGAACGTCATGATCCAGATGCTGCAAGAGATGCAGTATGTGGACATATAGAATTTGTAGTGCAGCAAGTACGGATGATTGATGAAGAAGAAGCTCGTCGTCAACGTGCAAGCCGATTAAACAGGATATGAACATGATTATTTCTTCTGCAAATGACTACCGTGAAGCAGCGAGACGTCGTTTACCTCCATTTTTATTTCATTACATTGATGGCGGTGCATATGCTGAATATACACTGAAGCGCAATGTAGAAGATTTATCAAAAATCGCTTTGAGACAGCGTGTTTTAAATGATATGTCTCAGTTAAGTCTAGAAACAAAATTGTTTGATGAAACTTTATCAATGCCCGTTGCATTGTCTCCTGTCGGTTTAACTGGGATGTATGCACGCCGTGGTGAAGTACAGGCAGCAGTTGCAGCAGATAAAAAAGGTATTCCATTTACTTTATCTACAGTTTCAGTTTGTCCAATTGAAGAAGTTGCTCCAGCAATTGGTCGTCCGATGTGGTTTCAGCTTTATGTTTTGCGTGACCGTGGCTTTATGAAAAATGCCTTGGAACGTGCTAAAGCAGCAGGTTGCTCAACTTTAGTGTTTACTGTAGATATGCCCGTACCGGGTGCACGTTATCGTGATGCACATTCAGGGATGAGTGGTCCGAATGCAGCAATGCGTCGTTATATGCAGTCTTGCTTCCATCCACATTGGGCTTGGAACGTGGGCTTATTGGGGCGTCCGCATGATTTGGGGAATATTTCCAAATATTTAGGCAAACCGACTGGACTAGAAGACTATATTGGTTGGCTGGGCAATAACTTTGATCCCTCTATTTCGTGGAAAGATCTTGAATGGATTCGTGAGTTTTGGGATGGTCCGATGGTGATTAAGGGCATCCTTGATCCTGAAGACGCTAAAGATGCGGTTCGTTTCGGTGCAGACGGTATTGTGGTTTCTAATCATGGTGGTCGTCAACTTGATGGTGTGTTGTCATCAGCACGGGCACTCCCTCCAATTGCGGATGCTGTGAAAGGCGATATTAAGATTCTGGCAGATTCGGGTATTCGTAATGGTTTAGATGTTGTGCGAATGCTCGCACTTGGCGCTGATACGTGTATGTTAGGGCGTGCATTTGTCTATGCCTTAGGTGCCGCAGGTGGTGCTGGTGTTTCAAACCTACTTGATTTAATGGATAAAGAAATGCGTGTTGCGATGACATTGACGGGTGCCAAAACCATTGCTGACATTACTTCAGATTGTTTAGTCAAACTAGATCAAGCACTGACTGATTAATCTATTTCTGAGGTTGAGCAAATATCCATCAAGCTATCGAATTTGCTATGTCTAAATATCAACTGTGAGCGTTGTAGCCAATGTAAGCGTTATAGCCAAGCGCTTTGAGCAGTTGATATTTCTAAAATATGAAACTTAAAAATATTGACCAAGTTTTGTGGATGACTATGGTTTGATCTATCTTTTTAAATTGAGATACATTAAATCGAAAGTTTTTCCTCAGTCGCAATTACATTGAAATAATGTCGCTGAAATGAATGTGCAACTCATTTAATGAGTCGGCATTTATAGATAGGATAGGGAAAATGCAATCGAATTTTGATTTACAGCAAACCATTCAGCAATTGATCAAAATTGTTGGTCAGCAACATGTTTTGACCCAAGATCATGAGACGCGCCTTTATCGTCAAGGGCGTCGATATGGCTCAGGCAAAGTCCTTGCTGTTGTTGTTCCTGGAACTTTGTTTGAACAATGGCAAGTGTTACAAGCTGCTGTCCATGCTGATTGTATCGTAATTATGCAGGCTGCTAATACTGGATTGACTGGTGGTTCTACGCCATTTGGCGATGATTATGATCGTCCAGTGATTTTGATGAGTACACGCCGTTTGGCTGGCATTCAAGTTATTAATCAAGGTCAACAAGTCATTTGTTTGCCAGGGGCTACATTAGATCGTCTAGAAAAAGAATTAGCTCCGTTTAATCGTGAACCACATTCTGTGATTGGTTCATCATGTATCGGAGCATCAGTTTTAGGTGGAATTTGTAATAACTCTGGCGGTGCACTTGTACGTCGTGGACCTGCCTATACCGAGTTAGCACTCTATGCACGAGTCAATGATGCAGGTGAGTTGGAATTGGTCAATCACTTGGGGGTACATTTGGGTGAAACTCCAGAGGACATTTTGACCATGCTTGAAAGTCAAAATTATCAAATCAATGACATTATAAATAATCCAAGTTGTTGTGCGTCTGATCATCGTTATGCACATGATGTGAAACAGATTGATGAAGCTACGCCTGCTCGATTTAATGCTGATCCATCACGTTTGTTTGAAGCTTCGGGTTCGGCAGGTAAAGTCTGTGTATTTGCAGTACGACTAGACACCTTTGAGAAAATACCAAGTCAGGTGTTTTATGTTGGGACAAACTCACACGATGATCTCACTGAAATTCGCCGTTTTTTACTAAAAGATTTACCTAGACTACCGATTGCTGGTGAATACATTCACCGTGTTGCCTATGATATTGGCGCTGAATATGGCAAAGATACTTTTATGTTCATCGAAAAATTAGGTACAGCAAAAGTACCTGCGGCATTTGCGATGAAGGATAAAGTCGATGGTTATCTGGAGAAAATTGGTTTACGTAATTTGTCCGATAAAATTTTGCAAATGGTGACCAAACTATTGCCGAATCATTTGCCTAAACGAATGAACGAGTTTCGTGATTTATATCAACATCATTTGATGATTCGTATCGAAAATCAAGATGTTGAACAAGTTGAAGCTTTTTTACATGATTATTTTCAACAGCATTCTTCAGGTAGCTTCTTCCGTTGTACGGAGGAAGAAGGGCGCAAAGCATTTTTACATCGTTTTGCCGTTGCAGGGGCAGCAATCCGCTATCGAGATACACACCGTTCAGAAGTTGAAGATATTGTTGCTTTAGATATTGCATTACGTCGTAATGATCGGGAGTGGGTAGAAACTTTACCCAAAACAATGGATGATTTAATCATTCACAAGTTATATTACGGACATTTTCTCTGTCATGTATTTCATCAAGATTATATTGTAAAAAAAGGCGTTGATCCTTTGGCGATGGAACATCAAATGTGGCATTTATTGGATGATCGTGGGGCTGAATATCCTGCGGAACATAATGTAGGGCATCTCTATATAGCAAAACCAAGTTTAAAAAATCATTATCAAAAACTTGATCCAACCAATAGTTTTAATGTTGGCATTGGGCAAACCAGTAAATTGAAATATTGGAAATAAAAGTGGGACATTAATTTGAAACTTCACTAGAGTTTAAAATTGATTTTATCAATCTGTTTAAAAAGCCACGACTCATATTTAAAAGATAGATCGTGGCTTTTTTTGATTAAATGACTGTTTCTTTCTACTTCTCTTCACCTATCTTTGATGAAATGAATCCCAATACAAAAGCACTGATCATAAATATAAGCACACTATACAAAATGGAAGAGCTTAAGAACCAAACACCAAGTGTTAATAAGGCAACAATTCCTGTGCAGATCCAAATGGCCATCCCAGATGAATCTGTCGTTGAAAGAGATTGGTTAGTGTGCATTGGGGCGGATGAAGATTGTTCTTGCTGAGATGGTTCTGGCGCAATGCTGAGTGCATCCACCCCATAAAAGAAATAAGGGTAGTCATCGAAACGGGCAAGTTCACTACGTTGTGATTCAAGAAATGCAATATTTTCAGCATGATCAGATTGCGCATTTTCTATTTGCGTTAAAGGCAGAGTCAGGAAATTTGAATCATTTAACTCTAAAGGCAATCCATTGGTTCTTAATAAAATAAAATGAGGATAATATTGTAAGATGTAAGATTTAAACTCTTCAAAATGATGAATATTTTCTTCACCAAAAGTAGCTATAAATAAGGATTTTCGTTGTTCTAAATTGTTCAAAGCCTGTTGTTGCTCGATCACTAAATAGGCATAGCAGCTTTCAGCAAAATCTTGTTGATATTCTTCCAGATCATCTTGATTGCGTTGCTCGTTATGATCGGCTTTGTTGCATAAACCTACCTCTTAAGGCTTACTCAGCAATATAATTCTCAGATGAATAAGCCTACACCTAAAATTTATCGTACAACAAATTGGTCATCCTACAATCGTGCTTTGATCAATCGT
>WNDP01000227.1 GCA_009912575.1 Acinetobacter bereziniae
TCAATTTAAAGCAAGTCAAATGGTCATCTATTATCAGTTACGGTTTGGCACTTGCTGGAATGAATGCTTTATTTTATCTGTCTATTCACCGTATTCCGTTAGGCATTGCTGTCGCTTTTGAATTTATTGGCCCACTGAGTGTTGCACTTTTCCATGCTCGTCAAAAATTTGATTTTATTTGGGTCGGGCTTGAAATTCTCGGCTTAGTTTTATTGTTCCCTTTTGACCAAGCACAACATCACCTTGACCCAGTTGGAATTGCTTTTGCCTTAGCTGCTGGCGCATGTTGGGCTGTTTATATTGTTGCAGGACAACGTCCCTCTGGTGTATCGGGAAATCACACCGTCTGTTTGGGCATGTTTGTGAGAACACTGTGTTTACTACCGATTGCCTTGTTTTCAGGGATGCCGATTGAGATTTTTCAGCCTTCGAATTTAGTCTATTTTATTGCATTGGCTATTTTGGCTAGTGCTTTGCCGTTTTCTCTAGAAATGATTGCGTTGAGAAATCTATCTGCATTAAGTTTTGGGACCCTGAAGAGTCTTGAACCTGCAATTGCTGCATTCTCAGGGTTTATTTTCTTAGGTGAACAATTGCTATGGACGCAGTGGTTAGCCTTAGCCACCATCATTAGTGCATCAATCGGCTGTACTGTGACTGCTCAAAAAAGAAAGCAAATCTAAAAAAACCACCTCAAAAGGTGGTTTTAATGAGTTTCATTTAAAGTCTACCAGTCAGGCGCACCTAAAAATAATTTCAGTAACTGATCAGTATCAGGCGCTGATTCAAAGCCAATTCGTTCAACCCAATTATCATTACCATCTTCTTCTATGATACGTGCATAAATAACCAAGTTGATAATAGGTCCTTTTCCTGCTGAATCAAAACCTGAATATTGATTTGGTAATTGGATCTGCATCGGTTTTCCATAAATTGCTTTATAGCTTAAAGTCTCTTCTGTACCTTGAATTGTATATACAGTGATGTCGATCAGACATGATTTTCCAATTAATTCAGGTATAACTTCCCAATTGCCATTAGGTTCAATACTTCCACCAGAAGAATCATTGATTAAATTCGTACAAACCACAGGAAAACTTAAACCTTGATTATTGTTGTAGACCACTTCACGATCGCTCAAAACAATATTCACATTGCCATTCAAACCTGTAACTTGCTGGCCTTTATAACGCACCCATTGATTGGTTTCAAAAATTAAATTGCTTTGTGCAGACCAGTCCAATTGGCCATCAGGATCTTTTATACCTGTAATCAAACGACCGCCATCTTGCGATATTGAAAAATCCAACTGTCCATTTATTTTGCCAAAACATCCTACAGCTGTGCCATTGGGAAGTAGACATTTTATAAAGTGATCGGTCGCAGGTTTTCCAAGATCAATAATCACATAACCAGACGTTGTCGAAGTCTTTTCTCCCAGCATCGTTCCTGTTAAATCTTTGGCAGACCAGTAAATTGAACCACTCGAAGGCATATTCACCACAGTTAAACCTTCTTGAGGAACACTGCTTGATTTAGTTAAAGATGAAGCATCTTTTAGGATAATTTTTGCAGTCACAAAACATGGTATTGCTACACCATCAGATTGACACTGAACAAAGACTGAGCCTGCATTCTCAAATTTTAAATCCCAATTCCATGTTGAAAAATGATGGACTGTTGCATGTACTGCAAGACCAGTAGACGACTGATTTGACGCAACAACTTGGCCTTTTCCTTCTTCATTCCACAATCCATTGGCTTCGTCGAAATACCACATTGGAATTTCAGTTCCTACTCTCATCTCTTGATTATTGAGACTTTTTACCGGCAAATTCATTTGAATATCTGCTGTTTTACCTGTTGCCAGTTGTAGCTCTTGACCTTGAGAATCTTTAAATGTTGCTGTAATCATACCTGCACTGACTAGATTGACAATATTGCCTTGTGCGTCTTTTGCCACACCATTGGCAGGCATCGCATTCAGATCTGTGTTGCTAATGTCCCAAGGCGTGAATTCAACATTCACCGCACCCGTTGCCAACTCCCCATTTGCTTTTACAAAAGCATTGTCTGGAATCGTAATCGTAGCACCCAAATCTTGAGAGTGAATGACTTGGGACATCGTAATATCTGATACGGGTACAACTTGCTTAATCGCCAATAAATTTGCAGATATCGCTTTTAAATCTTTCACTTCATATACAATCGATTGTGTAATAAAGCCTTCTTTTTCAAACTTCGCCACCACTTTCAGAGTATTTTTGAGGCAGTACCAGATTGAAACTTGCATGTCCATTTTGATCCGATTTAATACGCTGTCCTTGTATAGTCACGTTTGCGTCTGGAATTGATGCACCATTCGCAGTTTGAACCAAAACCTGTACTTCGCGATTTATGGTGATTGCATCTTGTTTGACCTTTATTTTTTGTGTTGTTGAATTGGTTTGCCCAGCGAGATCAGTGACAGTCAACATCACTGTATATTGACCCTCTTTTATATATGTATGCTCAACTGTGGCGCCAGTTCCCTGAGTACCATCACCAAAATTCCAAGCATATGTTCGGATTGCATTGCCTTCTTTTGCTTTATAAACAGTACTTTTCGTAGCATAAAATTTGACGATTTCACCTGCACTTGGGGCAGTAGGGCTGTATTCAAATTTTGCTGTTGGTTTACACGCAACCAAAAATAAGCCAATAAATGCAAAAAGAAACCATTTTATATAGTTTTTCGTTTTCATCATTTTACGCCTTGTTATTGTTAAATATGTGACAAGAATCACAATATTTATTTTAATGTATATTTTTAATTCACAATAGGCATATTATTTCAAAAATATAATCAAATTTTAAAAAAAAATTGGATAGAATAACTATAAAATTCAAACAATAAAATATTTAAAACATCGTTACGAAAAAGAGTTCATAAATTAAGTTGGGTTAAATAATATCAAATTTTATTAGATTAAGATTTCAATACATAGACCTGTTTTTCTACAGGTAAATGGCAATCTATTTCAACAACGGTTAGCTCGGAGCCAAAACAAGCGCCCGTATCTAAAAAATAGCAGTTGTGTTTCTTCGTCACAAAATCAACCACCGTATGCCCCAGAAAAACTTGCTCAACACCCTGAACCGTCGAATAACGCATAAAGCGTTTATTTTTAATTCGACCTCGCCCCCATAACGCCAACTCTCTACTTTTTGCCCGTGTTGAAACTTTAAAAACGTCCCAATCATTGACATCTATATCAGCATGTACAAAACCGTACTTTTTATTTTGATGTAGCACTTCTAAAAGTACAGGCAATGTTTCAAGCTTCTGAATGATTTGTTTTTGTTGCTCAAAACTTAACGCATAAAACCATTCTCCCCCATGTTGGGCGTGTAGATTTTTCATCATGGGATCAACATGGGACAATATACACATTTCCTCATGATTACCGAGGATGCTTTTAAACCATGGTTCATCAATTAAATTCAAACATTTCAAACTATCGGGACCCCGATCAACAAGATCTCCCACTGCAATTAATACATCAGTTTGAAAGTTAAATTGAATCGCTGACAGTTTTTCCATCAAAGCATCATAGTAACCATGTATATCCCCCACCACAAACAAACGACCTGTATGGTGGGTATATGTCTCTACATGCGGTAAATGATCTGCTGAAAACTTAGACATCGCTTGATCTTTACGTTAGAACTCAATCGATGCAGCTTCGATATGCTGATTTTCTTTTGCTAAGTCTAGACTGGCTGTTTTTTTATTTTTTCCAACCCCGATCCCATCTTTATAAATTTTAAACAGTTCGAAATAAGAATCTATATCGCCGTGATCTGCAGCTTGTTTAAATAAATCAGCACTTTGACTTAAATCAACATCGACACATTTTCCCTCTCGATACATTTGTCCGAGTAGAAAAAATGCACGTGGTACTTTGAGTTCCTTGGCTTTATTTAACCAAAGCAAAGCACCATCACCATTGTCTTGGCGCTGTTCATAAATCGACATGCACAGCATTGCCTGTGTATGCCCTTTGTCTGCCGCAGCATTTAATAGGGGTAAGTGATGTTCATGTTCCAAAGGCAACAACATAGACAATTCAAATTGTGCATCTGGATGGTTTTGCATTGCTGCTCTTTCTAACCAAGAAATACCTTGGTCTAGATTTTTTTCGGTTCCTAATCCATAACGTAAAGATTGCGCTAAAGAATATTGTGCAGGTACATGCCCAGCAACAGCAGCATATGATAACAACCCAACAGCAAGTGTTGAATATTCCTTCTGTTTTTGTTCAGTTTTTGCGTTTTCAGCATTTTTTAACAGGGTTACTGCTGCTAAGTAAGCAGATTCGATATGACCATGTTTCGCAGCTTTGAGTAAAAACTCTTGTGCAACAGTTGCATCGCCTTGCTCACGTTGCTGTTCAATTAAGGCACGAACATAACAACCAAATGGATCATTATTTTCTTGGGCAATTTCAGCATATTTAAAAGCAGCATCTAAATTGTGCTGAGTTAAATAACTAAATGCCAATAATGCACCAGCAAAATGGTCTTGTTCTGCAATTTTTAATAATTCATTTTGAACTTTTTTTTGATCAAATCCAGCAAACTCCACACAAAATTTCAAACTATTCTGATGCTGATTTTTTAAATAATTGTCTAAAAGTAATTGATAGGCAGTTTGAGGATCTTGTGAAAGTTGTTGCTGTGCGTATACAAAAATCGCTTCTGGATGGTTCAACTGAACGGCTTGCTGCAAGTGCATCAATGCTTGTGCCTTGGTTAACTGATCAGTTGCATGGTTCAATCCCAGATAGGCTAACTCTAAATGTGCCAACCCATGATTCAGCTTTGCTGCATGTTGAAAAAAAAGAATTGCGGATTGAACGCTTTGATTTAAATAACGTCCCAAAACATGCCACTGACCGAGCAAAGTACTTGCAGGTGCAAAATCTTGATTTGACGCACTCACCAATAAATCAACACGTGCTTGAGCCTCTTGCTCCGTTTGTGCAAATCCTTGTTGTTCTAATTTAAGGACTTCGATATACCAAGCTTCTGCTTGTGAATGTTGTGCCCCGTTCAAGGCAATATTTTCAGTATTGTTAGTATTTACTGACATCTTTTATTCCTAACACATGTGCCATTGCAAGTATAATCTTTCACATCTTACAGAGGAGTACCCATAATCTCAAAGGAAAATATTAAATGAATATTCATATATTTGCGAAATACTAAAATAAATCCAAGAAAGTGTTAAAATCTAAGCAATCTTTTTCAGCACCTTAGATATGCCAAACTCTCACCTCAGCGCTGTGCTTTTCATGATTTTATCTATGGTGGCATATCAGATTAGTGCTTCTTTTGCTAAACAGTTATTTGAAGTTTTAGATCCGATTACTGTGGTTACTTTAAGATTATGTTTTGCATCTATATTGATTATTTTGATGTTCCGTTCGTGGAAAATTATTAAACGTTTACCGTATTTAAGATGGAAAGAACTTTTATATTATAGCGGTTCAGTATGTCTGATGAATGTATTGTTCTATGCATCTTTAGGCAAATTACCCCAAGGGATTGCTGTTGGCTTGGAGTTTTTGGGGCCTTTGACCCTAGCACTACTCTCGATTAAACAAAAAAGTGATTATATTTGGGTATTTCTCGCCATCATCGGCATCGCCTTAATGGTGCCCCTTGGCAAGATGCCAATGCCCATAATTTTTCTTATCTTGGTGCAGCATTCGCACTTGGTGCAGGAATCTGTTGGGCCAGTTATATTTATTTTGGACAAAAAGTGGTCCGCCAAAACATTGGTATGCATGCACTCAGTATTGCGATTGTTCTTTCTGCGTTGGTGATGTTACCGATCAGTGCCATACACAATCCAGATGCGTTACTACAAACACAATATTGGGGTAAAGCCTTACTGATTGCACTGTTAGCAACCGCTATTCCTTATGCCTTAGATCTAATGGCACTCAAACAACTCAGTAAAATGAGTTATGGAACTTTATCCAGTTTATCGCCTGCACTTGCAGCAATTTCAGGTATGGTTTTACTCAATGAACATATTACGACATGGCAAATCGTAGCCTTATTTTGTATTATGATTGCTTCAGTAGGTGTGACTTTTCGCTCAGCGAAACATCCAGAAAGGCTACAGAATGACTAAGTGTACTGCTATATGCAATGGATAACACTCGTGTTGAGCTTTGGTTTAAATGAAATTTTGACAATAAATATGATGCTCTGAGCAAAAAGGCGATTCATTCGCTGAACCATCCTCGTCTGAGGGAATGCCTTATCTACTCATGCTGATTTGAATGAATTTCAATGATAGGGCCTTCATCTCAGCCCAACCATCCTTTATCCGACTAAACTCATGATTTGTTTTGCTTTGTACTTTTTATATTCTGATAGGTACTTTTTGGCTAAAGTTATTTTTTGATTTTCATCTAAAATTTTCCCTGCTTTCATAAAAAAAGTTTGTTCTTTTTGGTTGATATGCCCAGAAACAGTTTCTGATAATCTTTTTGCCAACACCAACCAACGAGAATGGCTAAAATCAGTTTGTTCCAGCGAGTTTAAAATAGCCTCCATTTCTTGATATTCAGCAAGTGCTAAACGTGTAATATTTAAACCCGAATCTGTCATCATTAAAGGTATATAAAAATAACGGTCTTCAGCAACTGCATGCGCAAACAATTCATTTTTGAGTAAAATAAAAATTTTCCGTCGCTCAGGTGTATCACCTGATGTATGAATTAACTGTTCAGACAAATCTTTCTGAATCCTGTGGCTTTCACGCAAAGCCTCGAATATATTCATCCAAATCCCTCTTTTTTTTGATTCTATCTATGCATCATTTTTCATTTATTAAGCCCACAATTTTCGCCGAATAAATAAACAATCATGTCCCGTCCTGAAATAAGTTTACACATAGGAAACTTATTTTATGGAACATGAACAAAGCCAAAGAGTTAAACGTACTCAGAGAGATGATTCTTTTGCCTTTAAAATGATGGTTATTCAGGAAGTTG
>WNDP01000228.1 GCA_009912575.1 Acinetobacter bereziniae
GAGTCGTGGTGATCGAACTGCCTAATGCAACCGTTTTGTCTTGTACAACTGTATTGCCATACCCCAGTGCAATACTATTCTGCCCAGCAGCTTTCGAAGCGACACCGACTGCCAGTGCATTTTTACCCGTTGCACCGTCATTGTTGTGGTTATCTGCTTGTACACCATCATCATTAACGCTGACATAATGAGTTTTACTGTCTGCGATGGCTTTATTGGTTGCATAAAGTTGTGAACCATTAATCGCATCTGTACTGGTCACACTAACGTCACCCGCACTCAAACCTGTTATTTTACCTGTTGCGCTGTCGGTGATCACCGTACCCACTGTCGTCTTGTCAAAACTCACTTCTTTCGCAGTTGCAACGTTGTAAACACTTTGACCATTTTTACCTTGAGTTTCGGTCACAACAATGTTGTCACCTTGCACAACTTCAGTTTTTGCTACTACTGCCGATTTTCCTACTTCGGTAATCGCCTGATTGGTTGCATAAAGTTGTGAACCATTCACTGCATCGGTACTGGTTGCACTGAGTTGTCCTGCTGCAACATTGATGATTTGACGCTCACCACCGACTTTGCCGACACTGATCACGCCATTGCTAGAGAGCCTACACCAGCAAAAGCATAGTTCTGACCAAGAATAGTGACTTGAGACTCAGAAGTCGCTGCTCGATCTGTCGATTCATGACCTAACACAACACTATTGGCTTGAGTCGTGGTGATCGAACTGCCTAATGCAACCGTTTTGTCTTGTACAACTGTATTGCCATACCCCAGTGCAATACTATTCTGCCCAGCAGCTTTCGAAGCGACACCGACTGCCAGTGCATTTTTACCAGTTGCACCGTCATTGTTGTAGTTATCAGCCTGTACACCATCATCATTAACGCTGACATAATGAGTTTTACTGTCTGCGATGGCTTTATTGGTTGCATAAAGTTGTGAACCATTCACTGCATCGGTACTGTCACTGCTGACTTTTCCTGCTGCCATATTGATGATTTGACGCTCACTACCGGCTTTACCGACACTGATCACACCATTGCTAGAGAGCCTACGCCTGCAAAGGCATAGTCTTGACCAAGAATAGTGACTTTAGATTCGGAAGTTGCTGCTCGATCTGTAGATTCATTGCCTAACACAACACTATTGGCTTGAGTCGTGGTGATCGAACTGCCTAATGCAACCGTTTTGTCTTGTGCAACTGTATTGCCATACCCCAGTGCAATACTATTCTGCCCAGCAGCGAAGATGCAAAGCTTCCAATCACGGTGCTACCACCTGGAACACCAGTACTTGCTCCTGTACCAATGACAGTCGCTATTGCACCATTATTAGTTGCACCAGAACCAATCACGATAGAAGCTTGCCCATTTCCATTATTTCTTGCTCCGTTTAAAGCAGGCGCATAGTCACTTTTTTCAATAGCACCACCAATGACAATAGAAGCACCTGCATCCTTGCCACCACTAAAAGCGCCATCACCAATTGCGATCGCCCCTTTCATTGTCGCTGTGCTACTACTACCAATAGCAACACTAAAATCATTTGAAGCTGTAGAACCCTCGCCAATTGCAACTGATGAGATACCTGTTGCACCACTTTTTGCTCCTAAAGCTGTCGAACCTTGAGCAGAGGCTTTCGCTCTCGAACCCATCGCAGTGGCATAAGCATTTCCAATCGTATCTGGGTCAGTTCCAGCTGATGGTTGGTTAAAAGAGTCTGTGCCTGCGAGTGCACTATAACCATAAGCTGTACTTTCTTGACCGACAGCTAAAGAGCCATTGCCCATCGATCGCTGTTGCCAACTTATTGGCATAAGTTCCCTGCCCTAAGGCAGTACCATCTGTATAAGCAATAGAGTTCCCACCGAGTGCCATACTATTGAATGCAGTCGCTACAGCATCATGTCCCAATGCCATACTTTGATAACCTGCTTGTGCATTCTGTCCAATTGCAACGCCTTGCAAACCGCTTACATCAGCATTATTTCCTATAGCAACACCTGAACCACCGACACTGCTTGAATCAGGTCCAATGACGACTGATCCACTCGCAATAGCCCCGTCATTGTTATAGTTACCGCTTTGGACACCACCATCATTCACACTGACATAATTGTCAGCAGCAAATGTAATACCAGACATGGTCAATGCAGAAACTGTAAGTAAAGTACTTGCAACAACGGGCTTTGCCAGAAGAACGTTTACCCCGAGTTTTTGAATTTTCAGAAATTGCACACCATGCACCCAAAGATTCATTCCAAACGACTTTGTATGTTTTATTCATTGATAACTACCATAAGTTTTTAGAGTTGTTATGAGACATGGTTATCATTTTTCACATCCATTTCAATATATTTTTCATAACGTATGCAAAAAAATCAGCTATCTTAGAAAGTTGTTGAGTTTTTGGAATGAATAATTGACTTTTTGATATGATATTTAATAAAAAAACCTACTTTTGTTTGATCTAAAATAATGAATAACTTTTTTTATAGTTTGTTTGAGAATCATCAACTTTTTATTATTTTGGTCCAAAAATTATCACTTTTATTATGAATAACTTTTTAGAGTTAATACTTTTATTATTTTTTAATTCACTAAGCAAGTTTAGTCTTTTCGCAATAAAACAAAAACCAAAATAAATCACATTAAAAAATATTAACGAGAAATAAAACACAAATAATTTTCTGCAATTATTTTTTATGAATTAAACACTTTTTGAGTTAATAATTAATCAAATTCATTCATTTTTCAAATCATCCATATCGGCAAAGATGATACCTTGACACTTCACATTCTGATAACATAGCGCTATTTTTAAAATCCGATTTTATTGAGAGTTTTAATGTCCACGCTGACCACGTTAAAAGAGCTTCTTGCCAAACGCATCCTAATTATTGATGGTGCGATGGGAACCATGATCCAACGCCATAAACTGGAAGAAGCTGATTATCGTGGTGAACGTTTTGCAGACTGGGCATCTGATCTCAAGGGCAACAACGACCTTTTGGTATTGACACAGCCTGACATTATCCAAGGCATTCATGAAGCATACTTGGATGCTGGTGCAGACATTATCGAAACCAATAGCTTTAATGGTACTCGTGTATCCATGTCTGACTATCATATGGAAGACTTGGTTCCAGAGATCAACCGTGAAGCAGCCCGAATTGCTAAACAAGCATGTTTAAAATACTCGACACCTGATAAACCACGGTTCGTGGCAGGCGTATTGGGCCCTACATCTCGGACCTGCTCAATCTCACCGAATGTGAATGATCCTGCATTCCGTAACATCACCTTTGATGAGCTTAAAGACAATTATATCGAAGCTACGCATGCGCTTATTGAGGGCGGTGCTGATATTATTCTGATCGAAACCGTATTTGATACCTTGAACTGTAAGGCTGCAATTTTTGCAGTGAAAGAAGTATTTAAACAACTGGGGCATGAACTTCCCCTGATGATTTCAGGAACCATCACTGATGCTTCAGGTCGTACGCTTACAGGACAAACAGCAGAAGCTTTTTGGAACTCTGTTCGACACGGTGATTTATTATCTATTGGCTTTAACTGTGCTTTGGGTGCAGATGCCATGCGTCCGCATGTTAAAACTGTTTCAGATGTCGCTGATGTTTTTGTATCAGCGCATCCTAATGCAGGCTTACCCAATGCTTTCGGTGGTTATGATGAAACACCTGAACAAACCGCCGCATTTTTAAAAGAGTTTGCTGAAAGTGGTTTGATTAATATCACTGGAGGCTGTTGTGGTACCACGCCAGACCATATCCGTGCAATTTATCATGCGGTTAAAGACATCAAACCTCGTCAAGTTCCTGAAACCAAACCTGCTTGTCGTTTAAGTGGTTTAGAGCCATTTAACATTTATGATGACTCTTTATTTGTCAATGTCGGTGAACGAACCAACGTCACAGGTTCTAAAAAATTCTTACGTTTAATCCGTGAAGAAAACTTTGCAGAAGCACTTGATGTTGCCTTACAGCAAGTGGTTGCAGGCGCTCAAATTATTGACATTAATATGGACGAAGGGATGTTGGATTCGGAGAATGCAATGGTGCATTTTTTAAATCTGGTTGCATCCGAGCCTGAAATTTCCAAAGTTCCGATCATGATTGACTCATCAAAATGGGAAATCATTGAAGCAGGATTAAAATGTGTTCAAGGTAAGCCCGTTGTAAACTCGATTTCTCTAAAAGAAGGTTATGACGAGTTTGTACATAAAGCACGCCTATGCCGTCAATACGGTGCTGCGATTATTGTCATGGCATTTGATGAAACAGGTCAGGCAGATACAGCTGCGCGTAAGCGTGAAATCTGTAAACGCTCTTATGATGTGTTGGTCAATGAAATCGGATTTCCTGCTGAAGACATTATTTTTGACCCGAACGTATTTGCTGTCGCAACAGGGATTGAAGAACACAATAACTATGCTGTGGACTTTATTGAAGCAACAGGCTGGATCAAACAAAACTTGCCTCATGCCATGATTTCTGGTGGTGTGTCTAACGTTTCGTTCTCTTTCCGTGGTAATGAGCCTGTGCGTGAGGCCATTCACTCCGTATTTTTATACCATGCTATTCAACAAGGCATGACCATGGGAATCGTAAATGCTGGTCAAATGGCAATTTATGATGATATTCCTAAACAATTAAAAGATGCGGTTGAAGATGTGATTCTCAACCAAAATCAGGGAACCAGCGGTCAAGATGCAACTGAGAAACTGCTCGAAGTTGCAGAACAATACCGTGGTCAAAGTGCTGCTCAAAAACAAGTAGAAAACCTTGAGTGGCGTAATGAAACTGTTGAAAAACGCCTTGAATATGCCCTTGTTAAAGGCATCACCACTTTTATTGATGAAGATACCGAAGAAGCCCGTTTAAAATCAAAACGCCCATTGGACGTGATCGAAGGTCCATTGATGGACGGGATGAACGTTGTTGGAGATTTATTTGGTTCAGGTAAGATGTTCTTACCACAAGTTGTAAAATCTGCACGTGTCATGAAACAAGCTGTTGCATGGCTAAACCCGTACATTGAAGCTGAAAAAACAGGAAGCCAATCTAAAGGTAAAGTGTTGATGGCAACAGTTAAAGGTGATGTTCATGATATTGGTAAAAATATTGTGGGCGTGGTGCTTGGCTGTAATGGTTATGACATTGTTGACCTTGGTGTCATGGTCTCTTGCGAAAAAATTCTACAAACAGCGATTGATGAAAAAGTTGATATTATCGGCTTATCTGGCTTAATTACCCCATCTTTAGATGAAATGGTGTTTGTTGCAAAAGAAATGCAGCGTAAAGGCTTTAAAGTCCCATTGCTGATAGGTGGTGCGACAACATCGAAAGCACATACTGCAGTAAAAATTGATCCACAATATTCAAATGATGCTGTGATATATGTTGCCGATGCCTCTCGTGCAGTTGGTGTTGCGACAACCTTATTATCCAAAGAGATGAAGCCTGCCTTTGTCGCAGAACATCGTGCTGAATATGAAAAAGTACGTGAGCGTATTGCCAACAAACAGCCCAAAGCTGCCAAGTTGTCTTATGCTGAATCGATTGAGAATGGCTTAAAAATTGATTTTTCGGCTCATCCACCAGCAAAACCAAACTTTATTGGTCTACAAACCATCACTAACTACCCGCTTGAAAAATTAGTCGATTATTTTGACTGGACGCCTTTCTTTATTTCATGGAGCTTGGCAGGCAAATTCCCGAAAATTTTACAAGATGAAGTGGTCGGTGAAGCTGCGACTGATTTGTATAATCAAGCCCAAGCGATGCTCAAAGACATTATCGAAAATAAACGCTTTGATGCGCGTGCTGTATTTGGAATTTATCCTGCCAATCGTTCAGCAGCGGACTCAGTTGAAGTCTATGATGAGTCTGATGCAAATGTCACCCATACTTTCCATCATATCCGTCAACAGTCTGACAAAGTGACCGGGAAACCTAATTTATCCTTAGCTGATTTTGTGGCGACTCAAGCGCAAGCTGAAGACTACTTGGGTGGTTTCACCGTTTCAATTTTTGGTGCGGAAGAAATGGCACATGAGTACAAAGCCAAAGGGGATGATTACTCTGCCATTCTTGCTCAGTCCTTAGGTGATCGTTTTGCGGAAGCATTTGCTGAACATTTGCATGAACGTATTCGTAAAGAGTTCTGGGGCTATCAGGCTGATGAACAACTCTCAAATGAAGAATTGATTAAAGAAAAGTATGTCGGTATTCGTCCTGCACCGGGCTATCCTGCTTGTCCGGAGCATTCTGAAAAAGCATCTTTGTTTGATTGGTTAGGTACGACTGACAAGATTGGTACCCAATTGACCACTAGTTTTGCAATGTGGCCACCATCAAGCGTGAGTGGTTTCTATTATGCGAATCCTCAATCTGAATACTTTAATGTCGGTAAGATTGCATTAGATCAGTTAGAGGACTATGCAAAACGTAAGAACTGGACTTTGGATGAAGCGAAACGTTGGTTAGCACCAAATCTGGATGATTCAGTTTCTTAGGTTCAGTGTTATAGAATCCCCCACAAGTCCCCTTTTTTTAAACGGGGGGCTTGTATATAAATTAGGCGAATTAATATTCTTCTCTCTTTTAAAAAATAGATTTATAATCCTTGATATAACATTACAATTAAGTTTTAAATGTTTGAATTTTATAATGATTAAAAAATTTATTAATAATTTAAATAGGCTTTGTTGCATAAAGGATTTAAAGGCAAAGTTCTCCTAGGCGCCTCAAATTTAAGTGACAACTTGAGTATGAGGTCGGCCTAATTCTGTAAATTTATTTAAAATAGCTATACGGGCATGTACCTCATTGACTTGGCTTTGAAAGTTCCTAGCACTGAGTTTATCGCCTAATAATTTGATGCAATGCATCTTAGTTTCGACCAAACTTCGGTGATGATAGCCTGACCATTTTTTCCATAG
>WNDP01000229.1 GCA_009912575.1 Acinetobacter bereziniae
TACAGTTCCAAAAAGTCGAAAATATAATAAGTATTTGATCTAATAAAAATTTCTTGTTATAGGTTAAGTTTAGCTGTCAAAAATATTTTTGACAGACCGGCGGAGAAAAAGTGTCAAAAGGCTTAGCTGTACATGGTAAAGGTAGACGACTTTTCTCTATGTTTGAATATTCTACCGGTTTTATAGATTCCATTAATGTTAAATTTTTGGTTAACCCTCTATCTAGTCTTAGATTAATACCTTCAAAGATAATCAATTATTTGGTAATTTGCATTAATAATTATCAACAGGTGACGTCAAACTATACTTAATTATGTCACTTGTTTAGATTGCTTTACCGATATCATCAGTGACTCAAATTTTGTTAAAAAAACTATTATGGTCTAGTTTTATCGAGTTTTAAACTTGGTAAATATAAAAAATTTTCACTTATAAAAGTAGACACAAAAAGTCACTCAAATCAGAAACCTTCAACAGTAATTTACTTAATTTGTTGCTTTAGCAATTCAGTAAATAATGTTTTTGAATAACTTTTCTATTTAACTTTAACTAGGGAATCTGTTTTTAGGAGTATATATATTATATCTAGAGAATTTATGTATAAACCATGAAATTGAGCAAATGAAAAATAAAGAGATAGCATCAACAATTTAAGGATATATCCAACTCAACGCTTTCCAACTTCAGCTTTATACTACAACAGCTGTACCCATTCATCAGTTACGATATGTTAATAAATTTCCATTTCAAATTTTGAGAAACATTTGCAAATTTTTTAATTAGCGCGCAGAAATTGACACCAAATTAGCATTTTAAAGCTGTGTGCAAATGGCATAAATTAACCTGTAGATCAAATTAGTTGCTCTCTTAAAATATTTCTGCTTCAAACGAAAAACGCAGAGGATAATAATACAAATAAACGTTCCAGCCTAACAATGACACCCATACAATACCGTCTTTACCATAAGGGCCCGTGCCCAGAGCTCTCATTTTCAGAAGAGCCTCAAAGAATCTACAATTCCTCTCACACATTTATTCTCAAAAAATTTAGAATTAGAAACTCTAAAGAGATATTTACGTGGCATACACTACGCCATTATATCGTTGGTTGCAGCTATTCCTACTTTACGAATTAATAATATTCTAAAACCTCTTCAAATTATTTCCATAAAGTCTAAAGTTTTTTCAAATTTCATCAGCCTTTCCAAAAAAAGATTTAGTAGAAACATTTTAAGAAGCTTCATCAGTACCACACTGATTCGAAACTGTGTGAAAAAGACTATAATTCAATATAATCATTAAAAAGTGAAAGATAATGTAAATTAACTGTATAGTGTGTGCAGTTTAGACGAAGATTAGAGAATGTAGAATTTCCCGACGCGTGATCTGTGAAATTTCTAAACCATGTGGAAGATGCTAATGCATATAATTCGCATTGATATTCAAATCAGCTAAACTAGACTATATTATGTATTTATAGATAACAGTAGAACATGAAATGTGTGAACAGAGAGAGAGAGATTTCATTTGAAATTAGAAACAATTTCATAACTGCATACCCCACTACAATGTAACCAACTCAAGAGTATTAAACGAGCTCATTTATTCGCAGCAATTCTTGTAATTGAATTGACACTAAACTTTTATTATTTTGACCACATCAACAGTGGCGTATCTACCGGTGGCGTAAAAATTATGTCACCATGTCTATCCAATAACTAATAAATTTGTATTTTTTGTTATTTAAAATTACATTTTTGTTCATTTGTTTTCAAAATACTTTTAGGCTATAGTTTTGGAACTAATTTATAATTTATTTACTGTTTAAAATACTCTAGCAATTAGAAACATTAGAAACTTTTAAATTAAATTGAATATAATTTTAGAGGAGCATACGTTGTTGGAACCCGGACCCGCCGATGACTTGTTGCAGACTACATGCGATAAGATTGTTTACAAACTCCAAAAAGATATTTATAATAATAAAAACGTATGTGTAAAGTCGTAGTCTGCAGCGAATATTCATGTTTTAAGAAATGACGCATGTGCTAAAAGGCTAAAGAGAGAATATACATAAACTTTTGTGTAGAAAGCCTTTATAGAACGATTGGAGTAGAAACTTGGTAAATGTCCTCGAAAAGTTCGACTTTCTATTCTCTCGTTCAGATGCATATGTCTAAAGGCAGACAAACTTGAAGCTCTAAGATCATTACTACAAGAGGCGACGTGTTAAAAGCGTAAAGCCACTTCCAATAACACAAATGTAAGTGCACTACAGAGGTTCCGTACTTGATCAATAAAGCCAAGCATTGTTTTAATGATATAGTATAGGGCACGTACTCAATAAAATTACATTACTAAAGTTATTTCACTAGTTAGGTTAGGTGTAAAAAGTCTAAAGAGTTTGTAATGTAGTACTAGGAAAAACGTCTATTCTGGAAGTAAAGCAAAATTCTTATAAATATCAGTCTATTAAACTATAAAACTACATAGAAAAGAACAACACACTAGAAAGAGCAACCTTATAAATTTTGAAGTTTGATAACAGCATCTATTTCTACCAAAATAATAAATATTTAGATTTAGGTCAAAAATTAAACATTTTCAGTAACTGAATACAAAAAAAATTATGCTTATATATTTATATTAGACAGTTATTCATTGAATTCCAGAATAAAATAATAAAAAAATGATAATTTGGAACATTTGGGTCTTGATACACAAAGTTCTAAAGTCTTAAGTGGGAATGTGCTTGCTACAGCTAAAACATGCAAATTAGAGCCCTTTATTTCAACGGCGAAGCGTATTTGGCCTATTCGAAACAGATTTGCTATCGATTTTACCTCCATAAGTCACACTTTGCAAGGCTGCTGAACCCTTGGGTTTCGCATATAAAGCACTCGATGGAGATAACGCAAACACTATTTTTGTTTCTTAATAGCTAAGAGATTCTGTTTCCCAAAACGTTGAGACCGTAACTCACTTGCAAATCTCACGCACGCCAAACGTCACATTCTAAACAAATATGAGAAAAAACCTTAAATTGAAATTTTCAGAGACCGCGTTGTATACTCAAAAGTTATGAACCGACAACGCTAGTTTCATTATTAAAAATATTCTTGAATAAAACAGATTAATGTTTTCACAATTTGGATCAATAAAAATATTTTGTTACTTGTTTCAGCGTTTTAAGCACGAGTTATTTTTGGCAATAAAAAAACTCGGCTAGACGAGGCAACATGTCAAATAGGGAAGAGTCATAGAAGTAGAATCTGTTGTTAAAATAAACTTCATTGAATAAATTATCTTTTTGATAAAGTTATTAGCTAAAATTTGTTGATAAAGACTACCAGAAATAAAGTTCAATTGTATAAGCACAACGCAGTTAACCCTTCGGCTAGTCGGTTTGAGAGGAAGGTAGCTAACTAGATTGACGTCTTTCTGCTTTCTTGTCTGCAGAGTCAGTTTTAAAAACACTTGTACTTTGTCAGAGTCAAGATTACTCTTTTAATTGGCTTATTTGTGTCGGCTACTTTTGATGTTTTTCGTAACTTTCTACTACATAATGGTCACTACCAAATTTGTGGTCTTCTTATTACTCTTGTATCTTTTATTGTTTTTCTATTGCTTTTCTTGCTTTATTAGATATAGATTATTATTTTTTTTAAATTTATTTTCTTATAACTATATCATTAATTCTGTACAAATAAGTTAATTACTCAAGATTCTTACAATTTGTTAGTGCTCATGAAGCTAAAATAGAAAAGGAAAGAGAGACTAGACTACAATGAAAGAAGATTAAATTTATATTTTTGAAACGTGTATCAAATGTAGAAAAAAACTTTAATACTGTATTTACTGTGTGATTAATAAAGCGTGAGCAATAAGCTGCTTGTTTACTGATGCTTGAAATTTCCCCAACTAAAATAAGAAGTTTTTTATAAATTTTTTTTTCAAATAAAACGCAATTACTGAAAATCCAGCAAACAAAATTAATAAAAAATTGCTTTTTTCAAATTGAATTTGTAGTATTATTTTAACAAACAATTGCATTTGCGGCGAATGTGTTGACTTACCACCAAAAACAAAATCAGTGATATATAAAATTGAAACAAATTTAAAATAAACTGAATTTAATCAGATCCTTTTTTCAGCAAGAATTTTCCTATGGTATTTGCAATCGCGCATTAATTATTTTTTGATTTCAGTTGGCTATTTAAACAAATGTTTGCTTGAAATTAAAAAATTAAATTAATACATTGGCTTGCGAAACAATAGAATAAAGCAGATTATTCAATAATTTTCAAACAAACTGTTTATTTAATAAAAAGCTAAGCTTGACAAACAATAATTTAATTATATTTTATAAAAAGTAAAACGTGAAAAAGCTGCTTTTTGGTACAGTTGAATGACAAGTTTTGTCAATGTATCTTTAATTTAAATTTTTGATGAGTGATTAAATAAATCTGTGATATATTAATAGATAATGAATACATCTATCGTCAAACTTGATTACAAAATTGATAACTTTTAACAAATTTTTATCTTTTGTCTCTTCCAAAAAAAACAAAAAATGAATTGATTTTACAGCGACAATTTATAGCTATTAATGTATCAAAGGCGTAATTATAAAAGCAACATTTCACTAATTCAAGAGTTTTTAGAGCGAGATTTGAACCTTATAAGCTCCACTTATAGCATATGTAGATGGCATTTTATTTGTAAAGATTTCACAAAATTAAAAAACAAGAATTTAGTTCTGTTGAATTTCCTGGATAGCTCTTCCTACGACAAAAATGCTAAAACGAGCCGATAAAGATTGAATAATAATAATATTTGCTTTTGAGAATGCAAGATTACTGACTTTATTTAAAAATTTTATATTTTGAGATGTTTTGATATGGTATTTCTTCAGAAACTATGTTAAATATTTAAACGATTATTATATCAAACTTTAAAACTGCTAAAAAATTTTACTTATTCTATTATCCTGCAAAGTGCTTTTATTCATCAGTATTAAGATCCGCAATTTATATTAAAGTGAGGGGTTTATAAAGATTTTCAACTTTTTTAATTTTATCTCATCTCTTGTTAAATCTCAATTAAAAATTTCCATTAATTTTGAATTAATATAATTTCTAAGATTTTCACAATTTCAACAAGCAAAGGAAAAAAACGAAACCTAGATAATAAAATTATTAACTTTTATGGGCAGTTGTTGAATTGGTTAAATAAACGTTAATAAAAAAGCAAATTAGTTTCTGCATTTTATTTGAATATTTTATTGCTGACAATGACAGCAAGTTTACTTTTAAAATTTTATTTATGTAAAGGAAAGTATGTCTTTCAACATCACCCTGCCCCTCTCTATTGTTATATATAAATCATGTCTGTCTGTCAAAAATATTTCTGACAGCTAAACTTAACCTATAACCATAACATTTTATTACACTATATCGAAATAAATCAAAACTTTAAAGATTATAAAAAACAACAGTTTATTTTTTAACGTTGTCTTGTAACAACTGCATTAAGCCTTTTTTAACTCTATATTTTGTTTAATTCTGCTTCCCAATATTGGGGTAAGGTATCCCATGGATTAGGTAAATCATCATCAGTGACATATACATATCCGGCATTTCTTGCTTTAGATAAATTCAAAATTCTTTCCATATCTTGTTGTGTTTTGACATTATAAATCAGATGCCAAAATTGATTGGCATTGACTTGGTTCTGAGACCAACTTGGCTGCTGCCAAGTCTCATACGCGTTTACATTTGATTCGAAAACAATTAAGACATCTGCAACACTGGCGTAGCATTGTGCGACTCCAGATCCAGGATTGAGTACCACAAAAGCACCGGAATATTTAGTTTTTATATAACTGTAAATCACTCTATAATAATTGACATATTGATTATTTGGACCACATGCATTTAAACCATCGTCTAGAAATATCCCAGACAAACCTGATGATCCATAAAGAGAGTAAAATGTGTCAACGTCACTTTTGATCTGAAATTAAGTGATAATAATCTTTATTTATCTACTTAAAACAAATGATAAAAATTTTTGTTCAAAATTCCCACTCAGAATGAGAAAAGAGGAAAATATACCTTTTCTTTATCAAACATTTTCTTACAGATACAGTCTGATTCAAAGTAATTGTACATAATTTAGAGCAGAGAGACGAAAACTAAATTCCTAGATTAATTATCGCAAGCTTTCAAGTGGCAATAGGTAACAACACATACTTGGTTAGTCCAATCTTTTGGATCTTTTGAGCCGTTTCTAGTTTTGCAACCATTATCACATCCAGCAACTCCAAAATAACCAGTATCTACATACCCAACAATCTTGCGGTTAGTTTTGGTACCATCTGTAATCACTTTTGCATAAGCTGGATCTTTAACAGTACCAGGTCCACTTGCAGGATTTAATACAGCTAAAGCAACTTTAGCCGATGTTGTGATGCTGTTCCAGTATTCAGCTCCTTGGTTTGCTGGATAGAAATAAGCAGGAACTGCAATTTTTTGATTTGTAACTACTGAAGTACTCAAATCTAAGTGGTGTAAAAGCAAAAAGAAGATAGATCTTAACACAAACATAGTCATATCACTAATCAACCAACCGTTTGGGAAAATATCGTAAACAACAAAGCGATACTTAACATTTTTCATAGAACTTGCTTATCAATGACACTGATTATATACACTTAAATGTAAAATTAAAAAATAACTAAATATAGAGTAACATAAAACATACAAGGCTATTCATTTAAATGTTCTAGGCGCTTATGTTTTATTTATTATTGGCTAAACATAAGAGCTAATGAATAAAGTTACATAAAACAGTAATTTTTATGTTTTTTTTTTTTTTTTAATTTTAAATAATAATGTTTGCTATAAAATTCATTTTTTTTTGTTCTATTTGTATACTCTTTTTA
>WNDP01000023.1 GCA_009912575.1 Acinetobacter bereziniae
GGTCGCACACCACTGGAAACAGTACTTGATGGGAAGCGAATTTGGGCTGAGAAGAATTTAGCTCAAATTTAACCTGACAGGCACACTAAAAAATGGGTAACTGTCAGATCTGGTTTGAGCTAGTACAAATTAATCAAATATTTTATTTTTATAACGATCGCTAATGAATTAAAAATCAGCTCCCATTGTCGCGCTTTCATCAGGAATATATTTTCATGAACATGATGCAATCAGAAGTTTCGCAACAACCTCCTACCGAGGTCCCCCCCAGTACGTACACAAGGCAGTTGGCTGGCATTGCTCACCGTCGCAGTGACTGCTTTTGCTTTGGTCACCAGCGAATTTCTTCCTATTGGTGTTCTCAATAGTATTTCTGCGGATTTACATGTTTCTGTAGGTACCGCTGGGTTGGTCATCACACTGCCAGGAATCATGGCAGCTTTGGCAGCACCACTCTTGCCTGTACTTGTAAAAAACTTAGATCGACGTTATTTGTTACTTGCCCTTGCAGCAACCATGGTAGTTGCCAATGCGATTACCGCCATTGCACCGAATTTTGAAGTTTTATTGCTGAGCCGTTTCATTCTTGGTTTTGCAATTGGTGGCTTCTGGGCAATAGCAATTGCCTTAAGTGGTCGTTTAGCACCTAGCCAACTGCCTATTGCCAAGGCAACTGCAACAGTTATGGCTGGTGTAACCTTAGCAACAGTTCTTGGCGTACCGATTGGTACATGGCTCAGTGATGCTTATGGCTGGCGTACCTCATTTGCCATCACATCGGTTATTGGGTTTATTGTGTTATTGTTAGGCGTCAAATTTATTCCCAGCCTTAAACCTGAATCTGCAATTCATTTTAAAGATTTGCCTGCTTTATTAAGAATCAATAAAGCCAGACAAGGTCTTATTATCATCTTATTGATTGGTTTGGCTCATTTTTCTTCATATAGTTATCTCACACCATTCTTTAAAAATTCAGCAGGTTTTGACAATCCAACCATCAGTTCGTTATTGCTGCTGTTCGGTGTTGCAGGAATTTTTGGCAACGCTTTTGCAGGCTATAGTGGTAACTTAAATGTACGTTATACCTTTGCCTTTGTTGCTATCTGTTTTGCGATTGTATTCTTTGGCTTTCCACTGTTTGCGATTCAACCAATTGGTGCATTTATTTTGACCGCACTGTGGGGTTTTGCATTTGGTGCGTTTCCAACAACAGCCAATATATGGATGTTTTTACATGCGCCTCATGCAGTTGAAAAAGGCATGCCTTTATTTGTTGGTTTTTTCCAAGTGATGATTGCAACAGGTGCATTAATTGGTGGTTATGTCGTCGACCATTTTAATGCCAATATTTTATTGTATAGTGTACTCAGCTTTATCCTTTTGGCCTTTATTTCTATCTTCACACTTAGTCGAGGATTAAATAATCCCAAGGCAGAGTCCAACGCCATACAATGCGAGAGTTAAATCATTCAACCATGTACTCAGATCTGATTTCCGTAGAAGAGTTTTTCTACCAGAAACATGATGTCGTCACACCCCATTCTAACTTATGGGGTGACTTCAATTTAAGTCTAAACGGCATTTTGGAACTCACTGTCGCGGATCAAACATATCTGTCACCGCCCAGTTACGGTTTATGGATGCCACCGCAAACTGAACATTGCTGTACCGCAGTCGATGATTTATTGACCCATTATATTTGTATACGTATTCATCCTCAGCTATGTCAAAAACTGTCGAGCACTACACAAACATTAAGTGTACGACCATTTTTACGTCATACCATTGAAGAAATTTTAGAACAGCAGAAACAAGGAATTCCCTCCCCAACATACCACCAACATCTGTTACAACTGTTGCTAGATCAAATTCAAAATAGCTCGTGTTATGAGCACTATTTACCCCAAACCGATCATCCAACCTTGAAACCCATTCTTGAACAACTCGCTGACAGCTCACAGTTTAACCGTGGCATACAAGAGATCTTAGAAACCTTCCAAATTACTGAACGCCATGCACTTCGGCTTAGTCAAGAATTGCTGAAACTGTCCCTATCTGAATGGCGCAATCGTGCCAAGATTATTCATGCTATTGCCTTGATTCAACAAGGCTTTTCCGTTAAGAAAATTAGCTTAGAATTAGGCTATCAACACACATCGAGCTTTATTGAGTTTTTTAAACGCTATACTCAGCAAACTCCAGCACAGATGCGTAATATCTAAAAATTAGGATGCCTTTTCAGTGATAATTTTCACTTTATTGCTAAGCTTATGTACAAAAATACTATAGAAAATTGCCTTAAAATTGTGCATTTTGCATCTTATGCTCAAAATTAAGCATATAACTTTTTGAATTTGTATGACTTAGACTCAAATTCTTAAGAATTTTAAATAATGAAGGGTTTTATAATGAAAAAATTACTACTTGCTACGCTATGTGCTTCAGCATTCGCTTTAACTGCGTGTGATAAAAACCTGCAGATGCGTCTGGCACAGACACTAAGCCTGCTGCTGCTTCACTAAGTACAAACAATGCTGCGGATATCAAAAGTGACTTAACTGCACTTCAAACAATGTCTACAGCAAAAGCAAAAGAAGCATTAAACTTCCAGACTGAAGTTATGCAAGCTGCTCAAAAAGGTGACAAAGATGCGCTGAAAGGCGTTGTTGATAAAATGAAAACTTATGTTGATGGTTTCAACAAAGATCTTGATGGTTTAGCACTTAAGAGTACTGAAGTTGCATCGGTACGTGACAAAATGAAAGAATCTAACAACCTAGGTGTTGAAATGTCTGAAGCAGGTTTGGCAAGTTCACCTGATCCACAAAAAATCATGGAGCTTCAAAAGAAAGGAACTGATTTACAACAAAGCCTTTTAACTGAAATGCAAGCGCTTCAAACTAAAGCCAATGCTGCACCATAATGAATTAAATTTTATTCATTCGAAAGGCAGATCTAAAGATCTGCCTTTTTTATTTGCACTTAGATACAAATGCAACTTGCCGAAATCGTGCAAGATCGTTAAAACATTAAACATATTTTCTCTACTTTACGATTGAATAGTTAAGGATAAAACAATGAGTAATTCTATTTACGATATTCCAGTGGATACCATCAAAGGTGATTCAACGACCTTGAATCAATATCAAGGAAAAGTCCTTTTGGTGGTGAATGTTGCTTCTAAATGTGGACTCACACCACAATATGAAGGCCTTGAAAAACTCTATACAGAAAAGAAGGCACAAGGTTTAGAAATTCTAGGCTTTCCTGCAAATAACTTTCTTGCACAAGAGCCTGGTAGCAATGATGAAATTGAGCAATTTTGCTCTCTAACTTACAATGTCGACTTCCCACTTTTTGCAAAAATTTCAGTGGCTGGTGATGATAAACATCCTTTATATGACACTTTAATTCACGCAATACCTGAACGTATTGGTGAAGGCCCATGGTGGAAAGATTTGGTTGATTATGGTTTAACTCCAAATGCAAAACCGGAAGTGCTTTGGAACTTTGAAAAATTCCTCATTGCTAAAAATGGTGAAATTGTGGCACGTTTTGCTCCTGATATTACCGCAGATGATCCACGCCTTACTTCAGCAATTGAAGCTGAATTGGCTAAATAATTCAGGGACTTTATCGAATTATTAGGCTTTGTTGATATTTCATCAATGGTTTGTGTCCTAAGCTAAAATTAAGCAAACAAGCGATGAAATCTCAACAACCCTCCAAACCATTTCATTAATAAAACTCTATTTTTATTCATATTTTTAATATTCTGACAACAGAGTATTCATCTTTAAGCTCAGCATTTGATGTTTAATTTAATCATCGAAATATCTATAGATTAAGGATTAAATATGCGTAACTTTGTAAAAACGATTTTATTCTCACTTTCCACTGCAATCATTGCCGTTCCTGCGATGGCAGCAAGTCCACATCAAAATTCAGCACATCGTGTCGCACCACATCAAGTAGCTCATCATAATGTGCATAAACAATCTGCAAAACATGCACCAAAAAAAGTGATGAAGAAAAAGCATCATGCTACTGCACATCATCTTACAAAGCATGATGTTAAACATCGTTAATAGATGATCTAAAGTAGACTGGCATCATCTTATAGATCAATCGAAGCATACGATTTAAATAGAAATGATTTAAATGAACAGAGTGCAATATTTGCACGCTGTTCATGACTATTTTAAGCAATTGAATGGTTCAAGTTACAGTCTGTATACCCTTTGCAACAATCCTCAATCTCTACATTTTTGCATACTATATTCACTGCATTGCCAATCAAATGAATTTTGGATCTCAATGAAAAAGTTGCTAAAAGGCGCTGCTTTACCTTTTATTATTTTTACTTCAGGCATTTTACTTTTAGGCTGTAATCAAGCAGCTGAACAATCACGTCAGCAACAAGACACTCAACAGACTGAATCAACTCAAGCATCTGATTCAGCACTTGAGCAAAAAACAGAAGTGATCAATAAATCATCTGATGATTTAAAATCTGGCAATTTGTTTTATATTGCTCGTGATGTCGCCGATGTTCAATTAAAAACGGGTGATTATATTGAGAAACTGCAACAGACCCAGTCCGATTTGCAACAGGCCGTTCAATCTAAAGATCATGTTGTCTTACAACAAACTGTTAAAGATTTGGACCCAAGAGCTACAGGGCTTTAACACTGCTTTAATTTCTCTAGAGCTAAAAAGTCAGGAAATAGATGGCTTACGCCAACAGGTATTACAAAGTAATCAACAGCTTCTTAATTCATCACTTTTAAATGGTGACTTGGACATTTCAAAAGTCGATTTTAAGAAAATTGAACAACAAATGAATAATATTCAAATGGATATGCTTAAACTTGCCAGTATGATGATTCCCAACTCAAAAAACACGGCATCATCTGAACAAAGTTGATCTGACGTTGTTTGGATTCATTTAAATAGGCTTTGCAACATTACATGTTGGATCTTGTCCTAATGCTCGTTTTGCATCAAGTTTAAAGCGTGCTTGAGCAGATTTATAACCTACTGGTAAGAATAGGGTTAATCGGGTTTTGTTGTTGCCTATAGATTCCACCAAAGTTTTTGATAAATAAGCTCCTCCTTCTGTACGTGCAAATAAAGTTCCCATTTCCAAATCTTGTTCTAATTTATTGTCTGTAAATACAAAATCATGCTCCCCAGTAAATGCAACACATTGACCATAAGCCATTTTCAAGTTTTTAAAAGCAACCACATAATCAATATCCAACTCAGTTTCTAAACCATTATTGACTGAATTTGCCACCAAATTAGCTTCAGTAGGTAAATTTGGCGTTGTAACAAACTGACTTTGACATGCACTCAGACTGACGAATATAAATACAGCACATAGAGCGCGATATTGAATATATTTTTTCATTTTAGATTTATAAGATTTTTACAACATTGAATTGATTGTAGCAAAATTCATAATCATGGTTTAATACTGAATTCATCGTATTTTTGTAGTGTTTCATGCAACTGATTCTATTCACAGGTGTACAAGCTTCTGGTAAATCAACATTTTATCAACACTATTTCTACCATACGCATTTACGTATCAACTTAGATATGCTGAAAACAAGGCATCGTGAGAATATGATCTTTGAAGCAGCTTTAGCTTCAAAAACCAAAATTGTGATCGACAATACCAACATGACCCGAGTAGATCGTGCCCGCTATATTCAACGTGCCAAAGCTGTAGGTTTTCAAGTTATTTCTTATTATTTTGAAACAGACCTCGACAGTACTTTACAGCGTAATGCACAACGTTCAGATAAAGCCAATATTCCAGAAAAGGGGATAAAAGCCACCTTTTTTAAACTTGAAATTCCCAAAATTTCTGAAGGCTTTGATGCATTATTTAAAGTAAAACTCATCACAAATGATGGGTTTGCCATTCAATCTCTTGATCATCCATAAAGTTTAGCTTTGCGCTGTTTTCCACACTTTAAAAGCCGTGTACATCTGTTGTTGGATGTGATCTGTAACTTTATGGCGTTCTAAATTGGAAAAATCACCACGGTAGGTTTCAGCCACAATTGAGTTTGCCAAATCTTCGATCGCAATCCGTCCTTTATGCTGATATTGAGCAATATCCTTCTCATTCAGTGCGATATCCCAGCAAGATACAACCGAACTCATATCGACAGCGATACTGAGATAATATTGGTCTTGAGCTTGGTAGAGTTCCCAAAAGTGTGCTTGTTGGTCAATAAGTTGCATCATTTACTAAAATTCCATTTTTATTGTTCAGATTATGCTAAAACTAATCAGTGATGAAATATAACTTTAGCATGAGATTTGAATAGCAGTATAACCATGAGATTTGATGATTTAGATCGTACATTACGAGTGTTTGAAACAGCATACGACTTTTGTGTTCCACCTGAACAGTATATTGTGGTTCGCTTGGATGGGCGTGGCTTTACTAAACTCACTAAAGAAGTTTGGCGATTTGAAGCGCCTTTTGACATCCGCTTTCGAGACCTGATGGTCGAAACAACAGCTCATTTAATGCAGTGTGGTTTCAACATCATTTATGGTTATACACAAAGTGATGAAATCTCCTTATTGTTTCATTTCAAAGATGACAGCTTTAATCGTAAAACACGGAAAATCATTTCTATCCTCGCCGCAGAAGCCAGTGCAAAGTTCAGCGTCTTACATGGTGCTATGGCAACTTTTGACACTCGAATTTGTATACTACCCAATGCAAAAATTACTGAAGATTATTTTCGTTGGCGCCATGAAGATGCTCATCGCAACGCACTCAATGCACATTGCTATTGGATGTTACGCAAAGAAGGTAATACAGTTAAAAAAGCGACCAATGAAGTTAAGGGCTTAAATCGTCAAGAAAAGCATGATTTACTCTTTAGCCGTGAAATTAACTTCAATGAATTACCGTCATGGCAAAAGCGTGGTACAGGTTTATATTGGATAGAAATTGAAAAAACTGGTTTTAATCCAAAAACAAAACAACCGACAGTATCAATGCGTCGGCAAATTTTTAAAGATTATGAATTACCTTTAGGTGATGATTATAGTCAATTTATACAACAGCAATTTTTATTGAATCAAAAACAAACATTTTAGAATATATTTATTCGAGTAAGCCTTATATAGCTCCTTGTTTGTACCACTCATGTGTAAATAAATTGGATATTGTTAAACTCAATGCATATTCACCGCTAAAGCCCAAGTTTTCGTAAACCCATTTGTTTTGCAATAGCGTAAAAAAACCACCCTCTCGGGTGGTTCTTTAATCGCCAACTGCGTCTTATTGAGCGCGGTTTTTGATTTTGCGGATGGTTTCCAACTGAGCAGCAGTTTCTGCAAGTGCAGCCAAAGCAGCAGCAGAGTCCAAATCGCTCTTTTGATTTGCAAGCAATTGCTCAGCATTTTTACGTGCTTCAAGAATTGCAGCTTCATCTAAGTTGTCAGCACGAACTGCAGTATCTGCAAGAACAGTAACAACATGCGGTTGAACTTCTAGAACACCACCAGATACATAGATTAACTCTTCTGTACCGTTTTCAAGCAGAACACGAATTGCGCCCGGCTTGAGTAAAGTGACTAACGGAGCGTGACCAGGCATAATACCCAATTCACCGCCAGCACCTTTTGCGATAAGCATTGTCACAGTGCCTGAGTACAAAGACTCTTTAACACTTACAACATCACATTGCATAGTCGACATGTGAATCTCCTAAATTAGAGTTGCTAATTAAAGCTTCTCGGCTTTAGCGATCACTTCGTCAATACCACCAACCATGTAGAACGCTTGTTCTGGGATGTGATCGTATTCACCAGCTAGAAGACCTTTAAAGCCACGAATTGTTTCTTTAAGTGGTACAAGTTTACCAGGAGCACCAGTAAACACTTCAGCTACGTGGAACGGTTGAGAGAAGAAACGTTGGATTTTGCGCGCACGGTAAACAATCAACTTATCTTCTTCTGCTAACTCATCCATACCCAAAATCGCGATGATGTCTTTAAGCTCTTTATAACGTTGCAATACGTTCTGTACAGAACGTGCAATTTCATAATGCTCAGCACCAACAACGAGTGGATCTAACTGACGTGAAGTAGAGTCAAGTGGATCGATCGCCGGATAAATACCAGAAGATGCGATATCACGGCTCAATACTACAGTTGCGTCTAAGTGAGCAAATGTAGTTGCAGGCGATGGATCTGTTAAGTCATCGGCAGGTACATATACCGCTTGGATAGATGTAATTGAACCAGACTTAGTCGATGTAATACGTTCTTGAAGAACACCCATCTCTTCTGCAAGCGTCGGTTGGTAACCTACTGCAGATGGCATACGACCTAAAAGAGCAGATACTTCAGTACCAGCCAATGTGTAACGGTAAATGTTGTCAACGAACAACAATACGTCACGGCCTTTACCGTTTTCATCTTTCTCATCACGGAAGTATTCCGCCATCGTCAAACCAGTTAACGCTACGCGTAAACGGTTACCTGGTGGCTCATTCATCTGACCGTAGACCATTGCTACTTTGTCAAGAACGTTAGAATCTTTCATCTCGTGATAGAAGTCATTACCTTCACGAGTACGCTCACCAACACCAGCAAACACAGATAAACCTGAGTGTGCTTTCGCGATGTTGTTGATCAATTCCATCATGTTTACAGTTTTACCAACACCGGCACCACCGAATAAACCAACTTTACCACCTTTAGCAAACGGACAAAGTAAGTCGATGACTTTAATACCAGTTTCTAAAAGGTCAGTAGAAGCAGCTTGTTCAGCATAAGAAGGTGCTTGGCGGTGAATCGGTAAACGCGCTTCAGTCGCTACAGGGCCAGCTTCGTCGATTGGGCGACCAAGAACGTCCATGATACGACCTAAACATGCAGTACCTACAGGTACAGAAATCGGTGCACCAGTATTAGAAACGTTTAGACCACGTTTAAGACCTTCAGTAGATCCCACTGCGATGGTACGAACTACACCATCACCAAGTTGTTGCTGAACTTCTAAAGTAGTTTCAGTACCGTCAACTTGGAGAGCGTCATAGATCTTAGGAACGCTGTTGCGTTCAAACTCGACGTCGATAACCGCGCCGATGATCTGAATGATACGACCGCTACTCATTGCTGTCTCCTCAATTCAAAATAATGTTAAACGGCAGCGGCACCACCAACGATCTCAGAAATTTCCTGAGTAATCGCGGCTTGACGCAGCTTGTTATAAATGAGTTGTAGGCTCTTGATAAGATCACCCGCATTGTCAGTTGCAGCTTTCATTGCAACCATACGTGCAGATTGCTCACATGCGATGTTTTCAATCACGCCTTGATAAACCATAGACTCAATGTAACGAACCAATAAACCATTTAATAGCTCTTCAGCTTCTGGTTCATAGCGGTAATCCCAACCATATTGACGGTTAAGATCTTCGTTCGTATCAGCCGCAGCCAAAGGAACGAGTTGTTCGATTTTTTGGTTTTGAGTCATGGCATTGACAAAGCCGTTTGACACAAGATAAATACGATCTAATTCGCCTTTATCGAATGCATCTAACATCACCTGTACAGAACCAGTTAACTGTTCAAGACTTGGTGCATCACCTACGTTTGTAGTTGCTCCAAGTACTTTACCGCCGTAGTTTTTAAAAAACGAAACCGCTTTTTGACCAATCAAAGCAAATTGAACTTCAATTGACTGCTCTTGTTGCTGTTGGACGTGTTTAACCACTTTTTTGAACAAGTTAATGTTCAAACCACCAGCAAGGCCACGATCTGAAGAAACAATGATATAGCCAACGCGTTTTACTGGGCGTTCAACCATATAACGATGTTTGTATTCAGGATTCGCTTGTACCAAATGAGCAATTACACGGTGCATATTTTCGGCATACGGACGGCCCTGAGCCATGCGCTCTTGCGCACGACGCATCTTAGAAGCTGCTACCATTTGCATCGCGCGAGTAATTTTCTGCGTGCTTTTGATACTAGCTACTTTGGCGCGAATTTCTTTTAAATTTGCCATACGCTTAACCTAGTATTCGAAAGCCCTTTCGAGCTTCCGAAGGTTGATCCGTGAACCAAACCATAACTAGATTCAACATCGTTGAATCTTAGTAAGTTTGAGTCGCTTTAAAGCTTTCAATACCTGCTTTAATTGCAGCTTCGATGTCTTTGTCGTAGTTACCAGTTGCATCGATGTTTTGCATTAACGCAGCATGCTCTGAACGGAAGTAAGAGATTAACGCAGTATCAAAGTCTACGATTTTCTTCACTTCAACGTCAGCCATATAGCCTTCGTTAGATGCATAAATTGAAACTGCTTGGTCAGCAATTGAATATGGAGCATATTGTTTTTGCTTCATTAATTCAGTTACACGTTGACCATGTTCAAGTTGCTTACGAGTTGCTTCGTCAAGGTCAGAAGCGAACTGAGCAAACGCAGCCAATTCACGGTATTGTGCAAGAGCAGTACGGATACCACCTGACAATTTCTTGATGATCTTAGTCTGAGCAGAACCACCAACACGCGATACAGAGATACCCGCGTTCACAGCAGGACGAATACCTGCGTTGAATAATGATGTTTCTAAGAAGATCTGACCATCCGTAATCGAAATTACGTTTGTTGGTACGAATGCAGATACATCACCCGCTTGAGTTTCAATAATTGGCAATGCAGTTAATGAACCAGTTTGGCCTTTAACTTCACCATTAGTGAATTTCTCAACATAGTCAGCAGATACACGAGAAGCACGTTCAAGTAGACGTGAATGAAGATAGAACACGTCACCTGGGTAAGCTTCACGACCTGGTGGACGACGAAGAAGCAATGAAATTTGACGGTAAGCAACAGCTTGCTTAGACAAGTCATCATAAATGATAAGCGCGTCTTCACCGCGGTCACGGAAGTACTCGCCCATTGTACAACCAGCATAAGGTGCTAGATACTGCATCGCTGCAGGATCAGCAGCAGCTGCTGCTACAACAGTGGTGTACGCCATAGCGCCAGTTTCTTCAAGCTTACGTACTACGTTTGCAATTGTTGATTGTTTTTGACCAATCGCAACGTATACACATTTAATGCCTGACTGTTTTTGAGCAATGATCGCATCGATCGCCATTGCTGTTTTACCAGTTTGACGGTCACCGATGATCAACTCACGCTGACCACGACCAACAGGGATCATTGTATCTACTGATTTATAACCAGTTTGTACAGGTTGATCCACTGATTGACGCCAAATTACACCTGGTGCTACTTTTTCAACAGCATCAGTAAGTTTTGCATCAATAGGGCCTTTACCATCAATCGGGTTACCCAAAGCATCTACTACACGGCCTAAAAGTTCTGGACCAACCGGAACTTTTAATACACGACCTGTGCAACGAGCTTTTTGACCTTCTTGAAGGCTTAAGTAGTTACCTAAGACAACGGCACCCACTGAATCCTGTTCTAGGTTCAGTGCCATACCAAATAAGCCGCCGTCGAATTCGATCATTTCACCGTACATTGCATCAGCAAGGCCGTGAATACGCACAATACCGTCGGAAACCATAACAATGGTCCCTTCGTTCTTAGCGGTCGCGCTGGTGTCCAGATCGCCGATACGCTGTTTAATGAGCGCACTGATCTCGGATGGATTCAGTTGTTGCATTGCGCTATACCTCAATCTTTTTAAAGTTCAGTCTTCTTTACGCAGTTATTTTAACAATTACGCTAGAAGACGAGTCCGCATTTTTTCAAGCTTGCTAAGCGCAGAATCATCTATCACTTGGTCGCCTGCACGAATAACAACACCAGCAATCAATGCTGGATTTACTTCAACTGTAACTTTCACAGCGCTGTTCAAACGTTTTTCCAACGCATGAGCCAGCTTCTGTTCTTGTACTGAGTCCAGCGGAAAAGCTGACTCAATCACAACATCTACAGTGTTGTTATTTTGCGATTTGAGTTGTTCAAATTCTGTGTCGATTTCAGGTAACAATGCTAAACGGTCATTGTCTGCAAGAAGTGTCAAAAAGTTTGACACAGCTTCAGTTTGTTCATTACCTAAAACTTTCGCAAAAAGATCAACCTGCTCAGCAGGTGTCAACTCAGGGCGATTTAAATAAGCGGAAAATGCTTCATCTTGCACCGCAGCACTGAGCAGTTGTAATGCATTTGACCAAGCGTCAGTTGCATTTTGCTCAGATGCATAAGCAAATGCTGCTTTAGCGTATGGGCGTGCCAACGTCAAGAATTCAGCCATATTCGCCTCTCTTAAAGTTTAGCAGCCAGCTGATTCAGCATGGCATTATGAGCTTCTGCGTCAACTTGTTGGTTCAGAATTTTCTCTGCACCAGCAACTGCAAGAGCAGCAACTTGTTGACGTAATTCTTCACGAGCAGAATTGATGTCTTGGTCAACAGCATCTTTCGCTTGTTGACGAATACGCTCACCTTCAGCAGATGCTTGAGTACGCGCTTCTTCGACCAATTGTGCCGCACGACGGTTCGCTTGTTCAATTAATTGAGCCGCTTGTGCTTTCGCCGCATCAATTTCTTGCTTAACTTGTGCTTGCGCATCAGCAAGATCAGCTTTCGCTTTCTCCGCAGCGTTTAAGCCATCAGCGATTTTACGCTGACGCTCACTAATCGCATTGATTAGTGGTGGCCATACAAACTTCATGCAGAATGCGACAAATATCGCAAATGCAATCGCTTGGCCAAACAATGTGAGGTTGATATTCATTGCAAATTCCTCAAATAGTGAATTTCGGAATTAAGCTGATTAACCTACAAATGGATTAGCGAAGATGAAGAACAAGCCAATACCAACACCGATCATAGGCACAGCATCAAGAAGACCCGCGATTAAGAACATACGAGTTTGAAGTTGTGGAGCCAATTCTGGTTGACGAGCTACAGCTTCAAGGAAGCGACCGCCTAAAAGACCAAAACCAATCGCAGTACCTAAAGCACCAAAAGCGATCAAGATAGCAGATGCAATTGCAACTAGACCTAAAGTGAGTTCCATGATAATTCCTCAGAGGTTAGGTTTATACCAAATTAAATTAAAAAAAATTATACCTAACCACCTGATGACAGTTAGGCAATACCATTAATGTTTTTCGCTTGCCATGCTCAAGTATACGATTGTTAGCATCATGAAAATGAAGGCTTGCAACGTAATAACAAGAATGTGGAAGATAGCCCAAGGCACAGACAACGCCCATTGGATCCAGAAAGGTAACAATGCGATCAAGATGAAGATCAACTCACCCGCATACATGTTACCGAATAGTCGGAGCGCCAATGAAATTGGACGTGCAAGGAATGTTACCAATTCTAGAATTAAGTTCACTGGAATCAATAACGCTTTTGCAACTGGGTTACTTGGATTAAATGGGTTAAGTGCTAATTCACCAACGAAACCGCCGATGCCTTTTTCACGGATACTATAGAACAAGATCAACGCAAATACAGACAATGACATACCTAGGGTAATGTTAGGATCTGTAGATGGAACAATCTTGAAGTATACGTGGTGAGGATCCATACCAAATACACTTGCACCAATTTGTTGCGCTAGATAAGGAATCCAGTCAACAGGAATTAAGTCCATCGCATTCATGAGGAAAATCCACACGAAAATGGTCAAGGCTAAAGGTGCAATTAAACGTGATTTACCATGAAACGTATCACGAACACTTGAGTCAACAAACTCGATAATCATTTCGATTGCAGACTGGAACTTGGTAGGAACAGAGTTTGCAGCTTTCGCCACACACCAGAATATCAAACAGAAAATCAAACCAAGGCCAATTGACCAACCCATTGAATCCAAGTGAATAGCAGTGAACCCCATCTGTTGAGCTTCTTCACCATTCTCAGCCAATTTCCAAGTACCATCTGGCATTTTGCCATAGGTCATGTTGGTCAAGTGATGCTTGATATAATACTCGGTCGAAGTCAGGGCATGTTCTTCAGCAGCCATAAATCACACCTGGTCAATGTCAAATAATAAATAGGGTTAACGAATATCGCGTGCTGCATGATATCTCGTTAATCCCCAAAAAAATTTTCAATTTCTGCTGCGCTTATACTCGTTTTTGTTGTCGTGCTACCCAAAAAGGAGCAACCCACGACATCGCCTGAACGAGAATAAAACCACAAAACAATGCTACCGGGGATAACGGTTTAACATTGCTTAAAATTAAAATGAAACCAACGATCACAATTGCAAATTTGCCCATCAAGCCTCTATACATGTTCGAAAGAACCTGTTTTGAAGCACGTGCACCTGCGGCTCGAAACGACTGCCAAGAAAAATAACAACTGGCAAGCCAACATAACAGTGCACCTAAAGCTGCACTTAAAGCCGCAGTCGAGTCTTTCAAGACCCACGCTACCAAGGCTGAAACAGGTATCATTAATGCTTGTAAATAGACCAAAGCTTTTGCTAATCGTCGGTCAATCAAGCGACTAGTTTGGCTCATTTTTTATCCACTCACAGCATAAATGCTTGTCAAGTTTAGCTGATGATCGTTTTTAATCGCAGGCATTATAGAGTTACACCCCTGAACATGCAATCTTTTCCCGACCTTAGTCGTGTTTTTTTCGACATACAGCCTGCTTTTCATATGAGCAATTGTTGATTATTTTTTGCATCATTTTCGTGCATTAAGTACGCATGCTTGTGTCTGTTGTGCCAAAGTTTGCCATGCAACCACAAAATCTTGTTGTTTTGCCAAAGTCTCATCAACAGATTGAAATGAAATTTCACCTAATTTTCGATACTGACTTGGGCTTGCGCTGCCCTCAGCAAGCAAGCACATTTTTTTGTAAGGGCGAGTATCGTTTAAAAACTTGATTTGTGTAACAGTTGGTGCTACATGCGGATCATCTGTCATCGCACCTGCAAATTTTAAATTGAGCGAACGTTCTAAGTATTGATAAGCATCATGATATGCCCAGTAAGGACGAGCAGCACCTGCGGAGGTAATTTTTTGTGAGGCTTGCAACATTTCATTGGCAAACTTTTTCGCATTGTTCCAGTAAAGGACTTTATTTTCTGGATGCTGTTGTGAACGTAGTGCTGCAATAAAGAAACCTATTCGTACCGCATTATTCGGATCCAACCAAACATGGGTATCTATCATGTCTTTGAGCGCTACGCCTTTAGGGCTTCTCAAGGGAAGTGCTTGAATAATCCCTGAGTTAAGAATTGAGATGGCTTTAGCATTGCCCCCAAGGACTTTTTCCAAAGGTGCTTCATGCTCTTTTCCTAACCAAACCACCAATGAAGCATCCATAATCGTCTTTCGATTATCTGGGGTCAGCTGTACATCATGCCCTGTCTGATTCCCTAACAGCAAAATCGGCTCTTCCACACCTTGAGTAATTTCTTTTGCAATCAGATAAATAGGATGTGTTGATACCACTAAAGGCGCTTGAGCCCAAGTGACACTAGCAAATAATGCACATAAGCAAAAGGCGATCATGCGATTCATGGGAGTGTATTACCAAAAAAGATTTATGTTATAGTATAACAAAAGTTAAAAAATGCCTACGCTATTCGTAAGTTGATAGAGCTTCATGTTAATATTTATGATTCTCTTCATTCAAATAAGAAGTTTTGAGGTCTGATATGAGCTTATGTTCACACGAACACCATGATACTTTGCATGGTGTACACGATCATCTCAATGTACAAGAGCGTTTATCAGAAGCAGAAAACCTTTGTGCAACCTCAGGCGCACGTCTTACACCTTTACGTAAAGAAGTGTTGGAACTGATTTTGAATGCAACAGGTCCTGTAGGCGCTTATGATCTTTTAGCCAAAATGAAAGGTGCTGCAGAACGACCAGCAGCGCCTCCGACTGTGTATAGAACACTCGACTTTCTTTTGGAAAAAGGTTTTATTCACCGTTTGACATCTATCAATGCCTATATTCCTTGCTGCCATCCACGTGAAGGACATCAAGCCGCATTTCTGATCTGTACTGAATGTCATACTGTAAAAGAAGCATCAGCAAAAGGCTTACTTGAACAATTGAACCATTTGGCTAAGTCGGATCAGTTTAAAGCACATCATAGTATTATTGAGATTTCAGGAATATGTCAGCAGTGCTCCAGCAAAGCGTGAACACACCCCTTGTTCAGCTACAGCAGATCAATGTCAAAATTGATGACCGTGACATTTTAAAAAATGTAGATTTTTCGATACAAGAGAAAGAAATTGTCACGCTCATTGGTCCCAATGGCGCAGGAAAATCGACACTGATCAAAGTACTGTTGGGAATTTTAAAACCCAACTCAGGTAAAGTGCTTAGCCCACAAAAATTAAAACTGGCCTACGTCCCCCAAAAATTCAACCCTTCTCACAGTCTACCATTGAGAGTGAAAGATCTGCTCGATCTGGAAAAATGTGATCAAGCAATTAAAGCAGAAATCATCCGTGATACTGGTATTGCCAGACTTGAACAATCTAAAGTTCAACAATTATCTGGAGGCGAACGGCAACGTGTTTTATTAGCACGGGCATTATTACGCCAACCTGACATTTTAGTCTTAGATGAGCCTATGCAAGGTTTAGACATCCAATCTGAAGCAGAATTGTATGGCTATGTTCGTAGTTTACCTGAGCGTTATGGATGCGCCATATTAATTGTTTCGCATGACTTACAATGGGTGATGCAAGGGACACAACGTGTTATCTGCTTAAACAAGCATATTTGTTGCAGTGGCTTACCAGACAGTATTCAGCAACATCCTGAGTATCAGGCTTTATTTGGTGACACCTTTGGCAAGCAACATGCCTTTTATCAACATCACCATGATCATTGTGCACATGGTGACTCTGCCAAAACTTGTGAACATGGTTCACATCCTCATATTCACCCTGAACCGGAAGCTTAAACCATGATGGAATGGTTAGAATTACTCTTACCTGCTTGGATCATGGGGACACTGTTGGTGTTTCTAACTGCACCACTGGGTTGTTTGATGTTATGGCGCAGAATGTCATTCTTTGCAGATACCATGGCTCATGGTACTTTGCTGGGTGTGGCTTTGGCAGCAGTGTTAAGTTTACCGCTCTGGGTTGGTGTTACTTTTACCGCTGTACTTTTGGTTGCTGTGCTCTGGGTTCTACACGACCCTCGCCTGCCTAATGACGCTTTACTCGCTCTGTGCGCAGCCACCCTACTCTGTTCTGGTTTATTGCTGATCCAGCACTTACCTGCCTTACGTCCAGAACTCTTGAGCTATTTATTCGGTGACTTACTGACGATTGAATGGTCTGACTTAGCTGTTTTTGCTGCTGTTATTCTTGGCGCTTTGGCAATTTTGTATTATCACTGGCAAGCGCAAATTCAAATTGCAATTGATCCTGATATTGCAGTCAGTGAAGGTGTAAATGCCAAATGGCAACGTTTAATTTTTATGTTGTTATTGGCCTTATTCACAGTACTGGCTTTACGTGCGGTCGGTTCGTTGCTGATGGGCGCCCTTCTTGTTATTCCAGCCTTAGCTGCTCGTTTAATTTCACACTCACCTAAACAAATGGTAATCGGTGCTTTTGTGATTGCACAAATTGGTGTCACTGTAGGCTTATGGTCTAGTGCAGCATTAAATATTTCAACAGGCTTAAGCATTGTTTTGACCATGTCATTATTATTTACGCTGATCTTTTGCACCATGAAAGTCAAAAAAGCATAGTCTCAACTAAACCCTAGCACCACTTATAGGGTTTATTGGATATTAAATGCTGAATAAGCTATAGGCTGAAATAGATAATCCATAAACAGCAATCGTGACCAAAATTAAACCACAAAGCCCTAATATTTTGGGATAAATTCGACTTTTAGACAATCGATTAAAAGACAAATAAACCATAGATAAGGTGAGGAAATCCAAGATAATCCATGTGATCACAAGGAAGACTAAACTCACATTCAGATCTGAATGAACATGAATAAATTGTGGAAAAAACGAAGAGAAAAAAATAATATCTTTGGGGTTTGAAATACCAACTAGGAAACCTTTTGTTAAACCACCCTCTACTGGCGAAAGTACAGTAGTTAACTGCTGGTCTTGCTGAAACCACACCTCTTTGAGAATGCCATAACCCAAATAAGCAATATAAAGACATCCAAGAATTTTGATGATCAGAAAAAGTGTTTCATTTACACTCAGCATGCCTTTCAGAATTAAAATGGAAATCGCAATCAATACCAAAGAAGCGAGGTTTGTTCCTACGATGGTTTGTAATGATTTGCGATAACCCCCTTTTAAACCCGCACTTGCCACCAAAATCATGACTGGCCCTGGTGTTGCAATCATAATAATTACACTAATGGCATACAGGTAAAATTCTAAATAATTCAAGCGACCCTCGGCATAACAGATGTTCTATTGGATTTATTTTTAATCGTTCAATAACGCAAACCATGACGCTTTCATTGATGTACTAAACTCAACAAGCCAGCAGCACAACTAAATAACACTGCGAAAGTACGATTCATATACTTTTGCTGTTTGGGAGATTTAAGCAATCTTAAGACTTTGGCTGCTAACCCGGTATAGCCAGCCATTACAATTAAATCAACGCTGATCATGGTGATGGCCATGATTAGATATTGAATCCATTGTGGTTTAGAAAGATCTAAAAATTGCGGTAATACTGCAAGTAAAAATACGATTGCTTTAGGATTACTGATATTGACCACGAAGCCATACAGAATCAACTTGGGAATTGATTTGTTGGGTTGTTCAGTTGGGATATCTATAGACTGTGTCTGAGCAGTCCATTGCATATAGGCTAAGTACAGTAAATAGCAAACTCCAAACCATTTCACAGCAAGAAAAGCCATCGGTGTAGTCGCAAATAATACACCTACCCCCGCAGCAACTATTGCGATTTGAACCAACAGTGCCAGTTGCAGCCCTATTGCATTCCAATAACCGTGGCGGAAACCATAGTTCAAACCACTCGACATTGATGCAATAGCGCCTGCACCTGGAGAGATACTAATCACCCAACAGGCCAACATATAGGCAAACCAAACTTGATAGGACATAACAAAAAATAAAATATTTTGAACAAGGCATTATAGCGGTTTTAAAACAACACATTTCGATTAATTTAATTGGTAAAAAGTATAAGACTTTACTATCCAGCTGTTGCCAGTTCATGCACAATAAGCAGATTGATAAATAAAAATTGAGGAGCCATCACGATATGACAGCCCAATCTGTAATTTTACCGTTACCCTCTGACCATGCGCGTTTCATCGTTTTAAATTTAAAAAATCTGTCTATTGATGGCTTAAAAAAGCGTCTCAATGCCTTATTGAGCACACGTGACCGCCTAATCACTCAACATCCTGAAGCTGAGATTAAAACCTCAATCGCTTTTGGTCCAGAACTTTGGACAAAGCTTTATCATACTTCGCCTGACGGTTTTAAACAGTTAGAACCGATTCAGGGCGCATTTGAAATGCCCGTTGTTCCTGCGGATGTTCTGATTCATATTGCTTCTGCTCGTACTGACATTTGTTTTGCACTGAGCCAATCCTTTTTTGATGGTATCCAAGATCAAGTTGAAGTTTTAGACGAGCGTGTATGTTTCCGTTATCTCGATGGTCGTGATCTAACGGGATTTATTGATGGTACCGAAAACCCTCAATTTCCAGATGATCGTGCAGAAACCGCTTTATTGGGTGAAGATTCAGGTATTTTTGAAGATGGATCTTTTATTTTTGCACAGCGTTATGTCCATGAGCTTGAAAAATGGAAACGTTTAAAAGTAGATGCACAGGAAAATGTGATTGGTCGTTCTAAATTAGAAAGTATTGAGATGGACGATGAACACAAACCTGAAAATGCACATATTGCGCGTGTTGTTATCGAAGACAATGAAGGTGAAGAGTTAGAAATTCTGCGCCACTCTCTTCCTTATGGCGATGGGCAAGGTGAACAAGGCTTATTCTTCATTGCTTATACCAAAGATTTAACCCGTATTGATCGGATGTTAGTCAATATGTTTGGTCTGCAAGGTGATGGGATTCATGACCGTTTATTGCACTTTGTAACCCCTATGGATGGCGCTTATTTCTTTGCACCGAATGAAGAAGTGCTGGAAGAAATTTTGGAAGATTGATAAAAACTTATAAACAAGCAGCTTTATAAAGCTGCTTGTTTATTTCGAAGCCCAACCATAAAATTAATTTAATTTTATATTTTTATTATTCCCCTCAGAGCCTTTATAGCTTAAGTTATATTTACTATCGATCGCATAGCTTTCTCCAAGATTATAAACTTCAATCTTTGGCTTTATTTTAATCAAATAGAAATAAGCCGTCGATCCATCATCTGTGTCATGATATTTTTCACCAATCATAAACTGTGAACTTCCGATTTCAGGGATAAATTTAACTCCATCTAAATTTAAATTATTAATTTTATTTTGGCTTAAAATCGCATAAATTTCTGGTGATCTATTTTTCACATCTTTCAAACTATATACATGATTTTCCAAATCACTTAACTTCTCACACTTGCTTTGAGAATTACTTCTTAAACACTTTGAAAAGTAACTTGAGGCATTAGGAATTAATATCTTTTTTAAGTTGCTTTCTTTATTAATTTTGGATAAATTTTCAGAAATATTTCTTTTTACAAAACTTCCATTTATCATCTTGAAACATAACTTTGAATTACTGTAATCATCTCTATATGCATAAAAATCGCCTGTAACACACAAGCTATCATTATTCACCGAATAATCAAATTTAGACTTATAATCTATTTGATACTTTAAAGGGTAGACCTTTAAATCCTTCTGATTAAGTGCAACTATTCGATAATACTTTCCATCATTGATTTTAATTATCGTATAATTCTTATTGAAATCCACTTTATTTCCAACATTTTTCTTATATAAGTCTAATTTATCCGCTTTGCAATAATAATTACCTATATCATAATCGAAACCACAAGGTTCAACTTTTAATACCGCATCCTTTCCAACTGATTTTGCACTACAACCTGTAATACCAATTAAACTTAAAAATACTAATATACAAAACTGTTTTTTCACTCGCCATCTCACTTTTTTTGCTGTTGATGATATTGATAGGTTTTTTCTAGAATTTGCTTAACTTTTTTCGTAGAATCTGGATTTTCATGATTAGCTGTACTTTCATAATATAACACCTATTCATAGTGCTTATTTTTACAATAAACGAATATAAATTATGAATGACCGATAAAAACCTTTAATATGAAGTTGATTAATTAAAGAGTTTAAAAATAATGTATTAAAAATCTGAATATCTTAATAAAAAATCGATACAAAAACATAAATCTTAAATTCATAAACTCTCAATTCATTAGTTTCATATTTTATTAAAAATCGCAGTCTAAAAATTAGACTGCGATTTTAAAATTCTCACTTTATTTGTTGAATTTGCATAAAACCTTCATTACATTCAAGAATTGAACCCTTTAAATCCTCACATTTAATTTTATTATTTTTCATTAGCTTGAATCTAAATCCATTGTTAATTTTATGTCCTGGCTTAAATTCTTTTGATAAAACCGCCCAAATAGTAGGATTATTCTGCTCATATATGGAATCTACATTATACGTATTTAAAGAATCATCTAAAATAATTTTCTTTATATAATTTTGATCAAGAGAATTATAATCGTACTGACAATTTTTATTACGAGACACATTTGTGTCATTTATTTTAACAACAGCAATTTCTTTTGCTTTCTTATTGAAAATATAAAATTTCTTTATAATATGAAAATCCCCTCTTAAAATATTTTCCGTATACTCTACAAAACCGATAAAATTTTCATCAGAAAAGTAAGGTGAAATAATGTATCTATTCAAACCATATATTTTGTTTTTATCTAAAGTATATGAAATATCTCCTTTTCTCAAAATAATTCTGTAAGAATTAACACCATTATCTTCAAAATTCAAAGCATTTTCTTTAGTAATAATTTCATAGTCTTTATCTATTTTTACAGACTGACCAAGTCCATTAATATTTTTATAGTCTTGAGAAATACCAATATTAGAATCATCATAAAGAATAATATTTTTCGCCTGCAAAAGGCTTGGTATCAACAGAGCTAATATTAAAAATATCCTCCTAAAATACATATCTACTCTCATCGTTTTTCTTTAGTTAGGGATTATACATTATTAAGTAATATAATAAATTTACCAATCTGAGTATTTTAATCAAAATTCTCTATGAATAGGGTACTTCTCTTACCATTAAATTTTGATATCTTTAAGGTTTTTTAATCTAATGAAGTATAAAAAAGCTAACAAAGCCAGCTTTTTTATACTTCAAAATTGCTTACATTAGAAATAAAAAACATAAATATTATTAGTGCTAAATACATAACTTTTATCTTACAAGATCAAAAAATATATTTAAAAACCAATTTTATGGAGCGTTAGAATTACGTATTTCTAACATTTCATTGCAACTCTTAGAATCTGAATAAACAAAAATCCTCTGGTCTTGGTTTTCTAATAAAATAGCATCCTTATCAGCACCAAAGGCATTTTTAGAGACATCACACTTATAGGATTGCAGCTTAAAATTTTTGACCACTTTACATTTCGGCTCAGCAACAGCTTCATCAAAACCATACCATTCTGTAATATTTTGATTCGAGCAAGAAATTTGACTTGTTTGAACACTATCTTTTGTCAGAGCCACATTATCTGCTACTACTTTTGATTCATTTACAGGTAAAACGTCATTTGTAGTTGAAGATTGTTGTTCATGCACATCTGCTTGCATTACTTTTGGTTCGTTGTTTGAACTACTTTGTGGTTTATCTTGGTTTTTATCGCTACATGCAATTAAAGCACTTATAAAAATTAGGATATAAATATTCTTCATGGCTGAATGCTCATAATGATGCGCTATCTAAAAATGGTGTTGGATCAATTAAATCCGAACGCCGTTTATATACACTTGTTCCGCTTAAAGTGCCTTTATTATTTGGATTTGAGTACATTTCCAAATGCAACATCATACTTGGAATACCTTTTGTTGTTAAGCTACCAACATGAGCAATTACCTGACCTTTTACAACTTTATCTCCAGCTTTTACTAAAGCCTTACCTTTTTTGACTTCGCCATAGCGAATGATATGCTTTTGATGGACTATCTCAATGGCATCAGTATTGTCATAAAAGTAGTAAACATTTTTTACAACACCATCTGCCATTGCTCTAATTTCTGTTCCGGCAGAAGCATAAAGATCACATCCAGCATGTTTTCGTTTTCCCCCACTTCGATTAGAACCAAATCGAGCAAAGCCTTTTTTATAAGAATTTGTTCGAGCTTTTAGCGGGAATAAATATGACCCATCATCTTTTGGCTTATCTATTCTTATTTCAATGACTGGCATAGGATTTTTTAGAGTGGCGGTATAGAGAATTTGATCTTTTCCATTTATATCTACAAGAATTTCTATTTTCTTTCCATCCTCTCCTCTATGTTTTTTTAACCCAACACCATCTTGCCCTGTATAGTGCGTTCTTTTTGCTCCATTGTAATTTATAGAATACGGAAGGTTCTCTTCCTTTCCTGTTCCTTTATTTATTGTTTTTATAGTGAATGAAACATCACTACCATATTGTTTTGTTAATGGATTACCATTTTTCTCTGTATGGACATCCTCTGATTTTCCGAGTGAAGGAATAAAATCAATTAAATAATCAACAAAGCTCTCTTCATTCTTAGCTGGTGTTTCTTTCGCTGGTGCTGTTTTTGCTGGTACTGTCTTCGGAGTATTTGAAGCCACTGGAGGCATCTGTATTATCGTAGCAGCAGAATTTAAGTTCACATTGATTACTGAAATACTTGGATCATTTCTTAATATCAAAACAGGTTTTTTATTTGAAAGCAACAACTTATACACAAATGCATTTAACATTTTTAACTGAATAAAGCCATTAGAATCTGTTGATTTTTCTATCTCTCTACCTCTATATGAGACAAAAAATTTATTATTTTTTACAACTTTACCATTACTATCATGTATCTTCAATTTTACGCTTACAAGCCCTAATGGGACTGATATACAACTATTTTCTATTCCTTTAGTTATAGGTATTGTTTTTAATTTTTGATAACCTTTACTACCATTTACTAATATATCTAAACTCTCACCCTCTTCCGCAATCAGACCAGTTTTTATTCCTGAACCATCAGAAGTATGTTCTTTGATTTTACCTTTATATCTTACAAAAAACTTCATATTCGTGATTTTTCTATTTGTGTCACTTTCTATTATAGATATATCAAATTTTATAGCTTTAGAAGCCTCTGTTTTCACCTCATCTTTCTTAGAATCACCTGTTTTCTGTTCAACAACGACTACTTTTTCTTGTTTTAGTTCTGGTTCAGCAGGTTTTTGCAACACAGATTGAACTTTAATATCTTCACTTACACTTAACTCAATAGATTGCTTTTTATCAGGGGCCTGTGTGATAACTGTCGATTGCTTACCATCTGCTTTAATGACAATTTTACTGCCTGGATGTCTAATAATAACAGGCAATAATCCTTGCTCATCTGACTCTGCATTTACAATAAACTTAGATTGTTTAAACTTACCACTGTATTCAGATTCAATAGTTACTTTTTTATTTTTTGCTATTTGCCCTATTTGATTTTTTAATGATATATATATTTTCCTGCTACAACAGCTTTCTAAGTCATAATGGTTGAACATATCAATATATTTACTAATATGAACTTTATTCCCATCTGATTCTTTATAGTTTCCCTTAAAACCTGGTACACCTAAAAAAGAACCTAACCCTCCTTCACCAACTAAATGAGCCCCTGCAATAGCGCCCGATTCAGTAATTTCAATTCCATTTATAATTTTTCCATAATATTCATTAAAGCTTCTATTTCTTAATCGTTTGCAAAGAAGATCTATCCATTCTCCAATGATCTGAATTTGCTTAGCAGGGGATTTCAAAAAATCTGACAAAGAATTAACGCCATTGTGCCCAACCCAACCCCCAGTCCAATCATTTGCTTTAGTTTTATCAGAATTATTATCCCAATGCTTATAATAGCCAAGATCGATAAGTGCCGCTTCACCAAACTGAAAAAAGCCAATATAACCCAGAGAGTTTTTTATTTTACTTGCGTCAATGTTTACAGATGCTGTTAAAGGTAGACTTAAATCTGATGAAGATTCTTTTCTTGAAACGGCACAAATAAATCCATATCGGGTTAATGGATAAGATTTTTGATTTATAGATTTACCATTTTTCATTTATTTAAGTCCTCAAAACTAAATCTCTTAATATCAATTTTTTTATTATTGATATATGAGCTTAAAATAGGTTTTAATTTCTCAAAATTACCCAATCCTGGACAACTCAACTCAACACCATTTTTATTTGATTTTTTTGTTGGAGAAAACTTATCTTCAAACATATCATAACGACCTAAATTCCTAAAATATGAAAAGTAATTTCCACTGGCATCATTAATGATTCTTATATCACTATGATCATTTTTCAAATATGCGTAATAAACTTGATATTTATTTTTATCAACTTCAATTACTTCGCACTCTCCTGTTGACATCCATTGATCATCTTTTGGGTTTAAGCCAATAGTCTTTACAAGTTTTGCTTTATTGGTATCTTCCCAAATTTGTTTACATGGGACTTTAATTTTATTAGTTTTGATACTTTCATTCTTATTTTTGAAGATATCCCAAATTTTTTCACAAGCATTTTCTTCAGCAAAAGCTTGGATTGAAATAAATGTGCTCAATACTAATATTAGGCTTCGTTTCATCTCTCTTATACTCCAAATTTATTAAAATCATCTTCTAAGTCATCTTTATATTCATCGTCTAAAGCTTCTTCAAGCTGGCTATGAATTCCATCATCTACTAAATCCCCAGTATCATGATTATAAAGATCTTCATCTAATTCCTTTGTAGGTATAATACTTTCATCTTCATTACTACTAATAAATTGAATTTCAACATTATCTGACGAATCACTAAATATTCTTGGTGTTCGGCCCATTTCATCCAATATCCCAATATATTCTGTATTCTTTGTTTTGTTTATGACTTTGAATCTAATTTCATCTTTCAAATCTTCTAAATTAAAAATATCGCCAAAATCAAATCTTCGACTAAATATTCCACTTTCAGGCATTTTTGGCAATTGCGCATTCACTGTTGCCCCACTGGTAAACAAATGTTGTCCAGATTTCACCTCAAACTTCCCGCCCGTCTTGATAAAAACACCACTACCATTAACAACCAACTGAGTACCACCAGCTTTTAGATCAATCTCTTTAGAACTGGTTAACTCGATCTTGTCTTCAGTTGCAATCAGCTTAATCACTTTCTTCGCAATAATTTCAATCAAATCGTCCTGAGCCTGAACTTTGATCGGACCCTTTGCAGCATACGCACTTAAACCTTTCTGTGCGGCAAACAAACTAATTTTATCCTGCGCATGACCAACAATATTCTTCTGAGCGCTCATGTTAATCGAACCATTTGCACTTTCAGCAATATCTTGTGAAGCTTGAAGAATAATGTCTTCTGGTGTGGTTAATGCAATCCCATTTGGCGAAGCCAATAACATCAATGCTTGACGGAAAATCTTACCTTGTTCTTGTTTGGCGTTGTCGTTGCTTTCTTCCAGACCTTGAGTATAACCCTCCATAAAGCCCTGCAAACTCCCTAAAGCCTGCAACGGTTTAATTTCAAGTTTGTTCCCCTTATTGAATGTTCCACAAGTACTCATAATGTCAAAGTCTTTAATTTCGACATTGGATAAAACCTTACTCACATTACTAATGGATTCAAAAGGATTCGATTTAATATCGTCTTTTAAGCTCGCAAGTTTACCTTTAATGATGTCTGTACCGTGCTCTTCAACGTTTTCAATAAATTCTTTTAAGTTTTCAACCGCTTCTTTCGCATCAGAAAAATATTCATTAAATTCATCCACAATGCCTTTTGCATTACCACCCAAAGCACCAATGTCTTTAATAAACCCACCACAATCTTTTAAAGCATTCAAGGGATCATTACTCACCCCTTCTTTAAATAGATTTAGAGTCGTATTCAATGCCTGTCCTGCACTTTTTAACTCAAGTGATTGAATGAACTTAGGCAAGCGATTGATAACATTCAATGCATCGGTTTGTTGCTTAACGGCGATCTCACTCAGTACCTTCATGCTTTCAGCTCCTTGATTCAACAAGGATTGTGCTTGTGCTGCTTCCAAATGGTCTGCAATCGCATTTTCTTGGGCATAAGTTGTAATAAGCATCCCTTTGCCTGCACGCATCGCTCCATAAGCATCGGTTCTTAACTCAAAACCTTCGCCACGCCCATTACTGGTTTCTTTATCTTTTGGATGGCTTAAGTTCCCAAGGTTCAGTTGAGTTGCTGCATGACTACTCTGTAGCTGTGTGCTGATTTGACCTGTTGTGTCATCAAAACGAAGTTGGTTAAACCCTGTTCCTCCCACTTCAGATGAACGTATACCACTGAGTTTCTTGGTATCAGGAAGTTGTCCTTTGATGTCAAACATCGTTTGATGGCGTTCTGCTTCATGTAAACGTCCCATCACAAAAGGACGATCTACGTTGCCATCAAAGAAATCAATCACGACGATTTCACCAATCCTCGGATGAAAACGTGTTCCATAGCCCTCTCCAGCCCATGAGGTTAAAACATCCACCCATGCTGAGTCGGTATCGTTATCATTGGAGCCTGCACCACCATCATGACTATTATCATCAGTGCGGGTAAATAGGAATCGAACTTTGATTCGCCCCCATTGATCGACATAAATCGTTTCGCCTTGCGGGCCTACCACTTTAGCGCGCTGTGGGAATGCAGATGGTCGATCAGTTAATGGATTGTATTCTGGAACGACAGGAATTCTACGTCGTACCAAAGATAGCTCATTGGCTTGACGTTGATCTTTAATTAAATGATTCCAGTAATTTAAATTCAGCAATTTAGAAAGCTGATCTTGCAGTTCTTTCGGTAAATTATTCTGATTGTAGAACGTTTTACCGAGAATCAAGAACTCGCGATCGGAACCTTCATGCTGATCAATTTCTGGATGTTCTCTCAGCTCAAACCAATAGCCAACCTGAGCATCTCGTACTGAACTGATTGCGGTAAAATATTTGGCTTGTAATTCTTGATATTGAGAAAGCTGTGTATTAAGTTTATCGACTTGAGCGGAGCTAGAAGCTGTGGTTTGATCTTCACCCTTGAGATCACTGGTCCACGCTGGACTAATGGTCCAAGCTTGTTCTAAACTCAAAGTCTCATTATCTTGTTGTTCACTATGCTGATGATTGCTAAGTTGACTATCACCCTGATCTTGTGCAAGGTTGTCAGATTGCCAACGTTGCACTTGTACAGCTGTTGATTGGATTGATCGTTGAGCGATCAAACTGGTAATGGTATCAAATCGTTCAGTTGCATGACTGCGATGAAAACGAATACTGCGTCTAGGCATTGCCTCATATTGACTATTTTCATCAATCAGTCTTAATTTTTGGGTCTGAATTTGTACAGCGGAAACTGGAACTACACGGTCAGATTCATCAACCAACCAGTTTATGCCTTCACTGCGCCATAATCTGGTTAAAAACTCGTAATCCGTTTCGTTTGATTGCATCACAAAAGGACGCACATCATATTGTTTTTTTAAACCGCGGCTATCCAAACTCAGACTAGAAGCAAATAATGCACTTTTAGTTTGCCATTCCTTGAATAAAATTTCAGATATTTCCAAAATACTTTTATTCATGAACACTCGACTGTTACGGCGTTTATGCCAAAGGCTCGTCGCATCTTCAAGCGTGAGTTTATAAATACTCAATGCACCGTCACTTTGACCTTGACTTGCACCAGTAATGATTCCTGTCGTTCGGTAAAGCTCACCAAAGTCAGTGACTTGGTCAACAGAAACCTGACAACCTATAAATTGTTTTAAAGCGATATGCGCATTGGTTGAAAGGCAAAGTAATTCTGCTTTCAATCCTTGATTAATATATTGTTGCCCCTGAATGCACTGTAAGAATACACTGCCATTTAAGGCTTGATTTGAGAATTGGACATGGATAGCCCTTGTCTGCAACCCTAAACCAAAACTTTCAAGTAAGGTATTAATATTTTTCAACATTTTAGTTATTGATATTCAATGACATGTTGGCTTATTGTAAATAAAAACTCACAGAAAGACACAATCAAATTGTTAAAATTTTTATTTTTGTAACTGAAAAACTCGAAGTTATTCTTATTAGATGAGAAAAGCACAGATATTTACATCGAAACAAGCAGGCGTGTAATGATCTTATTCGTTACAAAAAAGGAGCACATGGCTCCTTCCTTATAGCGATTCAAAAAACTCTAGAACGGTACGCGCTTATAATCACGATAAGCAGGTTTCCAGAAATTCTGTTCAATACTTTCGAGTAATTGCTCATCACTCATTACAGTTGCAACACCATCTTGCATTGCTGCTTGAGCAACTTTAAATGCAATGATTTTAGATACTTTCTGCAATTCGTTTAGATCAGGTAATAAGTCCGCATGGATATCGTTTAACTTCGGTGAGCAATCTGCCAAAGCGGAACTTGATGCCATCAGCATATTGTCTGTCACACGAGTTGCTTGAACAGCCACAACACCTAAACCAATACCTGGGAAAATATAAGAGTTATTGCATTGTGAAATATTAAAGGTCTCACCATGATAATTCACTGGCGCAAACGGGCTACCTGTTGCAATTAATGCTTTACCTTCAGTCCATTGGATAATATCAGCAGGCACAGCTTCAACACGTGAAGTTGGGTTCGATAAAGGCAATACGATTGGATATTCACAATTTTCAGCCATTGTTTTAATGATTTCTTCTGTAAACAAGCCCGGTTGACCCGATACACCGATTAATACAGTCGGTTTGGCATTTTTAACAACATCATGAAGAGAAATTATTTCTTCTGCATTGCCCCAATGTGCAACATCATCAGGTTTTTGCGCCAGCTTACGTTGGAAATCAAGTAGGTTTGGCTGATTTTCAGTGATTAGACCAAAACGATCGACCATAAATACTTGTGCACGCGCCTCAGCATCAGTTAAACCTTCAGCCACCATTTGCGCAATGATCTGTTCTGCAATACCACAACCTGCTGAACCTGCACCCAAGAACGTAACTTTCTGATCTTTCAGTTGTTTACCTGCCGCACGGCTTGCCGCAATCAGTGTCCCCACACAAACTGCTGCTGTGCCTTGAATATCATCATTAAAACAGCAAATCTTATCACGATATTTTTCCAACAATGGCATCGCATTCTTTTGTGCAAAATCTTCAAACTGAATCAAAGCTTTTGGCCAACGACGTTTTACCGCAGCAATGACTTCATCGACAAACTCATAGTATTCGTCACCACTGACACGTGGTTGTGACCATCCCATATAGATTGGATCATTGAGTAACTGCTGGTTATTGGTTCCTACATCAATCGTTATTGGCAAAGTATAGGCCGGACTAATACCACCACAAGCGGTATAAAGTGATAATTTTCCGATTGGAATACCCATACCACCGATACCTTGGTCACCTAAACCCAAAATACGTTCACCGTCTGTAATCACAATCACTTTGACATTCTTACGATTGACGTTATGGATAATTTCATCAATATATTTACGATCAGGGTAAGAAATAAATACCCCTCGATGACGACGATAAATATCTGAGAAACGTTGACAAGCTTCACCTACCGTTGGGGTATAAATGATTGGCATCATTTCACTCAAATGATTTTCAATCAGGTGGTAAAAAAGCGTTTCATTGGTGTCTTGGATATTTCGTAAATAAATATGCTTATTGATTGCTTCACTGAAAGAACAATACTGCTGATAAGAACGTTGACTTTGTTCCTCGATACTTTCAATCACATGAGGAATCAAACCATGTAAGTTAAACTGGGTTCTTTCTTCCTCTGTGAAGGCTGAACCTTTGTTGAGTAATGGCAGTTCTAGTAAGGCATTGCCTGCGTAATGAATATATAGAGGATATTTTTTCAAGGTTTCCGTTGGCATTTCCATTCTCATTGAAGCAGTCATTCTGCTTCTATCTTTTGCTAAGCTACGACTTTGGTCGCATACAAGCTTAAGCCTATTTTTCACTAAATGGGTATTTAGATACGTGATAGTGATATTCAAAGTATTTTACAGAATGATAAATTATTCTCATTTTTTACAAACTCTTTAAATATTTAATACAATCTATTGTTTTTTATATCAATAACAAAGAATTAATCCAAATTTTAAAATCTATCAATTTCCAGTGTCACTGAGCTACGATTGATTTTTTTCGCATTTCAATTTATGTTGTGTTTAATTGAATGAAGCAAAACCAATAACAATGAACTCAAAAATTTTTATACTTCTTATAAGCAGTGCAGTACTTTGTACAGGTTGCCAAACAGCCAAAAAAGTTTCTTCTGGTGTTTCCAAAACCACTGAAAAAGTGAAAAGCTTGGTCGGTCTAGGCGAAGCAAAAGTTCCAGAAGTTGATAAACAAGGCGTAGTCGATGTCAGTAAAGCAACATTAGAAAAGCTTGAACAAATGAAACTCAATATGCCCACTGGACAATGGGTATATATTGAAAATGATTTACAAGGGATTTATACCCTACAAAACAAATCTACTGACGGCAATATTTTGTATTTACGTCTGAACTGTAAAATTCCTTCGCAAAAATCTGGATTTAGTATTGAAGACAAAGATGCTAAGGAATTACTCAAAGCACATGACCCTCAAGCAGGACAAGTTCAGTTTTTAATCGACAATAAAAACTATGGTAACCCTTTTGATCTGGTCAATGCGAAAAAAATGCCAAGTTTTCAAACCGCACTCAGTAAGGCTAAAGTGATTAAGATTTTTAATAATTCTAAACTATACAGCTTTAACAATGGTCATGCTGAATTGCTGAGTAAACCTGTTAGTTGCATGTAAGCACCCTACTGAATTATTTAGGCATATCCACAAACACAGCTGTGAGTCGACGCACTAACGGCAAAACAACCAATACAACTGGATATGCCACGGCCCACGAAACCATCCATGCCGAAAACCATTTTGCCAAAAAACCATCCACGAGACCCACATTGATGAACATATTGATCAATGACACCATGCCACTCATTAAACAGGATAAGAAAAAAGGCATAATCCATGCAGCGAATTTTGCAGGGAGTTTCGGAATATTTCCGATAATCGTGGGAGGAATATTTGACATGAGGACTCAAAATTGAATATGCACGGCAATTTTATGCTTTTCAGCTGAGCGAAACAATCAATCATTCCACATCACATCCAACACATTTTGCCACTTAGTGTCATTAGGTAAAAGCATTGGTTCATCGTAGAACATGGCTATGCTATTTAAAGCAAGCTCCAATGAAATGATTGCATTTAAAGGCAGCCAAGTATCGTCGCCAATATCAAAAAGTTTCGAATTCATTTGTTCATTACAAGTTAACCAAGATTCGCCTTGTTGTGCGGTAGGGACATTTTTGTCATAGCGCAAGATTAAGTGCTTGCTGTCAACAAACCAAAATAACAGAATGATTTGTCCTTGATTTGGAATATCCAGTGCAAAATAGCCTGAATTTGAAAATTCAAGATCTTGCGCTTGGACTTGACTAAACAATCGAATAATTTGCTCTTTTTTCATTTTCTGATGATCAAATTGATCCAAAAAGCTCACGAACATCTTTTGTTATCCTTTTTTGAAAGAAGATCTATCTAGGCTGTCAGTTGATCATATAAAGCTCGAGAATAGATCAAAGATCTCAGACTACGATCTTTCTGCTTGAATAAGTTTTATTCTATACAAATGCATTCACCTAAAAGGCTCAAAATTTGCTATATTTAGCGTTTTTCTGCGACATTTATTTCTCTATAGATTATGAATACGGCCATACAAGCAGCTCTTGATCATGCAGTGCAATCCCTACAAGCTGAAGGGACTCTTCCATCTGACTGGAAAAACACAAGTGTTTTAACGCGAACCAAGGACCGAAGCCACGGTGATTTCGCATCAAACATTGCCATGATGGGTGCAAAAGTTGCGGGTATGAAACCACGTGATCTTGCTGAGAAAATTTTAGAAAATCTCCCAGAAGTGGTAGATATAGCAAAAGCTGAAATTGCAGGACCTGGTTTTATCAACTTCTTCCTCAATGCAGACCAACGCTTTGCTGTACTTGATCAAATTCAAGCACAAAAAGATCTGTTTGGTAAAACCCAAGCCAATGCAGCTAAAAAGATTCAAGTTGAATTTGTTTCTGCCAACCCAACGTCTAGCCTGCATGTGGGGCATGGTCGTGGTGCAGCTTACGGGATGACTGTTGCTACATTACTCGAAGCAACAGGTGCTAAAGTTGATCGTGAATATTATGTCAACGATGCAGGACGTCAAATGAACATCCTTGCGACCTCTACTTATTTACGTTACTTAGAATTGACTGGGCAAACTTTAGTTTTCCCAAAAAATGCCTACCAAGGTGACTACGTTAAAGAAATTGCTCAAAGCATTATCGATAAAGATGGTGATGCTTATGTGCGTGCTGTTGCTGATATCTATAAAGATGTTCCAGAAGACGTTCAATACGCTGAGGAATTGGATGCAGATGGCAATAAAGTTGTGCTTTCAGGCGATAAAGAAAAGCATATTGATGGCTTGATTCATAATTCACAAACATTGGTTGGTGAAGGCTATCGTGTGTTCCATCAAGCTGCATTACATGCCATTTTAGATGATATTAAAGATGACCTTGGTGAGTTCGGTGTAACTTTCAACCAGTGGTTTAGTGAAGCATCGTTGACTGATAAAATTGACGAAGCTCTTCAAACTTTAGATCAACGTGGTTATTTGTACGAAAAAGATGGCAACATCTGGTTTAAATCGACTGAATTTGGTGATGAAAAAGATCGTGTTGTAAAACGTCGTAATGGGCAAACCACGTATTTTGCCTCTGACATTGCTTATCATTTGAATAAATTACAACGTGGTTATACTGACCTGATTGATATTTGGGGCTCAGACCACCATGGTTACATTTCACGTGTAAAAGCAGCCATTGATGCCATGGGTTATGACTCATCAAAACTCACCGTGTTATTGGTACAGTTTGTAAGCTTATGGCGCGGTGGTGATGAGATGGTACAAATGTCATCTCGCTCTGGTCAATTTGTGACTTTACGAGATCTTCGTAAAGAAGTTGGAAATGATGCAGCACGTTTCTATTATGTTATGCGCAAATCTGAACAACACATTGATTTTGACTTAGATTTGGCTGTATCACAAAGCAAAGACAATGCCGTGTATTATATTCAATATGCGCATGCACGTATTTGCCGTATGTTAGAAAAAGCGGCAACAACAAATATTCAATTTGATACTGAAAATGCACGTCAATTTGCTGCAAAATTAGAGCTTGAGGCTGAAGCTGAGATTTTAGCAAAACTCGCAGCTTACCCAGAAGTGATTATTCGTGCTGCAAACAACTATGAACCGCACCAAGTAGGTAACTACTTGAAAGAACTTGCTGCTTTATTCCATGGTTGGTACAACGAGAATAAAGTTCTGGGTGATGATGCTGAATTGACGCAAGCACGTTTATTGCTTTCTGCAAATGTCCAGCAAGTCCTTCGCAATGGTCTTGAGTTGCTTGGTGTTTCTGCACCTGAAAGCATGTAAGCCAGTAATAAATCATTACTTTACATCATGCCCAAGCAAAATTATGCTTGAGCATGATGTAAACAATAAATAATAAGAGGGTTTCACGTGTTTGGAAAAACGCAACGCGGTGTGTCTGAACGACCAACCAAACCTAAACAACCATTGATTCCTAAATGGTTAGGGATGCTTGTGGTCATTTTAATCGTGTTAAGTTTTGGTGTCGCACTGCTGCTCTGGAAACCTTGGGCACCTGTTCAACCTAGAAATGAAATCACGTCTGAACATTATCAAGAAGATACCAACAAAGACTATCGTTTTTATGATTTGTTGCCTCAGCAACAAGTAACCCCAATTCCTGAACAAGCTGTTCCTGAAAGTAAAAATCAGCAACAACCTGTTATCGTGGAAGCACCCTCTCAAACCACTACAGACAATGTCGATGTCGGCGTAAACGCTGAACGAACAGCACCTGCTCAACCTGAATTCATCCTACAAGTACGTAGTTATGATGATCCAGATGCGGCTGATGCTCGTCGTGCCGAAATTATTTTAAATGGCTTATCAGCGGATGTAGTGCAAAGTACGGAAGGTGGAAAAACATGGTATCGCGTCATTTCAGGGCCTTATGAATCACAAAATGCTGCGGTCATTGCACAGCAAACCCTACAACATAGTGGAATTGATTCGATTGTGGTTAAACGTTAATTGTTTTTCTATCATTGTAGTAATCTAGCTATTTAAACAGGATGCTTTGGCATCCTGTTTTTAATTCAAATTTTACCCATTCAATCTGTTTAAATTATTCGTCTATTTTTTACTCAAAAAAATATAATTCGACTAAATATTTGCCCAAGTTGATCAAAATTAGAGTAATCTAGTCCCCGCAATACATTACCCATGTATCCGCAGAGAGATCAAAAGTCACCAATACTTTTGATTTGCTGTCCTGTAGTTGGCGTGACGATCAAATCCGAATATTACAGGGCGCTCCGAGCTTAACATGGGTAAACGTCTATTTTTCTCGTGAACTTATCTAACGACCATCATTCCTCTCTTTTCATAAAAAATCTTCATTTAAACTTCACTTAAAATTCATTCGCCTAAATATTTCAATTTCAGTACACTCAACACGAGATGATAAATATTTAATTGCAATGAATCATAAAAAGCAGATTTTATGCGTTGAAGATGATGCGGCGATACTTATGCCATTACGCTATGCACTTGAGCGTGAAGAGTGGCAAGTCACCTGGGCAAACTCTGGTCTCCAAGCTATTGATTATATTCAACAACAATCCTTCGACTTTATTATTTTAGATATTGGTTTACCTGATTTAAACGGCTTTGATGTGTGTAAAAGAATTCGCCATTTCAACCACACACCACTGTTGTTTTTGACAGCACGTGATGACGAAATTGATCGTATTATTGGTTTAGAGATTGGCGCAGATGACTATTGCACTAAACCTTTTAGCTCAAGAGAAATTGTCTCCAGAATTAAAGCCATTTGGCGCAGAATGGAGATTCAAAATCAACTCCAACAAAACACGCAAATCAATCCTCACTCACTATCACAACATTGTCAAACATGGCAATGCAATGATGATTCTTTGCAAATCCAATACTTAGGCACGACACTACAATTAACACGTTATGAATATCGTTTACTCAAACTGTTGATTCAACATCCTGAACAAGTGTTTAGTCGTCAGCAGTTGATGGATCAAGTTTGGGAACATCCTGAGCATAGCTTAGATCGAACTGTTGACACTCATATCAAGAGTATACGCAACAAACTCAAACAAATATCTGCTGAACAGGATCCGATTGAAACTCACCGTGGCTTCGGTTATAGCCTGAAAAGGCTGGACTAAAGCATGTCGATATTTATCCGTATTTGGTTCTTCTTCGGGTTAATTATCTTGCTCGGTTTATGGTTTATGTCTTATACCTTCAATCAACAAGTAAAGCCCAATGTACGACAGGTTGTCGAAGATACACTTGCGGAAAATGCCAATATTATTGCCATGCTGGTTGCTGAAGATGTCTATGAGAACAAGGTTGGAACCATACAGTTTGATGAAAAAATCCAAAATGCGCTCAATCGAAAAATCAATGCCAATATCTGGCAGCACAATAAAAATGAAATCAATCAACAAATTTATATTACTGATCAAAAAGGCATTGTAATTTATGATTCGCAAGGCATTGCAACAGGACAAGACTTTTCCAAATGGAATGATGTCTACCTAATATTAAAAGGACAATACGGCGTTCGCTCTACACGTAGTGATGAAAAGGAAAGCAATAGCAGCACGATGTTTATTGCTGCACCTATCTATTATCAAATTGATCAACAACAAAAGTTGATTGGTGTCGTCAGTATAGGCAAGCCCAATATATCCGTACAACCTTACATTCAACGTGCTGAAAATCAACTGATCCGCCAAGCCATATGGATTACGCTGTTGAGTTTATTTTTAGCCAGCCTAGTGGCTTATTGGCTCAAACATAGTATCGATCGCGTGCGTAAGTATGCTCAAGCGCTGGCACCTGTCAACCAAACTCCGCATTTTCGATCCGCCAAAGAACTCAATCAAGTTGCTCAAGCTGTGGAAGATATGCGCGAGAAACTGGAAGATCGAGCTTATGTCGAACACTACGTCAACACCCTGACACATGAACTTAAAAGCCCTTTGACCGCCATTCAAGCTAGTGCTGAGTTGTTAAAAGAAGATTTGCCGATAAGTGATCAACAAAATTTTGCAACACATATTCATGAACAAAGTCAGCGTTTGCAAAGCTTGATTGACCGTATGCTGTTACTGACTCGCTTAGAAAAATCAAGACACTCTATTGATATTCAAAATTTTAATTTGTCTGAATTAATCCACCAGACTTTAGATCGGCACGCCAGTCAAATGCAGGCTAAAAAATTCAATGTTTATTAGATATTGAAGCCGATTGTATGATTCATGCAGATCGTTTTTGGCTTCAACAAACGCTTGGCAATATTTTAGACAATGCTTTGGATTTCTCTCAGGATTCGGCAAAGATTCTGATTCAGCTACATCGGCAAGCACATCAACATATTGAATTAAATATATTTAATGAAGGTGTATGGATTCCTGACTATGCGCTTACACAGGTCTTTGATACATATTTTTCACTTCCTCGTCCAATCAGCCAACAACGTAGTTCAGGCATTGGACTCAGTATTGTTCAGCAAGTCATTGAACAACATCATGGTCAGATTAAAATTTTAAATATCGAGCAAAACCAAATTTCTATCCTACAAACCCATCAACAAGGAGTACTGGTTAAGATTTTGCTTTAATCACGATGATTTCATTGTTTAGTCTTAAACATTTCACCTAAATTTCACATAAAACACCATCTCAACTCAGACAAAACACATCTCGGCATCACACACTTAGCTCAACAAAAACAACGGCTCAGGTACACCGTGATGCGATCCAATTTTCTCACCTTTAAAATTATTGCAATAACCATTTTGGTTGCGCTGTTTTGGATAGGTCTACTATTCATTAGCACTTTGGTGTCAGAACGACAAGGATACCAACAAGCTTTTCTCAGAGAAATCTCACAAAACAACATCAGCCCGCAAACTGTTATTTCACCTTATATTCGTGTGCCCTATACTGAAATCAAAACCTGTTTGGACGACAAAAAAGTCGCATATTCCTGTACAGAAGAACAATGGGTATACATCAGTGCAGATAGCACACAATGGACTGCTGATTTTAAGGTTTCTGATGATACCTATAAACGCACCATCTACCGAGCAATTAGCTATACTGCAAATTTGACAGCCAAAGGGATTTTTCAAAAACCCACACTGGAGAATAAAGATTATCAATGGAATCGTGCTGAGATCATGTTTCCTGTGCATGATCCACGAGGTTTAGACACTCAACCCACGTTAAAAATACTCAATAAGAATTATACTTTTGAAATGAGTCCCAAAGGCAGTGATGCTTCTGGTTTTGACTTTATGCGTATTTCTACAAAAAATTATCCTGAACTAATCAACGCAATTCAAAATGGTTTTTCTTTTGATTTAGCCACCAATATCACAGGTCTTGGCAAGTTTAGCTTGGTTCCCACCAGCCGTAGTGTCAGTTATCAAGCCAAAGGCAACTGGGCGGACATCAAGTATTCAGGACAAAATTTACCCTTTGCCAAAACCAGTACCCATCAACAATTTACAGCACAATGGAAAAACATCGCACTGGGTCATCAAAACATCAGCAAACTGATTGACTGTGACACCAGTGATTGCATTCGTCAATTCAGCCAAGGCTATTACACTCAAGAAAATGCCTATGACGTTGAGCAAAGTCAACGTATTGGCTTATCTGTATTAGTTCAGATCTGATCAGACATTGATCTTGAAAAAGAGAAAGTTACCCGTTTTGATAAAGGTGTCGAATCTTAATCAAACAAAGGTAACTTTCTTATGTTGCATACTAACAATCAAATCATTAAACACAAAGTAGGCTTACTCAATTTAGCTGAAGAACTTCAGAATGTATCCAGAGCTTGTAAAGTCATGGGTGTC
>WNDP01000230.1 GCA_009912575.1 Acinetobacter bereziniae
TACCATCTGCTGCAAAAGCACTAGAAACCCCTAAAACTGCAACTGATGCCGCTAAAAAAATCTTTTTCATACCAAGTGTCCTATACAAACAAAAATGATTAGTGTTGGTCGATGGGTATTATGCACACTTCAAAAAAATGCAAACAATGTCACACTTTTTAAAAAATAGATACAATTGTATATAAATAAATATTTTTTCGAGAATTAAAATTTTTTCTATATTTTTTAATATCTTAAATAAATATTAAATTGATAATTTAGTTTTAATTAAACTATTGGTTTTTTTGTAACCAGTATGTAAATTAAACAGGATTCGCGTTATTTGCATTGATACTTTTATTTTTAAATTAAAGTCTCTCTACCTGTTAAACATCATAAACAACATCCTTAGTGCATAAAAAATAAGCTTTTATTCTAAAAAAATGTTAAAACTTGATTAAACAATAGAGCTACAAAGCCTACATTACCCCTTCCTTTTTCTTTTTTTTTTAAATAAACATGATCAAACAAAAAAAGATCATTTTTTCTCAGTGAAATTTAATATCTTAAATAGTTAGTTCTCTGGTTAAATTTCAATACACACTCATACATGCACCAAGTTAATTTGTCGACAAGCTCAGCTGTAGCATAGATAAAATGTGAACCACACTGTTGATTCAAATACGTTGAAGATGCCAGTTTCATCTTGCTACACGATTAAAGAAATAGAGGCATAATTGCCTCTACTGTTAACTAAGATTCAAATCATTCAGCGCGGATAAATGCTAAAAGATCAGGATTTATGACATCTGCATTGACTGTCAGCATTCCATGAGAAAAGCCGTGATAAGTTTTTAGTGTGCCATTTTGAACCAGTTTTGCAGAAAGAACACCCGAGTTTTCATAGGGTACGATCTGATCATCATCACCATGCATCACCAAAACTGGAACTGAAATTTTTTTAAGATCTTCCGTAAAATCAGTTTGTGAAAATGCCACGATACCATCATAGTGCGCTTTAGCACCCCCCATCATGCCTTGACGCCACCAGTTCAAAATCACAGGTTCTGATGGTTTTGCATCAGGTCGATTGAACCCATAGAAAGGACCTGCGGGTAAATCGTAATAAAATTGAGCACGGTTCTTAAATAACTGATTCTGTAAATCATCAAAAACTTCTTTTGCTAAACCGTCTGGATTATTTTCAGTTTTTAACATAATCGGCGGTACTGCACTAACCAAGACGGCTTTAGAAACATTTTCCTCACCATGTCCCTTAAGAGGTAGGTTTATGCAACAAAGCCGTATTGATGTAGAACACCCACTTGCATGGCAAACCGTACAAAAACTCGGCCATGTTTTAAATTATCTCTCGACGAATGAGCGTCTACCAACATTATTCTTTCCTGTTTCACCACCACCTTATATGAATGGTGAAGCCAAAGATTTTTTATCGTGGATTATTCAGTGTAATCACCCTGAGTTTAATCCAGGTGTCGTTTGTGATTGGCTTGAGGCGCGTTTACCAAATCCGGTGGATGATGAGTCTCAGTGGAAAATTAAGACTGATTTGAGTGAAATAGAAAAGTTAGATGATAAGGCTTTGGATCAATTGATTCCGCCAGCGCCTTAAATCGGACTTATGGCACAGCCTTTACTTACATTGATGTTCTAATATCTTTTGTATAGGCTAATGCCTCACTTTTGAGAGGTCAAAAGTGACAAAAACCTTTGTTTCACTGATGTTGCGTCCCTGCAACACAGTAGAATGGCGACATCCATGTCGCCAATCACCTTGCTAATTTTGTGCAAAATTATTGCAACAAATGAGCTCCAAGTTTAGAACTAAACTAACTAAGACTCCGTCGTGAACATATTGCCTCAACGTTTATATAAAAAATAGAATTAGAAAGTCGACAAACCTGACCATTCCATAAAGCGATAAATCCAATACTTCACTTTAGACTCGTCGGCATACTTCGCGTAATCCACACTCATCTGTTTCCCTTGCAAGTTTGACCATGAAGTATTGAAGTAATCTTGCGCATCTTTAAAGACTTGATCTTGAACTTTGCCTATAACCAGCATATCCGTTTCAAGGTTGTAATTTTTCAAATTACGAGCTGTGAAATTGGCAGAACCTACAATCAACTCAGCTTGCTGGTCGTTATATTTCACAATCATTTTGCTATGGTTCTGTTCTCCATGGGTGTCACACCAGCGAATTGGTATACCCGCAGCATGTAACTCTGAAGCAACCTGACGGTTTGGGATACCATTCTTTTGTCTTCCAAACGCATCTTTATTTGGGTCAAGTAAAACACGAACAATCACACCTCGTGCTTGAGCATTTTTTAGGGCTTGAATAATCTTACGTTCAGATAAATAGAACATACTTAAATCAATATGCTCTTTCGGTTTAGCCGAGTTAATTAATTTCAGCACAGATTCATAAATCGCACCTTCAGTTAACACCTGAACTTGAGGCTTGGTTATATCTTTTTCAAAGTCACCTAAAATCAGTGAGGGTGAACTACTTCCAGACATCTGCGCAACAGCAGCTTCTGTTTGGAGAATATCAGTAGCTGTGGCTCCTGTTACAACTAACGCAACATTAGAGTGTCTAGAACTACCATCGTGTGGATTTGCTGAAGTAACCAATGATTTCCAGCCAGCATCGGTATCAACGACCAATGTCTTACGGTGATTCGCTTTAAAATTAAATAAGTTCAGATAACTGCGTAACGTAATTTTTTCATTACCAAATGGGTTTGGTAGCCAGCCTTTGTCTGGATTATTTCCGACATTCTGACAACAGATATACCAAAACCCTGACCAAAGTGGATTAGATGCGCGTAAAGGTGCCAGATTTGTTTCAATAACATCAACCCCAGCTTGACGTAACTGACGATAATGCTCAGGCCTTAAACCACCATAAACTGAGTTAATCGGGTCAGTAATCAATACAATCTGAATTTGGCGGTTTTGTCTTTTCTTACTCACTAATGCATCGGTTAATTCTTGCATCAATGGTCTTTGCTTTATTTTTGAATCACCCACCTCTGAATTGAACAAAAACATATCGACCACAATAGTAGTCTTTGCCTCATCAATCATTTTCAAGATTTCATCGAAAATATGCTGATCAAGCTTTTGCTGACCATTGGCATCCAGATAGGTTTTATCTGCTAAAAATTTGACATCGGCATGTCTAAGCTTGCCACTAAAGTTAATGCCCTGTGGTAATGGTTTTACTGTGTGGTAAATTGCCGATGCAACATATGCAATAACAACAACGCAAAGCAATACCGCCATATAACGACGCCCTGACCAATTTATTTTTTGATGAATTCGCTGAAAAATACGCATAAAAAAGACCTAACTTGATCATTTCAAATTAGGTCTTTTAGCTTGATTTTTCAAGTTTAGTTTCGTGTTAGGCCCTAGAAACTAAAGTTAACCCCTACTGTAAAATTACGTCCGACTTGGGGAACATTTGCGAGGAAAGACTCATGTTGATAAATTCGGCTATCTAACAAGTTATTGGCATTCAAGAACACTCGATAATCGCCAATATTGCTATATTTACCATTATATCCAACGCCCAAGTTCAACATGTTATAGCTCTGCCCTCTAGTTTCATAATTAGCAATATTATCTTGTTTAAACACATGATAATACTCGGCAGAACCATCCCAACCATCACCAAAATCTGCTTTGACTTTAGTACCTAAACGTCCACCAGGAATACGTGGTGCATTTTCATTATCAATTTTGCCGCGAACATAATCACCAAATAACCCTAAATTATATACAGGTGAAATTTGATAGCTTAGGTCAGCATCAACACCATAGAACTTCGCTGCATCTTGGCTATATTGAATAAGACGGAAGCCTTGGAACTCATCCAAGGTATTGGCATAAATGAAATTATCAAAACGGTTATGGAACACACTTACATTGTATTTCAAGAGGTCATTATTAAAGTGCAAATCTAACTCAACATTATTTGAGCGCTCTTTCTTGAGGCCATCATTACCCAATTCATAGGTATTGGTCGCCATATGAATACCGTCCGAATACAACTCTTGAGCAAATGGCAAACGCTCTTGGTGTGATGTTGTGAGGGACAATTTGTATTGCGGAATAAATTCCCAGCTTGCTGTACCAGCAACCGAATATCCAGTACCCGTGTAATTCTTTTGATCTGACTCAATGTCGATAGTTTGATGGTCAACACGAGAAGAAACAGCAAGATTGACGTTATTGATTTGTTTTTGTTGCAAACCAAATACGCTATAACGCTGAGTTTTGCTTGGGTCCATAATGGACTCATCACCAACAATATTTAGTTTTTGTTGGGTATATTGCGCGCCAATTTGTCCTGTCCAACCAGCCCAAGCATTATTTTCTAATGTAACTCGGCTATCAATCCCTTTGCTTTTAAAGGTTGTTTCGACATCAGTATTATGCATTTCTTCATGTTGATAATCTGTATAGCTTGCTTGCGCTGCAACTTTAGCAAAACCTGCAAACGGGTCTTTTAACTCACCTTTTAAGTCATAACGCTTTTCTTTGAGATTAATCCATGAAACATCATGTTCGCGATCATGCCCATGATCGGTTGAATCACCTGCTCCGCACACGAGATGCAAGCCATCACGTTCACAAGAACCAAAAAGCTCATTATCAGCAGGAATACCATATTGATCGTGGCGCTGGCTAAATGATGCACCGATAAATCCACGGTCACCAATCCAAGACAATCCAGCATTATAGTTTTTAGATTCGGCAAAAGTGCTGTCCTGACGACGCTCATCTGTTTGTAAATCTCTAGGCAAGATATAGTCATTCGCATCGCGCTTTAAACCACCAACACGTAGCGCAACATGATCACCTAAACCGACTGTCGCTTGCCCTGAATAAAGTAGTTCATCACTACCTGAGTTGTAGCGAACACCGGCTTTTCCTTGATAGCCCTTATCTGGAATGCTGGTTGGAATTTTTTCATCAACAACATTCACCAGTCCCCCGACTGAACCCGCACCATATAGTAATGCTTCAGCGCCATTTAATATCTGAATATCTTGGGCAGAGTTTGGATCAACCGTAACGGCATGGTCTGGCGATACAGATGAAACATCCATAACATCGCCACCATTTTGTACAATCTTGACACGTGTACCATCTTGACCACGAATGACAGGACGACTCGCCCCTCCCGTATATTGAGCAGAATAAACTCCTGCCTGACCATTTAAAGCATTACCAATACTGGTTGCCCCTTCTGTCAAAGACGTATTGTTAGGAGGTGCTGTAGGTTCTGCTTTAACCGTAATTCTTGCCAATTCGGCAGGTTTCTCTTCCTTAGTATTTGTCTCATCTGCTGCCATCACTTGCTGAATAGAAAATGATAATAATGAGAGAACAAAAAGTTGTGTTTTGAGCTGCATAGTCAATGACCCATATTTTTTTTGTTATATTATAACATTCCAAACGTTTTGCAATAGAAAACATTACCCCAAGGCATATTTCGTTAGACCCGTTGTTTTTGATGATGTGAGAAGCGTCCGTTTCCAATGCCTTTTACAATCTCTCATGCTGTTATTGCACCACCGATTGCTAAACTAAGTCAAAACACACTGCCTATTGCTGCACTCGCTATTGGCAGTATGACACCTGACCTTTACCGCTTATTTACAGTTCAGTCCAGCATGCTGACTCACCAATGGAAAGGTTTGTTCTACCCAAACCTTTCCATTGGTGAGTCAGCATGATTTGAAATTAGACTCTTTTAAACGTTTTATCCAATTTTTTGGCTCTACGGAATATCTAGTGGAATTTAATAATTCATAGATACTCCGTAAAGCCTCTATATTTAAATTGGGTTTTGGAGACACCTTAAAAACTTCTGTCTTGTCTACATGTCCCTGTATGTCTCTTTGATAGGCATTAAGCGCCCAATTATAGTTATGCCCTATTAAATATCCGTTTTTTTGGCAAGGGAAAATGATATTGTTCACAAGGGCATTTGAGCCAATACCATATTTAGCTTGCTGGATCAGCATCTTTTTTAGATTCTCTTGGGCCACTGGTGGAATAGGTGCAGCATTAAGCGCCAACCAAGAAATTAATGTCATAGGTATAGCAAAAGCAAAGGCGTTATTCGTAGGCTTTTTTAACAATGAAAATAATGCAAATCCCAACAAATACATCGAGAGAAAAATACAAACTATTGAAAAAAAACTTCCCAAATATAGGAAATCTAAAATAGCAATCAACATTCCATAGCGCCCATAATTTTGTAATTAATCATATCAAATTTACCTATCTTACGTCTTAGGAATACCGCCAACCATTGTGATTGGAAGTAACTTAAAATCATAACGTTCATTTTTCCCTTTTGGGCCATACCAATACCAATACAAATGCCAATGAGATTTACGCAAATGTGGCATACGTTTCCCTCCACTTTTGGCATCTTTTTTGGCATCTTCCAATTTTTCATAAATTTTCTTAAATTTTTCAGCGGTTTCTGTGCCGATTTTATAAGGTTTATATTTTGAAGCTTCAAATAAGCGCTTTTCCTTTTTCACCTGGACAAATTGAACAGGTTTATTGTTGCTTTCAGGAGATAAAGGTGAACCGTACCATGTTTGTCGGAGACTCAACATTCTGAGAAACTACTCCGATGAAAAAAATCAAACTATACCCCTGAAATCAAAGAAAGAGCGGTTCAACTTGTTATTTATTGAATCCGAAAAAGATTATCCATCAAATTGGGCTGCAATCACTGCTATTGCTCCCAAGATAGGTTGTACTCCTGAAACACTGCGTGTTTGGCATCAAAAATATTTGGATCAACAAAATCCAGTTAAAGTACAGCATCTTTCAGATCAAGAACGTATAAAACAACTGGAACGTGAAAATAAAGAACTGCAACGCGCTA
>WNDP01000231.1 GCA_009912575.1 Acinetobacter bereziniae
TAGCGCGTTGCAGTTCTTTATTTTCACGTTCCAGTTGTTTTATACGTTCTTGATCTGAAAGATGCTGTACTTTAACTGGATTTTGTTGATCCAAATATTTTTGATGCCAAACACGCAGTGTTTCAGGGGTACAACCTATCTTGGGAGCAATAGCAGTGATTGCAGCCCAATTCGATGGATAATCTTTTTCGGATTCAATAACAAGTTGAACCGCTCTTTCTTTGATTTCAGGGGTATAGTTTGATTTTTTCATCGGAGTAGTTTCTCAGAATGTTGAGTCTCCGACAAACATGGTACGGTTCAAAATGAATTGATGGTTGAAGCTTCGAAAAACTTTCAACAGCATGCGCAAATTTTAACGCAAGCGTGGAACAAATTGTCTTATAACTTGGTAAATATCAACATCAATACCAGCAACTCTTACCCACAACCAATTTATGCTGCACGTGCATCTATGGCTAAGTTTGAAGCTGCTGATGCAGGCGGACAAAATATGGCCGCTGGTGAGTCAAAAATCACTGTAAATGCCAATGGTTCAATCCAGTTTAAATAATAGCTCTGATTGAATGCTTGATTAGATTCACAAAAGCCATGCTTATGCATGGCTTTTGTGTATTTGCGCCTAACAATCTGATTGTTTATTAAAAATTTCACTTATTTTAACCAAACCATAGTTTTAAATGATAATCATCATGATTTAAAAATAACATTGAACAGATTAAGATACGCACAATTTCAAATTTTTAAGCGCACATGAATATTTCAACGCACAACACTCGCTGCCACTCAGCGTTTAAACCGAGTCAACTCAGCCTCGCGATTGCTGTTACTTTGAGCTTTATCTCTATGGCATCTTATGCTGAAGAACCTCAGGAAACTGCACCACAGGCACTCAAAACAATTACTGTTCAAGCCGAAGGAAATTGGCTTGAGGAGGCCAATGCTGAAAAAGTTCACAAACATGCTGGCGCTCGTAGCATCGTTGATCGTAAAAAAATGGATGAATCTGCGGTGACCTCCATTCGTGATGCACTCAAGCAAGTTCCGGGTGTACAAGTTCAAGACAGTAATGGTACTGGTGGCAGTGATGTTTCATTAAATTTAGGTGTGCGTGGTCTAACCTCTCGTCTGTCACCACGCTCAACCGTTTTAATGGATGGTGTTCCACTATCTTTTGCACCTTATGGACAGCCACAACTATCTATGGCGCCCGTGTCTATGGGCAATATTGAATCTGTTGATGTTGTTCGTGGTGCAGGTACAGTTCGCTTTGGGCCTCAAAATGTCGGGGGGATCATCAATTTCAATACTCGTGCAATTCCTGAGAAATTATCAGGTTCTGTTGGCTTAACAACTGAGTTTGCTACAGGGACAGACCAACTGAAGTACAGCCCGAACCTATTTATTGGTGGGACAATGGAGAATGGTTTAGGGCTTGCCTTACTCTACTCTGGTACCAAAGGTAATGGGTATCGTGAAGCTAATAATGACATTGATATTGATGATGTGATGTTGAAGTCTTCATATCAGTTTACTGACCAAGATGCTTTGGCAGTCAATCTACATCATTATGAAGGTCGTGGCGAAATGCCTGAAGGTTTAACCACCGCTGACTATGCAAAAAATCCTTACCAATCTAATCAATATCGAAATTATTTTGCAGGTCGCCGTTCTGATGTTTCGGTAAAATATAGCCACAAAGATGAGCTGAATAATTTTGAAGTGTTAGGCTATTACGTCGATTCTTTCCGTACCAGTGACCTAGAGTCTGCTATCGAAGGCAGTGCAAATAGTCGAATAAGTAACTCTCCACGTGATTATAAATACTTTGGAATTGAGCCACGTTATTCACGTGCCTATAGCTTAGGGAATATGAATAATGAGGTAACTGTAGGCTATCGTTATTTACAAGAAGACAGTTCTGAGTTTTCAGGCCGGACAGCACCATATAATACTGCAACAGGCATACCAGGCGAACGTTTAGCCAATAGTGAAGGTGGAACCAAAGCTCATGCGGTCTATATAGATAACTGTTTTGGATTAGGCGCGCTCACCATTACCCCGGGTGTACGTTTTGAATCGATTAAGACACATAATGATTATAGCACTTATCAAAATGGTAAATTCATCAATACAGTACATCCAAAAATCAAATCTGATGAATTTCTACCAAGTTTAGCATTGCAATACAATTTCAATGATCAATGGAATATCTTTGCCAATGCTGCTGTCTCCTTTGGGCCTCAACAATATAATCAGTTAGCCAAAGTAGAAGGAACTCAAGCCATTACCACTTTGGATGGTCGGTCTGCATCCAGAAAAATCAAATAACTATGAAATTGGAACCAAATACCTTGGCAATGGTTTAAACGCTGAACTCACTGTGTTCTATTTAGACTTTGACAAAGAAGAGCGCCCAGATACCATTGGTACAGGAATCTGGACCAATCTAGGTGCAACCAGCCATAAAGGTGTAGAGCTCGGTCTAAGCTATGATTTTGGACACCTCTATGACATGCTTGAAGGTCTTAAAGTCTATAGTAACTATACCTTTACCAAAGCAGTCTCAGAGGCAGGAAAGTTTGAGGGTAAAGATCTACCTTACTACTCAAGACATGTGGGTAATTTAGGTTTAGGTTATACTTTTGACAAATGGTCAGTCAATGTCGATATGTTTGCACAATCCAAACAACATGCACCAGGTTCAGGTAATATTTATCAAACTGTTGAAAGCGCAGATGGCCGTATTGGAGATATTCCGGGTTATTCTACTTTTGCTGTGCGTACAGGCTATGACTTTGGTCAAGATTTTTATGGTGTAAAAATTGCTGGTGGCATCAAAAATTTATTTGATAGAGAGTATTTTACCCGTTCATCTGACTCTACAGGTGGTAAATATGTCGGTCAGCCACGCACCTTTTACTTGCAAACTTCAATTGATTTCTAATTTGATTGGCAAATCTGTATAGATTTTTTAATCGCTTAAACTTAAGCGTAAATCTCAAGTCATGAGATTTGCGCTTTTTTAATTACTTTTATTCGAATATCTTTTATGATTGTTTTCTTAAAATAAATTTAGAACTTCTGTAATGGAATACGAAACAATACTGCTGAGTTTGGGGTTCTTTGCGTTTTGCGCGGGTTTAATTGATGCTGCTGTAGGTGGTGGTGGATTAGTGTTACTGCCTGCTTTAATGCATGCCTTCCCGACTCGCAGTTTAGCCACTGTTTTTGGAACCAATAAAATTATTGCTATGGCGGGTACAGTTTCATCTGCCTTTGCTTACTTTAAGAAAGTGACTATCAACTGGAAACTTATCCTACCGACCATGTTGGCCGCATTTATATTTTCATTCTTCGGTGCGATGTCTGTTTCCTTAATTCCAAAAGAGTTGATGCGCTATATCGTGTTCTTTTTACTTATCTTGATTGCAATCTACACTTTTGCCAAAAAAGATTTAGGTAAAGTACATACGGTTTTACAGACCGGAAAGAAAGAAATTGCACTCGGTTTATTTTTTGGTGCATTGATCGGGTTCTATGATGGGATTTTTGGACCTGGTACAGGTAGCTTCTTGCTGTTTTTATTTGTTAAAGTATTTGCTTTTGATTTTCTAAATGCCTCAGCTTCAGCCAAGTTGGTCAATGTTGCCACCAATATTTCCGCAATGTTTTTCTTTATTCCCGCAGGGCATATTCTATGGATAGCAGGAATTATTTTAGCCGTATGTAATGTGCTCGGCTCTCTGGCAGGAACCGCTCTCGCTTTTAAATATGGAAGTGGCTTTATTCGTATTTTCTTTCTGATCCTATTGGTCTTTCTGATCGGACGGATGGGATATGATTTATTTTTCTAATCCAAACCACGTATTGATTTCTAAGTCTAGATTGGTTCTCGATGCAAAATAACAGCACTATAACCATAGTCTAAACATGGTGAACTAACATCAAGTAAATAACCATTTTGAGGGTTTTGTTCAAAACCGACACTCCATAGATAGGTCGGATCTTGTTCAAATACATAGCAGAGTTCAATACAGGCGATATGATTAAATTGATGGTATCGAATTGAATTCAACTCACCATACCTCAAATCTAATGCTGAAAGATTCTGAATATACTGTTGTCCAAATTCTACCAATTCAGCAATTACAGGTTCAGCAAACTTTAGAAACTCAAACTGTTGTTCAGGCAGTATCTCAGCATATTCATTCGGAATTAATACATCAATCCATTGATTTTCAATACTTGCAAACCAATGCTGAAACTCAGAGACATATTGAAACTCTTGAAGTTTAGGAAATTTAATCATTCACCTCTCACACAGTGCTCACAACAATATTAAAACTTACTCAAAATTAGCACGGGCCCATCGCTCACTCATATGCCAATTAATGATATCAATCGATGGATCACTTTCTAAAAATTCATTTTCATCTTCTAATGCTTCTTCATTCAACTGATATAAGTCAGCTTGTAAATCCTGACAAAATTGTTGAAGTAAGTCACCAAGCGAATTGGCAACTAAAATTCCCACATTATAATCATGGTCAATAAAAATGATCTGTCCACAAACTCCTGATGCTGTTGGCGCTAAATCTAAGTACAGCCCAGTTCTTCCACCATCATGTGCAAACTGAATCCAATCTCGGTGGTAGGCATTAGTCGAGTTGATTTGTGGGTCAGTATGTTCGAGTACAAAAAGTTCATCAACAAGATCCGAAAGCTCTAATCGTCTATTTTCAATCGTGGCAAGAGATAAAAATGCCATGCCATAAAATAAACTTCCAAGGTTCTCTTCTTCATTCATCCCGTTATGCCAACGGTAGAGTGCTTTAAAATCTTCTGGCAATGTTCTTGAAATCTGATGTTCAAAGCCTTCAATCTCGATACTGTTTGCCGCAGGATTCAATGATTGCTTGGCGATCTGTGGAGCATGTTGCTCTAACCAGCTTTGTATATCTTCTAATTGTTTTTGAATCATTTTCTTTCATCATAGAAAACACAAGTGAATAGAGTTTACTCAAAAAATTTGATCAATGGCAATAAAAAAGCCACTCAAAAGTGGCTTTCAGATAGGAGCAACCATTATTTTTTAAATGGAAAAGCATATTTCACAATTCGTCCAAGTACTTGACCATACTGTTTGAACAGGCTTGCATTGTTGTAATTCAAACCATATTTCTGACATACGGCTTCAACTTTAGGTGCCATTTTACGATAACGGCGCGCAGGTACTTCTGGAAATAAATGATGCTCAATTTGGTGGCTCAAATGCCCTGTTAAAATATGAAATGCTTCAGATCCTGTGAGATTTGAAGAACCACGAATCTGGCGCATATACCAATGACCACGGCTTTCACCCTGTAAAACGGTCTTTGGGAAAACTTCAACATCTTTGGTAAAGTGACCGCAGAAAATGATACTAAATGTCCAAATATTACGAATACCATTTGCCACTAAATTACCAGTAAATACAGGCAAAGCAGCTGGACCAGCAATCAAAGGAAAAAACAGGTAATCTTTAAAAAACTGCTTACCAATTTTTTTCTGAGTTGGTTTCCATTCTTCTTTAAATTGCGCCCATGTTTTCCGCTTATAGATTAATCTAACGATTTCAAGGTTTTGGATCGCAACCCCCACTGAAACAATAAGCAGAAAGGAATTGCATATAAAGGCTGAAGTAGAAAACCCGGCTTCCAACGTTGTTCTGGAAATAGGCGTAGCAAGCCATAGCCAATGTCATCATCCATACCTTTAATATTGGTATAGGTATGATGTTTATAGTTATGGGTTTGACGCCAATTGTCAGACGTTCCCACAATATCCCATTCGTAAGTTGTCCCTTTAAAGCGTGGATCATTCATCCAATCATATTGCCCATGCATGACATTATGACCAAGCTCCATATTTTCCATGATCTTTGCAAAGCTCAGTAAACCTGTCCCTAATAACCACGCAGGTGGGAACCAACCTGCAAATAAACAGGCACGTCCTAAAATACTGCTATAACGAATAGCGGCATATACTTTTTTAATGTATTTGGCATCTTTCTCGCCAATATCATCCAGCACTTCTTGCTTAATCGCGTCCAACTCTCGTGCAAGTGCATCTAACTCAGTCTGACTCAGTTCACGATTTTTGGTATTTTTAAAATATTGAATTTTAACTGGCATATTCATGGTAAAACTCGCTTAAATATCAATGACTAAATCAGTCTGAGCTGTATTTACACAGATTCTCAGTAAATTATTTGGCTCTGCATTCTCTTGACCATTTACCAAGTTTTGCGTTGCACCCTGCACTTTATTACATGCACATTTATTGCAAATCCCCATCCGACAACCATGTTCTGGTTTAACATTTTGCTGTTCCAACCCCACCAAAATTGCCTGCCCTTTTGGAATTGCAATCACTTTATTGGATTTGGTTAAAGTGACATTGACGAAACCTGTATCATCGGATTTTATAGGGCTTAAGCTAAATGCTTCACTTTTGAGTTGCTTGGCATTTTCAAATAATTGTTCAGCTGTTGCCACAAAACCAGAAGGCCCGCAAACATAGACTGTACTTTGCTGTAAGTTTTTAATCAGATGTAAATACTCTGTATTTAAACGCGCATCTGCTGGCGCTTGTTGTGTGTAAAACACATCGAATTTAAATTGAGGATATTGCTGAGCCAATTGTTGAAACTGTTGTTGAAACACCACATCAGCGCACTGCTGTCCCATAGTTTAAATTAAATAAAAAACCTGAGTCCAAATAGTTAAAATATAAGTGCGAACAAACACTTCAACTATAAGGACTCAGGTTTTGTCACATCAGAATACCGTATTTCATCAATTACTCAAACCCATTTTGAGACAAGATTTTGAACGTCTTGCAAA
>WNDP01000232.1 GCA_009912575.1 Acinetobacter bereziniae
GGTCGCACACCACTGGAAACAGTACTTGATGGGAAGCGAATTTGGGCTGAGAAGAATTTAGCTCAAATTTAACCTGACAGGCACACTAAAAAATGGGTAACTGTCAGATCTGGTTTGAGCTAGTACACATAGACCAATTGTCAGCAACCCCCTATTTTATTTTTTCATGAAACACTTTTTCTTGAGTGTTTTTAATCGCCCTAAGCGCAGAAATACAGGAAATTCTATTTTTAAATCTTGATCTTCACTGCTCAATTGTTCAGCCAACTCAAGTAAAGGATGATCCTGATTTTTCTCACAATAATGTTCAATTGTAGACCATGTCGATAAGTATTTTAACAGTTGTGCCGATGACCATTGATACTGCATTTTAAAGTTTGTGACAGTTATTTCTTCAAATGGAAATGGAATGGTTTGATATTCTTCATCAATATAACGACGCTCTGCATCCCAATAACCTTTTAATTTTTTAAAATACAAATCTTGTATCATGGAATGAATGGTTTTATTTTCAACTTGAATTAAGCCATATCCGATTACAGCGAGAATTCCTTGCGGTTTAAGTGTTCGCTGAACCTCTTTATAAAATCCATCAAAATCAAACCAATGAATTGCTTGCGCCACAGAAATTAAATCAAAACTTTGTGCTGCAAATGAAGTATGTTCTGCTGACTGGACTTGATAACTAACATTATCAAAATAAGGAGCAAGCTGGAGTTGCTGTTCACTCAAATCAGTTGCAACGATATGGTCAAAATAAGGACTCAGTAGCTGGGTAAATTGTCCTGAACCAGCACCACAATCCCACGCAAAACTACGCTCAGGAACATGATTTAATATTTCCTGAACCACATCCTGTGGATAACTGGGTCGTGCCTGTTGATAAAGCGCACTGCCAGATGAAAATAAATCTTTCATTGTTTTTTATAGCAATCTAGTCGTTTTATAAAAATTTATTCTACGTTATTTCTAAGTCATCACAAGGCATTTTGTAAGACAATTAAAAGCATTGCTCAGCTTTGTGTTTTTTAAATCGTTTTTTGCTGACTATTTAAAATCAGACAATAAAAAACCCCAAACAAAGTTTGAGGTTTTTCAAATATGGTGGCGAGACCCAGGATCGAACTGGGGACACACGGATTTTCAATCCGTTGCTCTACCTACTGAGCTATCACGCCGATGGGACGTATTAAACAATTTAATGCTGAGGTCGTCAAGCATTGAAATCATCAAAATCACTCAATAGACTATTTTTACAACAAAATGGGCCGATTTCTTCTTAAACCGATGATTTTTTACACATCCTTAAACACAATCTAGACTCAATAGGTCTTTTGGCGTAAGCGATATCGTATTGTTGACAATCTTCCCTTCTCAAAATAACGGATGAATGTAGAATATTATTTTACAGCCTGATGAGTTTTGAGTCAGAAAAAAAGCAACCACTGAGGTTGCTTTTATCATTCAATGAGTTTAAAGCCCTTAGATTTTACCGAGATGTGCTAAACAACGATGTATTGCACCGCAACCCGGCTCAAAGTTTTTTACACCCTTCTGTTCCTCAATGCGACAAACTTCTTCAACCAAGCGTTCCGCAACCCCTCGTCCTCGGTTTGCAGGATGTACCACAATATTTTCCAAAGTTCTGCTTTCGCCTTGTCCAGTACACCATAATGCCCCAATAATCTTTGTATTAAATTCTGCGACATAAAGTAGGGTATAATGAGCCAAGTTTTGCTCAAGTTGTTCTATGGCATCATGACCATCCCCAAATTCGGGACTGGTGTCATATAATCGCTCAAGCTGATCGCGAACTTCTTCATTTTCTAGTGAAGTTTTAGCATGTACGGTAATAGGCATTGATTAACCCTCCTGAGCAATCTAATATGCTGTCACTTTCGTCACAGCGAAACATCTTTACATCAAACTTTTAATTTTTGACGTTTTTTGAGGAACGTGCCTATGGCGCAACGTATCAGTGAAGTGGTAAGAAACACCAACGAAACTAAAATTCGAGTTCGTGTGAATCTTGACGGTACTGGTCAAGGCACGCTCAATACAGGTGTTCCCTTTTTAGACCATATGATTGATCAAATCAAGCGTCATGGTTTATTTGATATTGATATTCATTGTGATGGTGATTTAGAAATCGATGATCATCATACAGTTGAAGATTGCGGAATTACGCTAGGACAAGCTTTTGCACAAGCACTTGGTGATAAAAAAGGCTTGAAACGTTATGGTCATTTTTATGCACCACTTGATGAATCTTTAAGCCGTGTCGTTGTAGATTTATCAGGTCGTCCAGGTTTGTGGATGGATATCCCATTTACACGCGCACGAATTGGGAGCTTTGATGTCGATTTATTCTCAGAGTTTTTCCAAGGCTTTGTCAATCACGCATTAATGACGCTACACATTGACAACTTAAAAGGCAAAAACAGCCATCACCAAATTGAAAGTGTGTTCAAAGCTTTTGCTCGCGCACTACGTATGGCATGCGAAGTTGATCCTCGCGCTGAAAATACTGTTGCTTCTACCAAAGGAACCTTGTAATGACCCGTATTGCCCTTCTTGATTATGGCATGGGAAACCTTCATTCAGCAGCGAAAGCACTTGAACATGTTGGTGCAACTGTAGATGTGACCAATGATCCAAAATTGATTGCTCAAGCAGATAAAATTGTATTTCCAGGCGTTGGTGCAATGCGTGATTGCATTCAAGGTATGCACGAAGCGGGAATCGATGAAGTTGTACGTCAGGCTGCCTTTAATAAACCCGTACTGGCCATTTGCGTTGGTATGCAAGCTTTACTTGAGTCATCTGAAGAAAATGGTGGCACTCAAGCACTAGGTATTTTTGATGGTATGGTCAAACATTTCCCTGATATGGAGGGATTAAAAGTTCCTCATATGGGTTGGAACCAAGTCCACCAAGCTGGTCCAAGTCATCCAATGTGGAAAAATATCGATCAAGATGCTCGTTTCTACTTTGTGCATAGCTATTATGTTGAGCCCAATGACTCAACATTGATTGCAGCAACCTGTGATTATGGTTTGCAGTTCTGCACAGCAATTCATAAAGAAAATCTATTTGCTACGCAATTCCATCCAGAAAAGAGCCATACAGCAGGTTTGCAATTGTTGAAAAACTTTGTGGAATGGAATATTTAATTTATTTAAATTACGCTGATTTATATATTTAAAAATCAAGCCAATAGATATTGGCTTGATTTTTTTTATTTTAGACAGACTTTATTTTTCATGATCAATTGATTATGCTCCACTAGAATTGAACAAAAAACCATCAATTCTTTTTTTTTAAAACAGTTTCAAAAAAAATCATAATTTATACAGGAATATAAAATGTCTTCTAATTTCCAAAGTAATGATTCGGGCTTAAATGCAAATGGTCGTTTCGGACGATTATCCTATCTCGGATGGTCGTTTCTCAGCGTATTAGTTTTTTTCGTCATCGCATTGATTGTGGGTGCTTTATTTATAGGTACGAATCCTGAAAGTCTGGCTTCAATTTCTACGCCAGCCATCATCATTTTTCTGATTCTTTATATCGCCTTCTTTTACTTTACAATTATATTTGCAGTTCGACGTCTGCATGATGTGAATCAAAGTGGATGGTTGTGGTTACTATTCTTAGTCCCGTTGGCAAATATCGGCTTGGCACTGTACCTACTTTTTGCACCTGGTACGCCTGGGACAAATAATTATGGTGCGCCCCGAGCAACAGCTGGCTGGGAAAAAGTATTGGCATGGCTCAATATCTTGGTTATTCCTTTGTTTGGGATATTGGCCGCAATTTCTATTCCTGCCTATCAGAACTATGTGGAACGTGCTCAACAGCAAAAAATTGAACTACAAAGTCAGCACGCTCAGTCTGAATAAATACACTCAGCATCTTTATTATCAAAACTAGCATCTTAAAATCACCATATTCAATTATGGTGATTAGTAGACTTATTGTGCCACTAAACTTTAGACTGCATTTTGAAATCCACGCAAATTTAAAAATAAAATTTTAATTCTGATTAATTCGATGATTCATCAATGAATCATTACAATCTAATGAAAGACGCATTGCTTCATCCTCATGGTCGGGTTGGGCACTTATCACTCATCGCATAGCTAACCATTCTCGCGATTATTTTGTTTTCTCTAAATAACTATATCTCACTTAATATCTATATCTCACTTCAAATGTTGAATACAGATGTAGTTTTTAATCAAATTGAACCATTGGCTTTGTTTTAATGGGCAATCTTACACCTCTCATGTATCTATACTTTTTTTATATTCATCATCCGTAGACAACATGATCTCAACCGCTCAGGCTGATGGAGTGTGCTTATTCTAATACCTATTGTTCAGGTAATTTTTTTATTTTAATCTTGGTCATGCTTGGATCTTTTCATGATAACCAATATGGTCACAACAGAGTGACACTTTTTTGGGAAAAAAAATTGCCGTAATGTCTATACTATACCCCCCATTGTCTTGTCATCGGCTGTATCACCCACCTCGCAAACGGATTCACAAATTGAATTTGAAGGATCTCAGCATGTGATTCAACCTCAACGCTAATCTTTAGTAACAAAACCACCTTCCAAGGGTTCAACACTGATTTTAATCTCTGCTTTTAAATTTAGAGCGGCATAACGATCTTTGATCTCATTGAGTAACTGCTCCATCGTCACATGGCTTAGATCCAGTTCAGACGCTGCATAAGCCTTACTGACTAGATCCGTTTTTTCTTGTTGTTTAGACTCCATATTCCATCGTTCAGTCATGCCCACTAATCGAGCTAATTCAATCAAACTTTGTGCACTTGAAGGTGTCGAGTTTTGTAGCCATTTGCTCATCGTACCCTTTGACGTTTCTAGCACATTGACAATATCACTGGCTTTTATATTCTTATCTTGAATCAGTTGCTTTAAACGCTTTGCACCTTCGATAAAAAGATCATCTTCCTTTTCTACCATCTGCTTGATTCCTGTATTTTCATCCTACAAAGCTATCATCTTTTATTCAAAGTTTGTTATAACACACTCTCGTTAATTTTTTTAATGCTTCAAGTCTGTCGACAGGTGATGTGCCTACTCAATTTTAGTCTACAACGCGAGCCACATATGAAATGTCAGCAACCCCTAAACCTGTGAGCTAAATTTGTGAATGATCAAATCCAACAACTGCCGTCCAAGGAACAGATTCAGACTTTTCCTCGTTTCCAAAATTTACCTTTGGAAAAAATCGTGGTTATTCACACTTTACAACAATGCCAAGAGATCATTAAAGAATTACGATCAGCGCCAATTTTAGGTTTTGATACAGAATCAAAACCGACATTCACTAAGGGTGAAGTTCAAACAGGTCCTCATCTTATTCAACTAGCAACCTCTGAGAAAGCTTATTTATTTCAGGCATCACCCGATATTCTGAATTTTTTAAAAGTTGTTTTTGAAAATCCAAATCAACTCAAAGTCGGCTTTGGTTTAAAAAATGATATGCATTTATTTCGAAAAAAGGCATAGAGCTAAAGCGTGTGATTGAGCTTTCCAAGTGCTTTTCAAGTTTCGGCCTCAGCAACCCTATTGGCATAAAAAATGCCATGGCGCTCTTATTTCAAGTAAATTTTCCTAAAAGTAAATCAGTGAGTACCTCGAACTGGGCACGAAAAGCACTGACCCTCCCTCAAATTCAATACGCCGCAGCCGATGCTTATGCACCTGTACTTATTTTTAAAGCATTGCTCGATTTGAATTTAATCTCTGCTGATATTGCCAATATCACAACTCAATGAAAAATTTATCAAAATAAAAGCCTCAACTGACACTTAGAAATTGATCAAGTTTTTGCTAAGATGAACCTCAATAAATTCCTATGAGATTAGGCAAGGAGCGAAAGCATGCTGATCATCCCTGCAATTGACCTGAAAGATGGCAAATGTGTCCGTTTAAAACAAGGTCGTATGGAAGACGATACTGTATTTTCTGATGATCCTGTTGCAACTGCACAACACTGGGTAAATGAAGGTGCTCGTCGTTTGCATCTGGTCGATCTAAACGGTGCTTTTGCTGGTACGCCAATCCATAAACCTGTCGTAGAAGCGATTGCTAAAGCACAGCCTGAACTTCCAATTCAAATTGGTGGTGGTATCCGTTCTTTAGAAACCATTGAACATTATCTAGATGCAGGTGTGTCTTTTGTAATCATTGGAACAAAAGCCGTTCAAGACCCTGAATTTGTTGAAGAGGCATGTCAGAAGTTTGCAGGCCATATCATTGTTGGAATTGATGCAATCAACGGTATGGTCGCTACCGATGGTTGGGCAAATGTCACCGATGTCAAAGCAACAGATTTGGCAAAACGTTTTGCGGATGCAGGCGTATCAAGTATTGTTTACACAGACATCGCACGTGATGGCATGATGCAAGGCGTCAATGTTGAACAAACTGTTAATCTTGCGCAATACTCAGGACTTCCTGTCATTGCGTCTGGTGGTGTAACCAACCTAGATGATGTCCGTAATTTAAAAGGCAAACCTGGCATTTTAGGTGCAATCACTGGCCGTGCCATTTATGAAGGTACGCTCAATTTACGAGAGGCTCAACTATTGTTGGATGACCACGCCTTCTAATTTCAGTTAATTTGTAAAAAGAGAACCATTAGGCACTGCTGTCCCACAAATATCACAAGAAGAACCTCAGTTGAGGTTCTTCTTGCTTTAACCACTTTTTATCTGGCAAAAATAAATATTTCAGCAATTTTCTTTCAAATAAATTCACCTGAATAATTCTTAATAATCTTTGAACACTCCATCCTTCCTGTGCCATA
>WNDP01000233.1 GCA_009912575.1 Acinetobacter bereziniae
AAATTATATATATAATATAATTTTAAATAATAGAGGTGATATAGCCCAGCATTTAAAGCGACGAACTGATAACAATGTACTGTTATCAGTTCCGAGTTCGATTCTCACCGGGGCCAAAATAAAAATAAAAAAAAAAATATCATATCACTCTCTCGTCCCGCTACTGGCCTGCCCCCAGTACGGGATGTATGAAAAAGGCTAAAAATCAAAAAAGAAAGGAAATAAAAAGTCCAGGGAGTACGGATGGCTGTAAAAAACACCTGCGGCTCGGTGAGTACCTGGCTAATCCCTACACCACTAAGTGGTAGAAAGGGTAATAGATTATATATATATATATAATTTTAAATAATGCAAAAGTCTTAGATCTATTTAGGTTGTCTTTTTTTTAAATAAAAAAAAATAATTTTCAAATTCTACGATCAAAATAAAAGTGAGTTTGATTTAGGTTTACCCTCCTAAACCTATTTAAATATTTTCAACTTTATGAAAATGGAGAATCAATTTTGACACGATGAATTCTTAACGTTTATATTTGAGTTTGAAACCAAATTTTACTTGAGTTTTAGGAATTAAATAATTTTTGCACTTGAAAAATTGTCTAACATGTGCTGAGTCTCCGCAAATTATCACTAAATAATTAGTTTTCAAACGGAAATAACCTGTTTATTTCAGATGAAACACCTTCAGTCAGTGTCAGTTATTGGTAAAATTTAAACCTGTTACTTTTTAATTTTTAATGGCTATAATCTTTTTATTATATTATATACAATGTAAAATTGAAGTTTTTCGGAAGAAACTGTGTCAAAGAGTAGGAAAATGTAGAAAACTCAGAATGAGTTTTACCTCTAACGTGGTTTACACGTCGAGCTACCGTGCTTAGTCTTACCCGTAATTATCTTTTGTCCTGACAATGCCTCTGCCAGGTAGAGAGCAAAAAGTCGACATTTTTCTACTCTTTGACACTGTGTTTTCCAAAACACTTCAATTTTACATTTACTTCTGGCCGTGAAAGCCTATCTTCTATATTATATACAATAATAATATGAAGCAAACAAAAAATTATGAGCCTTCAGTTCTACAGCCAAAATAACAGTTAGGTGAGATAACAGTTGGAGGGTTCTAAGAATTAGATCAGACTACCAAAAAATTTACATCTTAACTAATATTACCAGAACACTAATAATAGACCAGAAAATCCTCGGACTTGAACATCAACTACAACAAATTTATTAGAATATAGTAAACTTGGGTGAAGTTTGCCAAAAAGGTGAAAAACAGAACAGTTTCAAATGATGACATAACTTCTACTACAAGGAGAATTTAAACGGCGGAGTAGGCTTTATTATACAGATTAGCAGATATACGAGTTATGACGATTATGTCATGCAAATGAGAATCTTAAAAAAATGATAAATTTATTCCGATAAACTTAAGAAACAAATGTGCGGTAAGAAATTGGTGAGAACTACCATAGAATGTCAATAAGACTTTTATCTAAACTTTTTGTAAACGAGTTTGTTGTATTTTTTTGAATAATTTAATGTATGGAGACCTTTTTAGGTTTGAAAATAATGCAAACACATTTATTTATCTATTTTTTTAAATACAGTTTAGTACGTTACATTAGGAAAATCTTGTCTAGCTTGTTAGTATTAACTTTCCCATTTGTCCGTCCAGCCAACAACATTTGAAGTTAAATTTTTCAGATTAGTTTTTCCGGCACCACTCCAAAAGTGTACAAATTCGCTCATATTTATATCTCTTGTATACTGAGGTCGATTAAAACTTGCGCAATTATTTTGCGGAAAATTTTTAGATAACAGATCAAAAAAGCCGTTAAGTGCGGCAGTATTACCAGCTTGTTCATAAATTGGATAAAACCAATCTTGAAACCAGTAAGTATCAGCTCTAAAAATCATCTTGATTATTTATCATAAGATTGTACCATCTGGTCACATCTTTTTGACGGTTAAGACCTACATAAACATCATAGATAAATATTTCTGCCCATTTACTATCACCCCATGTGCTGAAGGCTGGACTATTGTGTACTCCTTTAGAAGCACCTTTTAACAAAAACTGGTCATACAAATGATAACAAATTAGAAAAACCTTTTACCTTCTACAATATGACTAACCTCATGAGTTGCTATGTCTAAATCGTTTTCAGAACCTAATTTCCATGTGTTTAGATCTAAAGACCCAACATCTGTAGCATTACGATTTGACTTGTGTTCATCAAAATAAGTTGCTGGATGTCCATCAGAATAGCGCCCGGTATAAAAAATACCATATAATCTGGGATCATTGCCAAATTGTCCGTATGTTTTTTTGGTATACACCCAAACATCGTGAAGATATGTATTCATCCAAGTCAACAATTTATCAACATCAGGATAAAAGTAAATAGCAACATCGCTATCAAAGTAATGAAGAGTCAACAATTGATTATGTTAAAACCAGTTCTCCTTACAAAAAAATTAAATTTCAATACAATGATAATTTCCAGGAAATTTTAGCAGCTTACTTGCCACGTTTGAGGCGAGTCATCGCATAAAACAAACGAGATAAGGCAAAAAATACTAAGGAACTTCGTAGCTGCCAGCAAAATTTAGTAATATTTTCGACCAAAATTTTTATTTTATATTTAAAAAAGCTCTCAAAAACAAATTTTAAGTGTTTTTTTGATATAGATGTTTCAAGTGTTTCCTTCTTTATAAAACATGATAATTTTCCACGCATCAACAGAGTGGAGATGAAACCGCTGCTAATCTTTTGGTCCAAAAATAAAAAATTATATCTTTAAATTTATTTTTTAAGATTTTCTTGTCTTGTTGATGTTCTAATCAACATTATATTTCAAGTGTTTTTAGATCAGACAATTAATATAATCATACTAGATAAACTTCTTAGCTCTTTGTAAAGAGTTAGTTTCTTAACAAGTTCAAAGCTACGTTCATAAGTCACTTCATCACCAAGTTGAAAAAGCTTCTTTAAAATGACAATGCAACAAGCTATAGTAGAAGACTCAAAACGTGCAGTTAGAATGCCAACGGGATAAGACAACATATCAATAAACTCGAAGATCACTAAGATCTTAAAATTAAACGTCAAATTAGTATGTGAAACACATCTAAATGACAAAGAATTCAGAAACTTCATTGCATAAATAATTGAATTGAACGAAGTACAACTGAGAACTAAAATTATGCTAACTCTAATAGATTTCCGAAATCAAAAAAAAAGATTAAAAAACTCTAATAAAGTCTATCTATTCCCCAATGGCATGAAAACTAGTAAGACAGCTAAAAAATCAAGAAAAACCACTCTTACCAATCTAAAGTTAACAGAGTTAAGTTATCACAGGTGAAGTCATATTTCTACCCAAATCAGGAAAATATGTCAAACACCTACAAAACTATCGCGTCATCAGTCTTTTATCTACAGTTGATAAAATTGTGGAAACAATCATCATCCAAAAGCTGATTAAATTTGTAGACAAACTAAAACATGCCTAAAATAAAAAATTAGGCTTCTTCGCCGTTTAACTACTCAAAGTAGCCAATACTTCGTAAATACACTACTCAGAAAAAAGCTTAATGATGCCGTTTTCTCGATGTCTTCAAGATTTTTAATACTGTATACAATGAGGAAACACGTTACATATAGCTCAATAAAGCTATCATAAAAATCGTCAATTCTTTCATTTTGGCTCAAAAATTTAAAATCAATTTTTTTATTATATCGTTTATTAGGATTTTTTTAGATCACAGATGATGGCGTAAAAATTTTTCCTCGCTTTTTTGATCTGATGTCTATAGCCAGGATTTGTCTACTCATGTGCTTTCAGGTCTTCTCATTATATGGTCATACCATCTAAAGAGAGCTTTGCTGAGTTTGTCTTCGAAGAGATCTCAAAGCGTCTATGGATGTATTTGTTGTTCACTCTATTGGCAAAGGTGACTCTTTCTTTTTAGTGTCTTTTGTTCTGTTGAACTCTGTTGTGTGTACTTTTGTGGTATAAGTCTTCTTCATAAGACAAATTAACCGTAAATTAAGGCTTACCAAACTGCTGTCTATAAACCTTTTCTTTTAAACGTATCAGCATTCTATGGCTCACAATACACCCTAAAGCTTTTGCCACTTCATCTAACTGGTGTTGATGTAATGAGTCACCTCATCTTCAACCGTGCGAAAATTAGCTGAAGAAGTAACGGCGAGTTCTGTATTAAAAGTACAAAACTATATAAGTTGATGTTCTAGGACAGCTTTGGAACTTTTTAAAAATTTTTATCTTCTGCATAGAGAAGGTATTGAAGTAGCTGTTTCCTTGATGTAAGATATTGCAAGACAAGATTAAGAATCAAAAGAGCTTTATTCTTTATTTTCATACTGACATTATGGTACATAATATGGTGATACTATCAACAATCAACAATGCCTACATAATAAGACTGCTAGATCAGCTATTGTACCAACTGATTAAATGTTTTTCTGAGAACAGTAAAAACCAGATGTTTATTGTTTTCCACTTTTTTAACAAAATTCTTAAGCTGAGCAAGGCGTTTATTGCTGATTTTTTTGCTAAAAAGCTACACTAACGTTTTAAACAGTGATTAATCATAAAAGTAGGTTGTTGATTACCCTTTTGAAAAATTTTAACGTGTGTGACTTTATGCCGTGTTTTTAGAGAATCTGATATTTTCCTTATTTTTAAAGAATTAAACCAGGTAGTTCCTTTTCCGTATGTTAGGTATTTTGTTATGCAGAATTCTGTTCAACATTTGTATTAGAAACTTGCAAGTTTTTTAGTTTCATCAAGTCCAGCAGCTTTGTTTTTTACTACTTATTTTAGACTGATCTCCTAAAAAAATTGGTTCTTCAAATAGGTAAGCCTTAATAAAGAATTGAGTGTCTTTGTCGTGCTATTTCAACCCTTTCTCTAACCCTTTAGCCTTTCTAATCTGCGGTAGAAGTTATCACCATGGTTTGTTCTAGCACATGCACTTCTCGCTTAGCATCTTTATTTGTATTGCGGTAGTTTCTGATATCTTTATTGCTCTCACTTAAATGTCAAGTCTTAAAAAAATTTTTATTCGACTTCAGAAATCTATCGCTTTGCTTTTTTGTCATTTGCAACTAGGATATGAAAATCTCCAACAGTTCAGAAGCATGTTGTATGCTAAATTTTTTAAAACTATCTTACATTTTATCAGCCGTACAATTTCTTATCTGTACTTTAATTGCTTTCAGCAATACAAAATTTGAAATTACGAACTACTATCACGTGCTCAGCTTAACTTAAAAGACACTAAAGCTTTTCCACCACGTCAAGACAGTGTAACAAAGTGAGATTAAATTAAGAAATGTTTAAGAAAAATATCTCACAAGAAAAAAAGCGTCAAGTCCATTATTGCTGTAGCATGGTTTCAATTGCACATTAGTGGAGCTCTTGTATATAAAAAAACAAAATGTCGCTCTACGTTGCTAAAAGCAGCATAGAAAGAACTAGATGAACTAAAAAATATTAAGCTAAATGTTGCTGTACAGGAGAAGCAGTGCTGAAAGCTTTTGTTGAACCTGTAGGATACCCTTCAGGACAGAGTGAATGACTGTTATACTAGATTTTTTCCTGGTTTAAAAATTAAGAATATTGCTCAGAAAGCTCTATTATGTATACTATATTTATAAGTAAGCTAAGTTGAATTGATCCAGCCGTATAAATAATAATAATAAATAATAGAATATAAACAAACTAATTTTAACTTAATAATAAACAATTAAATTAACGATAAAGTAGTTCAGAAGAGAACAAAGATACATTAATATTAATTGTTAAATGATGAAGATTGTTAACTGCTAACACATATACATATATTATTTTGTTGCAAAAAAAATTATACAGAGCTTAGCTACCAATTCCAGCAGTCACAAGTAACCGACAAGTGCCAAAGTTCATATTTTTTACAAATATCAGCTTATTTACTTTTTTTTCGCTTTGACAAACTCAAAGACAAAGCTTCTCTAAACAACGTGTGACTGGTATGTTTTGCCTTAAAAGCTTAAATGTTGAGATTTTACTTTACCGTTGGTGGTAAACGTTGAAAACTTGAATGCAATATGATAAGCAGTTAAATGTTATTATCTTAATGATTAAAAATTTGAGATCGCCCATGTACTTAATATAATTTTATGCAAAAGAAAAAAATACTATAATAACAACGATGACGGCAGCTTGATCCAATTAGTGGATAATGTATTAGTATTCGAAGTCTGCTTCCTATACAATAAAGTTGTAACTGTTACAATTGTAACTTTATTTATATAAATCTTGTGTAATTGTCGTTATTGTTGTGGTTTTATTACCATTTATTACATCAGAATCGTGGGATGTAACAGCTCTGTTTTAAAGTGATTTAAATAATTAATTAAACAGAAGCTTTTGTGTTGTGTCTGATAAGTAGTTCTAGCTAAAAAAGTTTTGGCTATTTTTTCTTCTTCTAACAATGCCGCGACATTCACGAAATTGTGTCTGCGAATTGTCGTTGTATCGACGTGAAAGACATCATCGTTCACGTAGTGGAAGCCTAAAAAGTGGTACTCCAAAACCTAAACCGTGTGGATCTCGTGAATCAAGGCACGAATCCAGTGAGGTAGCGATAAAGAGCCGACATGAGGGCGAGCGGCACCGGTAGATGCAGCGGAATTTTTTTTCCTCTCCGACTCGAACGGTGTATCGCTACGAGGGTCCACCAGGTTCTCCGGCTTCCTCCAGTTTTCTCCGGCTTCCTCCAGCTGATAGTCACGAGCGTGGGGATAGAGACCATATGTTGTCTGTG
>WNDP01000234.1 GCA_009912575.1 Acinetobacter bereziniae
ATATTGCTGGTATGAGTTGTGGATTTTTCTATATTTTAATGGGCTTGTTTGCTGCCACCTTAACCAGCTTATTGATGTCGTTCCCGCACTTATTTATTGTTGCTTTAGCTGGTATTGCTCTATTTGGTACGATCAGCCATAACATTGCTATTGCATTTCATGAAGTTAAAGACCGAGAAGCTGCGTTGTTGACCTTTTTGTTCAGTGCTTCTGGTGTTCAATTCTTTGGTATTGGATCTGCATTTTGGGGACTTTTATTTAGTTTTGCCGTTTCGTTTATCTTAAATTTTAGAGTCAGAAAATAGTCTTCATGTATAAGGTGAGTTGATTGACTCACCTTATTTCAACTGTAGACCATTGAAAACATTGTCAATGTCTATGGCACGTAATAGATACACTTTTATAGCATGACGATAAAAATCATTTCGAGAATCGAAACTCAATTATGCAAAGTTATATTGCAGTCAAAAAAAACTTACCCTAAGATGGATAAGCTTGAAACTTGAAGTAACAATACACACTTCGATCAAAATTTATCTCAGATCATGTTGCTGAATTAACGTTCTAACCAATATAGAAACACTTATCCAACTGTTTAAAGCCCTAATCAAATCGGTCAAATCACCTTAATATAGCTGAATAACCAATAGATCTTTTTAGAACCTCTATAAATATAACAGTGACAAATTTAGACTAAAATCTTAAATTTCAGGATAATTTCCAGTACCTTCAGGCCAAGGCGTCAATAATTCAAAGCCAGTTGCTGTTACCGCAACCATGTGTTCCCACTGTGCCGATAAAGACTTATCTGTGGTTACAACAGTCCAACCATCTTTTAATTCTTTAACACTGGCTCTACCTGCATTCATCATAGGTTCAATGGTGAAACACCATGCCTTCTTTAAGCACTAATCCCTGCCCCGGTTGCCTATAATGCAATACATTGGGTTGTTCGTGATAAATTTTACCAATGCCATGACCGCAATATTCACGCACGATACTATAACCTTCACGCTGTCCAACTGTTTGAATGGCATAACCAATATCACCCAAGGTTGCACCTGGTTTTACCGCATGTATGCCAGCGACCATCGCCTCATAGGTTGTTTCAACTAATTTTTTAGCATCAGGTTTTACTGTACCCACATAATACATGCGGCTCGTATCACCAAAATATCCATCTTTAATAATAGCAACATCAATGTTGATAATATCGCCATCATTGAGAACAATATTTTTTGATGGAATACCATGACATACCACTTCATTGGGTGAAATACAGGTGGTTTTGGTATAACCATAATATCCAACATTTGCGGGTATGACTTTAAGTGTATTGACAATATAATCATTGCAAATATCATCCAAATATTCAGTCGTTACTCCAGGCTTAACATATTCACCAATCATCTCTAAAACCTGAGCAGCTAAACGCCCTGACACTCTGAGTTTTTCAAGGTCTTTTTCAGTTTTAATGGTGACTGTTGAAGCTTTCATTGGATCTGTCCGCAAAAGTGAATTCATATTATATGCTTTTTCAATGGCTTTAGGGCATTTTCTTGTTTTTGATCTTCAGTCGTTTAGATTCGTCAAAGCAACATTATTAAAAAACATAGCATCCGTCACCTCTCTAGTAATGAATGTAAATTTAATAGAGGAAAACATGATTGGCATATATACGAAGGTATTTGAAACCTATATCCGATAGCACTCACACTTGATCAGTATTGATTGAGTGGTTCAATCTTATACAAATAAATTTTAGAAGAGAGATATAATTAAAAAGGTAGATTAGTACACAAATTTATGAAAAAAAGTATCAAATTTCCGCGGTAAAAATATATGCAAAATATTTTTTATAAAAATTTTAGCCTTTGCATTTTGAAGAAATTAAACAGTGAATCATCCACATAAATATAACTCATATGGTTAATTGGTTAAAATTTATAAAAAACTGGAATATTATCCATAAAATAAAATACAAAAAATACAGCATTTCCACTAAAATCGCTGTTTTGCTTTTTTAACCACGCTTTATGACTAATCTCCGTACCAAGGATATTATTGCTCTAGGGTTTATGACTTTCGCCTTATTTATTGGGGCAGGCAATATTATCTTTCCACCCATTGTCGCTCAACAAGCCGGTGAACATGTATGGCTTGCAGCACTGGGATTCTTAATCACAGCTGTCGGCTTACCTGTGATCACCATCATGGCGCTTTCAAAAACAGAAGGTTCCATCGCTATTTTAAGTTCTCCGCTAGGTAAAATTGCAAGCTTGGTACTCACCGTCGTGTGTTACTTATCTGTCGGACCACTTTTTGCAACGCCACGTACAGCAACAGTTTCATATGAGATCGGCTTTTCTTCTTACTTTGGAACTGGTGGAACACCTTTATTTATTTACAGTGTCATCTATTTTGCTTTTGTGACCCTTGTTTCACTCTATCCAAACAAACTTTTGGATACAGTCGGTCATATCCTTGCACCACTGAAAATTGTTGCACTTGCCATTCTTGGTATTGCCGCATTTATCATTCCAACAGGTTCAATCTCTCCTGCCATTAAAAATTATGCAACCAGCCCTGTCTCTGAAGGCTTTGTAAATGGTTATTTGACCATGGACACTTTAGGTGCATTAGTTTTTGGTATTGTGATTATCCATGCGATTCACTCTCGTGGTGTGACTGATAAAAAACTGGTGACAAAATATGCAATTATCGCTAGTTTGATTTCTGGTGTTGGATTAACACTGGTCTATATCAGTTTATTCAAACTCGGATTAGGTAGCCATGATGCTGCTCCAAATGCTGCAAATGGTGCAGTTATTCTGCATGCTTATATCCAACATGCATTTGGTGATTTAGGTTCATTGTTCCTAACGGCTTTGATTTTTATTGCATGCATGGTGACAGCTATTGGCCTGACTTGTGCTTGCGCAGAATACTTCTCAGAACTGACTAAAATTCCTTATAAAATCTTGGTCATGGTTTTAGTGCTATTCTCACTGATTATTTCAAATTTAGGTTTAACTAAATTAATCGCATTTTCAGTTCCAGTACTCAGTGCTATTTATCCACCTGCCATTGTTGTTATTTTGCTCAGCTTTTTCTGGAAAAAGTTTAATAACCCTGCAACAGTAATCGCACCAGTAACAGGTGTTGCATTTTTGTTTGGTATTGTTGAAGGTATTAAAGTCACAGCTTTTAAAGACAATTTACCTGTGATGATTCAAAATTTACCTTTAAACGAACAAAATCTTGCTTGGCTTATTCCATCGCTGATTGTTTTAGTGATTTGTGTCGTTATCGATAAAGTTAAGAAATAGAAAATCTTAATGATCGACCTTAAAATGTGATTTTACCCAAATCCTATTTTAACAGTGATCAATAATTGTCGAGTTTACCCAACTGACTATTATTGTTTACGACACGCCTTTAACCATTGTGTATGAAGCACTAAGCTGCTCTAAAGCAGCATTTATAAAAAATTTCCTCTTCTTATATTCCACTTATTAACTGTGTTGCATGACTGAATTGAAAAGCCAGTGAATATTGCAATAATTTATGCAATGATGAATTGCTTGTTTTTTACTCAAAAATACATATTTCCTTACAAGACTGTGTAATTAAATTAAATTTTTAAAATTAATCATTAAATTAGCATTATTTTGCATAAATTTTGCATAATATTCATCGACTTTAGTCAAAAACCACTTGCAGTCTTTATAAGTTGTTGTATTTTATTCTGATAACTACTTCACACTTATCTAACAATCAGTACATCATTTAAGAAAAAAATTACCTATATTTTCATTTTTTATAAATTAAGTCATATTTGCAATAAATATGTCATAATTATTTTGAATAATAGAGGTATTTGCTCTTGAAATAATAATTAAATGTGGTACAACTGAATAAACCAATCCAGACTAAAACAATTTGGTTTTTGTCGAGCAGACAGGAGGTATGGAGATGTTATCATTACATTTCAACAAGCAAGTCTTCATTAATTCTTTGAAGGCAAACACAAAATTAGTCATATACTTGAGTACAACCATTGCCCTGATGGTCACTTTACTCATTCACGGACTTATTCAAGGTAACTTAAAACCTGAGTTTTTTGTTTATGCTTTAGTTGTTTCAGCAGCTTTCTATATCTGGGATGTTGTTGATCATAAATCACGCAAACTTGCTAAAATCGTTGAATGAAAGATGGATGCCAAGCATCCATCTTTATATGAAAATAATAATTAAAATAAGCCTTTGATCATCCCCAGTAACAATATTCCTGTCGCCACCACTTCCCCAACAACCAATAAAACCATTGCCAAACGTAATAGTATTTTCGGTAACTGCATCGAACCTAATTGATGAGGTTGTTTGAATTGATTGGTTGTGTCTTTCAACCATCCATGTAAAACATAACTTGCAATTGAAAAACTGAAAAAGATTAAATTGATCACAACACAAAGCAAATTAATTGTTCCATTCCAATCTGAGCAATAAGCCATTAGCGCTAAAATCATAGTTGCAGGTGCATAAAGCAAACTACTACGATGAGCAATATCTACATAATAATGTGCTCTAGCTAGCTCAGAGCGACTAATTTGAACATACTTCCACACACCTGTGAGCATCCCTACCCACAAATAAATCCCACTAAAAATAAGTGCCAGTTTTACCGATAAGTTTAAAGCGATTAAATCCATTTAATAAAGTTCCTATTTTCCTTATCAGATTCAGATCTGACTTAAGAGTCATCTTTCAATCAAGTTTCTTTTTAGAACTTGTGTAAAGTAGTTTTAAATTGAACAGCCTTGGATTGTGCTATGACAATATATGAAAATTTAACCATAAGCTGCGCAGATAGCTATAGCTTAAGTGCACGTTTTTATCCGGCAAAACAATCAACTCAGCACTTACCTGTACTGGTTTGCCCTGCTACAGGAATTACTCAGGGCTTTTATCATCATTTTATCGAATGGCTTACTCAACAAGGTGTAGATGTGATGGTTTTTGACTATCGAGGGATTGGTGAATCATTGCATGGTCCACTTCGTCATTCTCAAGCCAGCATACAAGATTGGGGACAACTTGATATTCCTGCTGCAATTGAAAGCTTATTAGATAAAACAGGACAACAACAAATCACCCTACTCGGTCATAGTGCAGGTGGACAACTGCTCGGTATTGTTCCAAATTATGAAAAAGTTGCACAAGTTATTTCTGTTTCTGGATCGACAGGACACGTCAAAGGACTAAAAGGAAGAACCAAACGATTAGCACCTGTGATGTTTAAAGTTGTCTTCCCTATTTCCAGTAAAATCAAAGGCTATGGTGCAACCAAAATACTGGGAATGGGTGAAAATTTACCCAAAAATGTAGCAAAGCAATGGGCTCAATTTTGTAGCAAACCCGGCTATGTCATGAACGCAGTGGGTAAAACAGTTTTTGAAGACTATCACCATGATATTCAATGCCCGATCACTTCTTATTGGGCTTCGGATGATGAAATTGCAACTGCAGCCAATGTCAAAGATTTATTGCGCCTCTATCCACAAGCACATACAGAAATGTTTGAACTCAAACCTCAAGATCATGGATATAACAGTATTGGGCATATGTTGATGTTTAAAAAAACCCATCAAAATCTATGGCCTGTCATGGCGCAGAAAATATTTCATTAATTTTTTTAGTTTTAGCACTTAAGTCCGTAATCCTATTTAAGTGCTCTTTTTATTCAAAAAAAATGCCTCATGACTGAGGCATTTTTTTTGTAATCAGATTAAATCTGGTCAATTGTTACAATAAGTGCTCTGGACGAGTAATTTTTACTGTTTTGATTCGATTTTCATCCATTTCGATGACTTCAAACCAGATTCCATCTTGCTCAATTTGCGTACCAACTTTCACATCACCCTGTGTTTTATCCAGAATTAATCCAGCTACGCTAAAGAAACCAGAATCTTCCTGAACAAGATCAAGCATTCCCATCTCTAATTCGAGTTGGTACAAGTCAAGCATACCTGATGCCTTCCAAGTGGTTTCATCCAGCTTTATCAGTTCCAATTGCTCATCCGCATCTGGGAACTCACCTGCAATAGCTTCAAAGACATCAAGCGGAGAAATCAAACCTTGAATATTTCCAAACTCATTACTGACCAAAACTAAAGAACCTTTAGAGCTTCTTAGTGTATGGATCGCATCAATAACCTTCATTTTTTCAAAAATAAAAATGGGGCGATTACGTTTTAATAAAGTTTGAAGCTGTTCTGGCTCATCCAATACATCAATTAACTCTTTAGCACGGACAACTGTGACAACTTTATCTAATTGACCACGACACACAGGGAATAAACTATGCGGTACAGCCAAAATTTGTTGGCGAATACTCTCTGCATCATCTTCTAGATTAATCCATGAGATCTGAGTTCTTGGTGTCATAATCGATGCCACAGAACGCTCTGCGAGGGTAAGTACTCCACCGACCATATAACGTTCTTCATCACCAAACGCTTTTTGCGCAGCTAAACCTTCAGGGCTTTGCAATAAATCAGCATCTAACTTACTGCCCATCAATTTTAGAATTGAATCCGCAGTACGGTGACGCAATGGAGTTTTGAACCGTACCGGGTTTTTCGGAGAGATTTTTATTTAAGTTAGGCCACCTGACCTAACGGGCTCATCTTATCATAGTACATTGCTTCAAATTCAAATGGTGATACATAACCTAGAGCACTATGTACACGCTTTTTATTGAACCAATCCACCCAGTTTAATGTCGCAAGTTGTACATCTACCAAACCTTGCCAATCTGCTTTTAGATATTCA
>WNDP01000235.1 GCA_009912575.1 Acinetobacter bereziniae
TTTTTTTTTTTTTTTTTTTTTTTTTTTTTTTTTTTTTTTTTTTTTTTTTTTTTTTTTTTTTTTTTTTTTTTTTTTTTTTTTTTTTTTTTTTTTTTTTTTTTTTTTTTTTTTTTTTTTTTTTTTTTTTGCTTTTTTATTGCTTTTTTGTCTGTATTTTTTTGTTTATCGTTGTTTTTCTTGATCCAATAAGATGAGGTGTTAAATATGACATGTCTTTTTGTGTCTGTGTGTTCTATGACAGCGTAGCTTCTAAACAAAAATAATGTAGTTTTCTTGTTGAAAGCTGATATTGAGATAGTTCTTAGTCACAATTTGTATTTGTGTATCTATCTGTCGGTGAAAAACTAAAATATAAAGCGGTTTTTTTTATTTGAAAGACAATAGCTTTCAGTTATCCTAAATTTGACGTGTATGTCTGTAGCATAGTAGCTTCTAAACTAATAAACCTAATAATAAAGATGATGATTTTTTGTTTTCCATTCTCCACCTTAAATAATAATTATAATAAAATATAATATTTTTTTATATTTTTTTTTATCAACTGATTTTAAAAGCGCGTATTATGGCATTGCTTTTTCATAAAATGCTGGAACTATTTTTATATTTAACTCAATAACCAGTTAAATATATATAGTCTCATTATTGCTTTAAAAGGGAAATCTAAAAGGCTTAAAACCCTAATCAACTTTCTTCACAAAGTACCACCAATAAATCGCAATTGACAGAAAGGTTTCAAGACATTTTTTTTGCTTTACTAAGTACTACCTGTTTTTTAATGACAAGAGACCTTAGAATTTCAAAAGAGAGCCAAGTTCATGTATAGAGGATATGATGAAGTACAAAAGACCTTTAAAGTATAGAACAAAATTATTCATTCCAGTCAGGTTCCCAGATGAATTCAAGGTAATGAGTACTACTAATTAAATGTTAATTAGTTACATGGGTTCAAATTGATTTCGTTTCAGTAAAAAGCCGTATTTCCAAGATTTTGAAAGTTTTTTTTCTACAAAAACTGTTAAAATAATAGAGTACTAAATTATGAGTGAAACAGTCCGTATTAAATATCTTACACAATGCGTTATGAAAGATTAATTAGAGCAAGTAGTATGGCATTTTAAGAATTTACTCCCATTTTTTGAAGAAATTGATTATGTTATTATAAAAATGACCATTGCCTCCCCTTTTATTGCCTCATTTTTGGAAAAAAAATCGTTAAAGGATCTATTTCCCACTCCTGTACGTTTTGAGCACCAGCTGTTTTTCAAACACTAAATCGAGTGGGAGAAAGGCCATCGAAAGGCCGAAGAACAGCAAATTGAAAACAGTTCGTTTTATAGATGCGTAAAGAGTAGACGTACGTCACGGTGTTCTGTTTGAAAAGTGTTTAGTTTAAGTTTTTCGAAAATGGTACGCAGTCTAGTCCAATGGACCAAAACTCTAAGTTTTCCTGCTAGGATTTCCCCAAATAAAAGTTCCAAAGAAAGTGTTATTAGTCCTACGTTAACACCAACACCCAGTAATAACTCATTATCGTCGCCGTGCTCAAAAAATGAGTTTACTTTTATCAAGAATAACTCGATGAATGAAGTTAATCAAGTGAGTTTTTTTAATTTAAAATCAGTAATAAAAATTCATATCTGTGCCGTGATTAATGATGCAACAAATATTACCAAAATAAGGACACTTTGTATATTTTTCAATTTTTACAAAACTAGAACATTTTAATACTTCGTAAATCTTCTACCGAACAGAGCGTTCTAGTTTCGTTCCAAATTTTAAACTTAAATATTCTTAATATTTCAGAACCTCTATATGGAATTGCTAACAATAGCTTTTAAAAGTCAGTTTATTTAAATCTTATTAACTGTCATTATTAAAATTAATTTCTTTTTTGTTTGTAATTTACTCTACTTTGCTGTCTGCGACATTATAGCTCCCAAAAGGAGAAGACTGATTTTTATTATTTAGAGCTTGTTAAAGTAAATTACTATGGATAAAAGTGTTAGAAAATTATCATTATACATAGTAATCTGTTTAGGCAGTGACATACAACTTTGATGAAACCTATAAAATGCAAGATTTGATAACTAATTTTACTCTAGGATTCATAAGAAACTTTTAAAAAAAATTTGCTGTAAATAATGCAATTTTTTAACACTATGTTGGTCGCTTGCTTTCATCTCAATGGATGCGTCCTGGTTGGTTATATAAGGAGGTGAGAGATTTGTTCTATTTTCCGTGTTTTAATTTACTGGATTTTTTATGGCATTTCTAGATTCTATAAGGGTCTTTTCGATCAAATCTTTCAATGTTTCATAAATAATTTTAAAATGTAGCTTGTTTTAGCATTTCAGGTCGGTTCAGATAAGAGAGAAGTTCCAAACTTTTATTTTGTTCATTAATTTTAGCATTTAAATATTGTTTTGAGCTAAAAAAAAAGGTAAATACTAGAAATAATAAGTAATAAAAAATTGGTTTATCATAAAATAATTATTTTTTATGTCTCGTTAATAATTGTTATCTTTTTCTTTTTAACTAGACTTTTCAAGATCAAAACTTTGTTTTATGTCAGTTTTTAAATTTGATTGATTGACGTTTCACTCTAAAACTTTTTAAAAATTTTGTAAAGCGAAGGTCTAATTTAAATTATGTTTTATTTATTTTAAAAATTAATTAAATTTTATATGTAATAAAAAACTGTTATATTTTAATATAAAATTTTTGTTTTATGTCAGTTTTTAAGCTTGTTTGAATGACGTTTTATAAAATTTTGTTAAAAAATGATTTATTTTAAATTATTTAAATTTTTAATTAAAGAAAAATTGTTTTAGCATTCAATTAATAATGTCTAATTTATATCGTTATCTTTATTATGCAAACTTTTTAAAATCAAAACTTTGTTTTATGTCAGTTTTTAGACATGTTTTATTGACGGTTTTTCCTAAAACTTATTAAAATATTTAATTTACTCTGCATTATAAGTTTTACAAAAGCATAAGATAAATATTTCTTATCTTGAATGTTTATGGATAAAAGTTTCTATTAAAATTTATATTATGGTTTACAAATTCCTACGATAACTTATCTTATTAAGGAAGAATAATAGTGTTTAGAATGATAAATATTAAAAGATCGAAGAATAGTAAGTCTTTAGAAATCATTCTCCTGGTTTTTCTTCAATTAGAGAGTTTTGTGATATAAGTATAAAATATGTTTTTGTGTATCTGTCTGTGGCTTTATAGCTTGCGTGTGAAAGAAGATATGTGCTTGTGATGATTAAGGTAGTGGTTAGTTATAATTTGAACCGAGCAATGTAAATGATATTGAGTGTTGATTGATTTTTAAATTGGGTTAGGCTCTTAGAATTAATAAGTAAATAATTGAAGTTTTAGACTCAACTAAAATTAGAAAGTGGCTCCAAGAAAGAGTCTAGGAAAAACGAAATTGTTAGGCAGTCTTGTTAATGTAGCTTTTTCTATTGTGACATATTCTATTCTCAGTTGAAATCAAAAAAATAATTATTTGTTTACTATTAAATATCAGAGTTTGTGATTGATTGTACACTTTTCAACACTTTATATGTGTGTTATTGTAATTGAACTTCTCTGAAACGACTGGAACGATTTTGATAAAGTTTTAGGTGTCCTTGAGTGGATTTGAGAGTGCACTTCTGTATATTTGTTAAGTTTTTGAATTTTTGTAACATTTTTTATTGTATTGAAATATTGCTTTAAAGTATAATTAACATCAGGGGTTTTAAAACCACGATATGACTCATGCAATTTTAAATCAAATTCACACGGATATTGATTATCAATCATTCTAACTTTTCAACTTGACGCTAAATCTGCAAGCTTTAAAAACACTTAATAGATGGCTTACCCGTAGTTAACAGTACTCAGTAGTTATCGGCCAAGTTTTTTTTGAATGTGCAAACTAATCTCTAGTATTTGATGTGTTTAATAATTAATATTTTTTGTTTCAATAGTTTTTGCAAATTTATTAAATTTTAGTAAACTTTCTAAGGTGATTGTGTAATTAGTAATTTTGTAATGGTTCAAGTATTTTACTTTTGTTTATGATGTAATCAAGTCCAGAAATTATAAAAATTTTACTTATTACAATTATCACAAATAATTGAATTTGTTTCGCTTTTCTATTAGTTCTTTTTCATGTCCTTCAAATCATGAAATATATTGTTTTGTATCAATTTTTTTCAATCATCTGCTATGAACAAATGTCGGAAGTCGTTATTTGATTTTAATATCAATGTAAACATTAGAGAAAAGACTTATTCCTCCTATTCCTGGTACACTAGTGGAAAATATTTTTTTAGTGAGAGATCCCAAAGGGCTCCTCAACATTTAGTATAGTCACTGTAAAATTAAATACAAGAAAACGAACACTGCGGACATAAGCAACTTAAATTTTTAGGTTGGGCTAGATCTAGATTGTCTTGGAAGTCATTTCGAGTTCTTCACGAGTTCCCATGCTAAAAAACTCGACAAAAGGTTTTCTCAAAATTTAAACTAAAACAATATTTGGATTGATTAAATGACTGAATTAGAAAAAAAACTCAGACAATTGCATTACTATTGTTCTATTTTTCTTTGACCACGTAAAACACTAAAACCCAAATTTTAAAAAATAATTAATTATTTAAAGGTTATTTCTTTAATAAACCACAATCTGGTTTAATAATATATTATAAATTTATAAAAAAATCATTTAGAAGCATTAAATTTGAACAATATTCTCAAGAGATCAAATCAATGACCGCAATTTATTGACAGCCTTGAATTACTGATCATTTATCTTGTGAAACTGGAAGTAACTTGAATGAAACAAGTTAGAGTGACTAATAAAAGTCAACATAATTTTTTTTAAAGAGTAGGTCGAGGAGATTTTAAAACAATAAAATAACTTACATGTACATCATAAGTGTGAAATAGGAAATTCTGAAAGTTAAAACTATTTCCGGTATTAGTTATCGAAGTAACAGTACCTTACCAGGCAAATATAATTACAAAGTTTGCAATTCTTGACGTATTTCATATTAAAGCTGTCTACATTTAATTAGTTTACAGTTAATAAAATCATTCATAAATAGTTTTTGCAATTTTCAATCAAACTACTGGAAATTGTGCATTTATTTCTAGAACAAGAGTATTTTTTTGAATGTTTTTATGACTATATAGAATAAGACACTATAGGTCATGAACATTCCAGTCAGGAAAGGCCGTGTAAGCATTGAAACAAAATTGCTGATTTTTAAAAATAAAGCAAAAGATTGTTTTCAAACTAATAACTGAAAAATATCATTCAAAATCTGAAATATTCTGCAAATATCTTTCATTTTACAGATGTAGAGCCTATTGCTGCAAATTTAAGATAAATAAACATAACGAACACTAATCTAAATATCTAAGCTCCTGAAGTAGGAAAATAAATATATTTCTGGTGCCGATGAACATGTAGCAGGTGAAAAGCATTACGACAATAGCAAAGTAAACAAAAACAAGATAACCTAGATTTTTAGGAATTTAAGAAAGCGATTACTTAATAAAAGATTCTTTAATTTAACAAATGCAGCCGTTAATCCTCAAAATTCCCGTTGGCATTGTCTTTCGTTTTGGCGTCCTTGATGAATGGTTTACATTGTTTTTTTTCACACACACACATCAAATTGAAGAAAAGAAATAAGAGAAACGAGAGAAAAAAAATGAAAACGGAGACACACCACAAGCTCAAGTAAAAGTAGTGCAAAATAATCTTGTTCTTTCGTATAAATTGCTGTTGGTTTCTCGTTTAACGGATCTACAAATAAGAGGTCGTGGTTACCAGCAGCTTGATTTATAATAGCTGGGTACTATTTCGTTTTTTCTTCTTTTTAGTTGATAAATTGAAAACAGTTTTATAGAAATTCTTTAATAAAAAAGCTCCAAAAGTAGGCACCTGTGGTGCACCAAAGTTATTTATGTTATTATATTTTTTTTACCAATCTAAGCAAAGCGCTGTTTCGCTACTATTTTTAACAGTTATTCTCCATTGATCTGTAGCGTATTGTTCAACACCTCTCCATGTATCGTCTTGATCATTCTCATTACCGTATATTGAAACACAAACGTCATGCTTGCCAAGATAGGAATAATTATAAGAGTTATTATAATTTGTGTAAGTATAGAACGTTTTATTTGGTTTTCCTCCACTAGAGCGCCATACTCCATTAGTACATGATAATAATTGTCCTTCTGGAGTTCTTCCTTGTAATCCATTTGACAAACATGTAGCTCCAGCCGTAGCTTGTCCATTAAGTTGTATAAATTCACCTACTGTAGATCTTCCAGTGGATTCTAATGTAGAGCCTTTGATGTTTCCAGATGCTGTAATAGTTTGTTCTACATTTATATCACCGAAAGATTTAATACTTCCAGAGGTTAAAGCTCCTCTTAGCATAAGAATAGACCTATCTTTAATTTCTGACATAGCAGGTGATCCAGAATACCAGATAGTTAATGGTCTAGATGGATTAGTCATTTTTAACTCATAATCTTCTCCTGCAGCATCACCACCTAAAATAATTTGATCTCCATAACCATTATGTGCTGAAATTTGCCCTGCCGCTGTT
>WNDP01000236.1 GCA_009912575.1 Acinetobacter bereziniae
AATATATATAGATATCAAAAAGGATTATGACGTAAGTAAATAAAATAGATTTTTAAATAGTGACGATAAAGCCTAAATTAGAACTAATTTGAAGACCTATGTGCCAATATTTTTTAAATATGCCTAAGATGTTATAAAAGATGTGTTATAATTTATCAATAAAATATGATTTTTCTACACAGGTATTTTTGTATATTAATTACTATACCATTTTTCTGAATATAATTTAATTTTATAAAGCGATTGTAGCCTGAAAAAATACAACTTTACATCAATCAGCTGCTTAAAATTTATTTTTAAATAAACTTTCCTGATTTTTATACAACTGAAACTTTGGTGCCATTTATCTCAAAATAATAAAATTCACACTTGTACTAGTTTTTCTCTGAACCCCACAATTGTTTCAAAACCGGGTGATATGGCATCAAGTGGAACATTACGCACAATTATTGGTTATGTTTCATAAAATACAAAAATTGGTTTTCTTTCGGACAATTTAGTGAATATGCAACTTTATCACAAAGTTCTTCATGATTCTAGCTGATTCTGATTCAATTCAAATAACATGAATAGTAAGTCGCAGTTGTATTGAATCAGAGTTGACAATGTACAACAAATTGAAAATAAAATCTTTTTTTTTTATTATTGGTACACAGCAAGCATTGGTATGCTTACAAAATATTTGTAAGATTTTGGAAAAGTTATTATAAAAATTATTTTTTCTGCACAACTTTATTAGGGTGACAAAACTTGCTTTTTGATTGGTGGAGTGATATGGTTGTAATTTATACTGGATTAGTTTTTTGTTGCCTTGATAAAAGTTTGCGAAAGTTGACCAACACGTTACCGTACGTAAATTGAGAATAGCAACATGCCACCTTTTTGAAAATTGCACGGTATACTTTAGAAAATTTAAATTTTTGTTGCTAAACTGAGTGCGATAAGTAATCATTCTTTATTCAAGAGAAAAATAGTAGTTTTTAAAGAATTTTCAAGTTTTTAAAAACTTTTTTATTTCAAATAAAGCAATAGAAATAAAAAAATATATTTAAATTTTAGTACCTAATGTAATTTTCTCTTAGAGTCTCAGGTTTGTGATAAATTAAAAGTTTTTTGTTAATTGATTTTTTTTAAATTAAAATGCACTTTTTGATTTGTATTCACACAAATAATAAAATCAAGGTTTTTTTATACACGTTAGTTTGACAAGTGGCTTGAGACCCCCCGGTAATAAAATTCACTCAATGCAAATGCAACAAGTTTTTCCATAAATTAAACTGAAATCGATTGATAATAATGCCATTATTTCGGGTGGCCTTTGGGGAAAAAACTCCCACCTGTACGCAATCGTAATATTTAACATTCATGTATTCGACAATGGGAAAAGATAAAACGCGGTTTGTCGGCGTCTGCTTGCAACGATAAGAGCCCAGCAGGCTTTATCGTATCATCTGTGAGTAAATACGTCGCCACTCTCTATATGTTAAAGCACGTTTCAGGAGAATTGTTACATTAATTTTAAACATTTTTGAGTAATCAAGAGCAAAGAATTGTAAAACTAAAAATGTTTCTTCAAAAAAAAAATTGAACTAATTTTAGTAGGAAAAATGTTGTGTGCTACTCAAGTTGTTTAACCGATCTTGCTACAAAAGATAAAAAATCGGTTTGGATTTATTATACATTTGTTGTTGAATTGTAAACAACTGAATTAATTTAATTAATAAGAGCTCGGCTTTTACACGTTAATACTGTTATTTGCTGAATAAGTGCAATTGAGTCTCACAACTGATAAAAATAGAAATCGAACCTTTAAGTCTTTAAAATCACAATAACTACTATAATGGTAAATTAAAAATGTTAAGACTTTCTAAAAAGTCAATAAAATCATTAAAAAGTCTTCAATAGAAGTTATTATAAGTCTATTAAATGTAATTTAGCCCTCCTACTATTGAAAAATTTAAATTACTAAAAAAATAAAAAAAAAACGATTTTTTTTATTATTATAGATTCATTTTTATTTTTTAATTGCAATTTAAATTTCTGTAGCAAGTTAATATTACGTTACGTCAAGGCAGACAAAGTGACTTATTTAGGTATTTTTTATTAGATATTACCAGCAATTTGTTACATTAGAATTGTTCTACATCTTTACCTTTTATTAGTTTTGACACTGTTAATTATGAAAGATATTTTTGCTTAGTATTTTTAGCTGACACAAACTACTGTAACATTTGACCTTATTAAAATCATAATTATTTTAATGCTTTAATATATGTTTTTATATCTGGAACTTGATTACAAAACTATTTTTAAACTATTGTTTTCAAATAACTTTTTAAACAGGTTTTTCAGTTAGTTTTTTTTGGCAGCAGAGATATTTCTGTCTATAAACTTGCTCAAAATTGATATCAAAATAATCAATTCGTGTTTTGATACTATTAATTAATTTGACTACAGAGATAACGTACTTTGCAGAAAATGTTTTCATATTCTGCAATTTCAAAAGCACTTTTCGTTTTAGAAAATCAAGTAAAATTTTAAGAGTTTCTAGATTGTTTTTAAAAGGAAAATTGTGCTTTATGTATTTTTCATCTTTTGAATGTAGAATGTCGTTACTTAAATTATTTATGCATAATAAATTATATAAAGACTCAAGAGAGTCAACAACACAGGATTTACATCTTCAGAATAATTTATTGGTTTGTTATCATCTTGATCTTCTCAATCCCTGCCATACCTCTGCAAAAGTCATAACCTGATAAAATGAATTATTCGTCAGTACCGAAGTAGGCAATAACGTCTTACAAGTTGCTTAAATCTGCAGGGATAGATCAACTTACTCAAATTGTTTCAAAGCAATAAATAAAATTACATTATAACATTATCTTTCAGGATTAACACAAAATAAATTTTAATTTTTAAGGATAAAGTGGAGCTTAAATGATAAAAGTGTCAGTTGACTTTTGATTTTAAAGCACAATGAAACAGCGTGTATTCTAAAATAAGAGCTTCTTTCAACCAAGCAGTAGATGCTATCGTCCAGTACTTCAAAAAACTGTTACAAAAAATGTATGTAAATGTTTGCATTTATACATAAAAAGTAATAAATAATAATATGTATTTGATATCAATATTTTGGCGAGATTACGTGAGAAAAAATTTGAATGAATAAAAATAATATTTCTTGAAATTGCCGGTAGAAATGCTTGCTGAATACGGAATATATTACAAGTAGTATTAATAAAAACTAAATAGTTTCAAGCCGTCGAGATTGGACAAGAACATTCTCTGACTCATTTAACGGTATTTGTTCAAAATATTGTACATAAATCATAATGTTTACTCAATTGAATCCTGACCGTAGAAAAAGCCGTTTTTTATGTTTACATAATACATCGTATATAAAATTGAAGACTCGGTATGTATAATTAATGAGTTCATCAAAAAACCAAAAGAAATTCAACTTATAATTTGTTTTTTTTTTTATATTAATTCTAGTTTTAAGCCTAATTTTGCAGTTGGAGTAATGACCGAAACAAAGTAGGAAAAGTAGGAGATCTGTCAATTCTAGTATAATTTCTCGCTTCCTGGACAAGTTGCAAGATCCAAATGTTAAAACATTTTAGGTTAGAACTTGCATAGCTTCTTTTTTTGAATTAAGAACAATAATTTGTTCGTGTGGTACAAAGTTTAAAATCTCATAGGAAGTATTCGGTTTTTTTTGCCATTTTCATTGAAAAGTCTTTGAAACTTAATTAATTCTTGTACTACATGTGAACATTAGAACAAGGACGTGAATTTCAGCAATGAAGATACTCGGCTAATAAATACAACCACGTTTGCAATAACACTATCTTATGTTTGTATATTTGAAGAGATGTTTTTAAGACAAAACTGTAACTTCTGATGTTAGTAGAAAATTAAACGTTTTTTTAAAAAACTTTCTATTACTTTTTTGTTAAATTTACTGATTTAAAAGTTATTCAAGGCTATAGATTTGAGCTTGGCTATTGGATGATGCTTACTTCATCTGATTTGATATACACTAGCTGTATATCAAACTATTTTTTCATGTAGGTATATCATGTATTTTTTGAAAAAAAGGTGCTGAGACATTTATTGCCACATGAACTCTAGATGTTCACTACTCACTTACTTTCTTTGATAACGTAAAAATTAAAGCAGCTGTTTTAATTTTTCTATGATAATGATTAGATATTGTTGTTTTGCTTGGAACCTTTGGTGGTATCATAAATAAACAAAACTGTTTTAGACACGTTTTCACCAAATTTTTTTTCAGTATTTAAACTAAATTTTGTTTAGTTTATCTCAAATTGTTTTAGCACTAGAGGCATCACGGATGATTTTGTGTTAGTAACTCAATAAGAGTCTTGGTTATTGAACAAATTTCTCAGTTTTAAGCAGGAGGAAATTTCACTGCAAAAAGCTAAAGACACAAGAGAACGTAAACAGATTATAAGTAACTTGTAAGGTATGCCTAAAAATAAAATAACAGGATGCACATGCAACAAATTCTCAGCAAATAAGCACAGCTGGATCTTTCTTATTTGCATTTACGTATATTCAGATAGTAATATTGATTTTTTTTGTTAGTGATTATAATTACTATTCTTCTGTAAATTAATTAAGAATTGAATTTTTTTTTGTCAAACATTTTTTTTGCTGACATTTATTTTCCTCACGTAATTTATTATTTTAAAAACCTTATTATTATTTCATGATATTTTTTAAGATTTTTTAATTGGTAATTGAACGCAAAAATTGTGAAATAATAATAAAAAGAAGTATACATTATATAAAGGTCAAACTATTTTAAACACAAATCTATTTATACTCAATCATTTGTTTGTTTTCTTAAAGTTTGGTGTCTTCTATACTTGGACAAGTCAATATTTACGTTTGAAAGATGTTTTTAAAATTTGTGCTTAAAAACATTGAATTATTATTTAAATCATGCGTTTGAGAAAATGAAAAAATTATTTTTTGTTCTTGTCAATAGGTTTTTCTGTCTGGACATAATAATTTCCTACAAACAGTTTTTCAGACAGACAAAAATCTGTTATTTTCTCTATTTGTAAAATACGTTTTTTATTCATTTAAATTTATTTTTTAATTAGTTACATAAGATAATTGATTGATTTTATTATTTAAGAAATATACTTATTGCGCTTAGCTATCTAACAGTAGGCAAAATATAATATGTACTCAAACGAAAGTATTTATTGGAGTATATATTTGATTTAGTAAAATAAGTGTAGAATTATGGTTGATCAAATTTATTTGTTTTAGGAAGCCGATGGGTTGGATGGAACAATGACACACAAGAAGGAGAAGCAATAGAAATCATTTTTGCGTTCGATGGTATTAGAGAGTTTAACGCTATTTATTTACATACCAACAACATGTTCACCAGAAATGTGCAGGTTTGTTTTTATTATAGCAGATTTAAATTGCAGTATATATACCGATCAATTTATTCAATTTTCATCTTAATGTAGCAATAACGTCATTACAATTTGAAATATTAAATTTAAAAAAAAAATTAATCAGAAATACTATGTGATGCATAATAATGTATAACATAGCCATACTAATTTATGTCTCGCGTTAAATAATGTACTTTAGCTTTTTTAGCTTTGATAAAGTTGAGCATTACATAACAAACGAAACGTCGGTAAAAAACACTTATTGGTTTTTTAACTTAGTGCCCAACATCCCGCTAACATTGAATGGATTTCAAAAAATAAAGCAAATCAAATGCTTTACTAACATTAGTATATACAGAATCTACTTTAAGACCTTTTTTGAGTAAACTTGAAATAAATTAAATTGATATCAGGACACAAATGTAAAATTGTAGATCTGTTTTGATAAAATTTTTGTTGATACTAGAGATTATATTTTTATAGATTAGAATTGTTTTATGGAACACAGTAGATTCGAATAGTTGGCTCGGTATCAAAAGGGTTGAGGTAAACTGTTATTGTCAATATTTAAGCGAAGGGCAGATTTGTGAACCAAAACTATATGTACCAATTTCTACTAATACCTAACCTACCTGTTTATTATAACTCACCGGGTCTGTCAGGTCTAGGACCTTTATTCAATCATCCAGATTAAAGATATTAAACGAGAAAGCACAGAGAGGTGCTGAATATTTAAATTCATAATAATATTTACAATAAGTAATAATAGTAAAAATTAATATACATGTACTAATAATAAAATGTAATATATATATTATCTACCACCGGCAAACGCTTGCCGAAAATACGATGTATCGTTTCAAGACCCTCACCGGCAACTGTCTCTGTCCGCGTCACATCGACGCGCAGGAGGCGACCGAGGTCTCCATTCGCGTCGGGGTCATCAACCGTATGGCGGACCTCGCTCGTCCGCAATCCGTTCATATCGCCTGAAATTATCCCATCGATGCTATTGCATCCTCACACTCGA
>WNDP01000237.1 GCA_009912575.1 Acinetobacter bereziniae
GAAAGACTTGGGTGTGGAAATAATAGAAGTCAGTGAGATACGGTGGCCGGTTGTAGAAAAGATAACGTCGACGTATCTACAATCTGTTACTCAAAGAACGAATTGTCAAACCACCCAAACAAAGTAGGTTTACCTAAACAACATTACGAATAAGCAACTCAGTCTTGTCTCATATTTAGATTTACTAGCTCTTCTTAATATACAGTTTTACGTGAGAAAAGTCTGACAGTAACATTCATCAATTGCACGCAGATCTTAAAAATATAAAATTTTTAAAAAATAAGAATGTAATGACTATAATTACCTATAAGTGATTAACGCAAAGGTCGCCAAATAAAAGACAGAAACCATACTTGATATGTATAGTTTGGTCAAAGAAAACAACGTGAAGACTTCATGGTCAGGTTTTCTCAGGAAGAGGTTTTACCGTATCCAACATCTGACTTAAGTTGCTTGTTAAACTGGCTAAGCGTCTATACTCTATGTACAAACGATGTTTAATAATAACCAACTTGAGTACTCAAAAGTAGCCATACACAACCGATTCTTATCAAACTTGGTGTAAGAAGTACTCTTCCCTATTATTTAACTTGTACTAAACGCTATATTTGAAAAAGTACTTTAAAAGTATTATCGAAATAAACGGAAAACTTTTGAGGCATATAACAACTCAAACCACAACAGAAAAAAACAAATTAACGAACAACGTAGTCGTTATGCTAGAAGTAGTCATAACAGGAATAATTACAGAGGTTCGCGACCTCCAGTCATGACGCAGTTAACTCGCATTTCCGTAAATGGCATTACGGAAAGTACAAGGTCACGATAAATGACGAATATTTCATTGTTTTAAACTCTATCGAAATAAAGCAAAAATTTTTGTTACTTGACTACAAAAACACAAACTTTGACGGTATAATCGAAATGAATTTTTTGCAAAAATACAAGGCAAAAATAGATTACGAAAAATTTCAAAATGGAATAAAAATCGGCGATTATAAACTAGAGCTTTTGTTAACATGTGGAAATAAAGAATCCATACACTTACCCTCAAGGTGCCTAAGAATACAATACTTTGCAGCTTCGAGAGACAAAGATGTTGTGGTACTACTAGAACAGATCTATGAAAGAATTTACGTAGCTTCAGTTTTCCATTTCAGTCGAAATTCTAAACACAAGAAAAACTGCAGTCGTGGCAAAGAATTATAGACCAAGAATAGAGAATGCAGAGAACAAATTAACCTTAAGACACTTAACAAGGAAGCAAAAAGAATAATTTAGGGGCTAGTAGCTAAGTATGCTGATGTATTCCATATAGAAAACGACAAGCTATCCGTAACTAACATCAGGAAACAGAAGATATACATCAAGTCTAACGTCTCTACAGCTTACGTAAAGCAGTATAGGTTACCTCATAGTTAAAAGCCACTAGCGCTACTAGCGCCTAAGCGTGCAGACAAAGATAGAAATAAAAAGTAGCGAGTGGTTATAGATTATAGATTGTTGAATCAACATATCTAAGACGACAAATTTCTGCTTCCAGCAACAGTAGAGATTCTTGATTTTCTATCAAGGCTACGTACTTTAGTCATCTTGACCTGTCACAAGGATATCATCAAATAGAATTAGATAAAACAAGCAGACCTTATACAGCGTTTACGACCGACAGAGAACAATATCAAATAAAGCGACTACCAATGAGGCTGAAAACAAGTTCAAGAATCTTTTCTAGAGCAATGACTCTAGCACTTTCTGGGTTGACATATGAGAACTGTTTTATTTATTTAGACGACTTGATAATATTTGGCAGAAATTTACTAGAGCACAATCAAAATCTCACAAAAGCTTTACATAGATTTCGGCAGGTACATTTAAAACCTAATTCCCCTAAATGTTTATTTCTTCAAAAAGAATTTATTATATTTAAGGCATGTAATACCGTCCAAAGAGGTAAAACCTGATCCAAAAAAAATCGAAATACTACGAAACTATCCGACTCCGACAGACACGCAAACGGTGAAGCGGTTCGTAGCGTTTGCAAATTATTACCGACAATTTATTCCAAATTTTGTGTCTACAGCACATTGTCTTAATCAAGTTAAAAAAAAAACGCAACATTTACATGGTCAGAAAATCAGAAGACTGTCAGCAGGCATTTGAATTTCTTAAGAAAGTGTTAATAGAGCTTCTAATTCTTTAATATCCAGATGTCAACAATGAATGTATTGTAAAAACAGACGCGTCCGGAAAGGCGCTACGAGCTGTCTTATGTAAAGTCCTCTAAGATAGTCCTACAATTGCCTATGCTATTCTCTTAATGCAGCGAAAATCAACTACCGCACAATAGAAAAGGAATTCTTAGCAATTGTGTGAGCAATCAAACATTTTCGGCCTTACTTGTACGAAAACAAGTTCACTATTCAAACAGGTCATAGGCCTTTATTATACCTTTTTTGGTATGACAAATATGAGCAGTCGACTGATGAAATTTCGTTTACTATTAGAAGAGTACAATTTCACTATAAAATATAAAAAAAGGCAAAACAACATCATAGCTGATGCATTGTCAAAAATTGATATAACGATAGAGGATTTGAAAAGCTTGACAAAACAGACCAAATCCACGGTAAACGTTCTGATAAAGGCACAAACAAAATACAATCGGCAAAATGAAAACAAAAAGTCACAAGATAATTTAAGTCACATAGGAAGTGCACTAGTGGTACTTGATTTGTTTCACAAGCTAAAAGATAGAGTAGAACTCAAATTATTAGAACAAAACGCGTTTCAAAAATTAATGTAAATAATAAGAAACTATGGTAAGAAGAATAGTATTGAAGATATAAATAAAGAGCTCAATAATAAATATAAAGGTATTCACTGCAATAAAAATTTGATATACGATGCGAAAGTTAATACAATATTCTTACGCTAAGTGTCTCGGACAACCAACCTTCTACGGAAGACGCTACGAGACTTGAACGAATTATGCGTAGAATATGAAATTCCGCATGTAACGATAGAGAGGCAAAAACCTAATTTTTCTCCAATTTTTGTTAATCAGTTAAAAGAGATAACAAACAGTCTCAAAGCATTTTTGTGCCAATTGCCATAGTAACAAAAGCACTAACAATAAAAGACCGCAAAAAGCAAAAACTAATCTTGCATGATTTCTACACATTACCTACAGGAGGACATGCTGGGATTACAAGGATGTACCAAAACATTATTACTGGTCCGGTCTGCTAAAGCAAATTAAAGAATTTCTCAAAGAATATCCGGATTCCTAAAGGTACAAACATAGTCGATGTTTTACGTCTAACCAGTGAATATTACCTCTAAAGTTTCATCGGCTTTCAAAAAGATTTATCTTGATTTTGTAGGTATACTTGATGCTGATGCCACAGGTAACCAATATGTTCTGGAAATACAATACGAACTGAGTAAATATTTAGAAGCATATCTACTTCTCAACAAGGAACTCGAAACGGTAGCCCGATAGTTTGTAGAAAACATTCTTTTGAGGTACGTTTTTTTAAAGAGATAACAACAGATCAGGAGACAAAATTTATTTCGGAATTTTTTACGGAAATACGTAAAATCTTAGAAATTGATCATTTACCATCTACGGCATATCATCATGAAACACTGGGAGCATTGGAAAATACACACAAGCATCTCACGACATATCTTCGAATTCAGGTAGAAAAATACTCTACAGACTGGATTGGATTGTCTACATTACTACTATTTTGGTAAACTGCCAAGCGGTTCAAGCAGATGCCAGACAGCACTTATTAAACTTAAAGATCACGCGGAAAAAACGGTTAGAGGAACACGAGAGTACGGTTCAGTACAAACCAGAAGATAAACTCTTATTGGGTGTTCCTCAAACATGCAAATTCAACACTCCATTTAAGAAATTTTATATAGTTGTACGGGACGTTTCTCCCAATGTAATTATACAACACGATAAGCGTCAAATTACGGTGCCTAAGAATCTCACTAAAAATATTTTTTGGGTAATGATATAGTATAGTTGTATTGAAGAAAATATGTATTTTAGAAATCCAAATTTTTTTCAGAAAAAAGAGAAGATGTGGTATAATAAGTTACAATATCATATGAATAATTATGGGTAGATACAAAAAAAAATTGTTAGAATAAGTTATTTGTAATATAGTTACGACATGTAGATTAGTAGGCAATAAGGTAATTATAAGCAACGACATAATGAAAGCTCGACAAATTCTTGCATCAATTGTGGCAATCGTGTCTAGCTTGCATTTTGTTCTTTAGGTCAGCATGACGGCATGTACGTCATGTCTGAGTACTATATATAAGATTTGAGAATAATTCAAGGAAAGTCGGAGTCATGCTAACTTGACTGTGTAAGTCTTATTTGTGCAATAAACATCACAAGTGAAACCCCTACGATAAGAAGAGTATAATTATCACAAATTTATCACAAAGTTTACAGTGCAGCGCAAACTGCATTAAAGACAGACTTACAAACTGACTAATATGATCAAACAGCTTTAAATTAAACACAAAAATATCACTTTGTACAACAAATTATAAAAAAGAAAAAACATAGAAGTTGTACTTAAACAAGCATGCCAGGTTCAACGATTGGCGCATATTATAAGCCAAAAAATGTGAACACGAATTGGAAGGGTGTCACAAGTACACTAGTTTAGATAGAATAGATAAGCTGCTTCTATAGCCACGGAATTCAAAACAAAAACTATTAATAGCCGAAAAAGACGCTAATAGCACTTAATCGGGAAAAATGAGAATAACCTGGGCACGAAATAGCAGCCAAGTTGTGGTTGGTAGAACGGACTATACTGGATGACACCTGGACACACAGACCGGTACGAAAATTAAAATGCGGTGAAAACTGTAAAAAATTGGCTATGTATAAAATTGGCTATGTATAAAATCGGCGCTGCTTTTTTAATTGTTTTGTTGTTTATTTTAAAATAAAGACAAGTTTTACTCGAAATATAAAACATTAATTTGTAATATCTGAAAAGGTCAAAATGTTAGGTTTACAAAAATAAACATTCTCTGTGGTTTTAAGTTTTATTCATATAAATAAATGCAAATATACAGCACAAAATATACAAGTTATAATAATTGTAATTGCAGAAAATGAAACATTTAGTAATGTAGTTTTATATTGCAGATCTGTTTTCGGTCTGTTTGGAAAAACATGTTTGTTTTATTTGATTGAACAAGTTCATATTTACAGTATATTTCAACCCTGGAATCTCATAATAAACATTTAAAATGTATATTTACAAACAAGTTAACAACTTTTATAACATTATCTTATTGGATCAAAGAGCGTTTAAAACACTGAGGTTTTTTCTATTTGCCACTCTTGAAAAGAGTCATTGAAACAATTTATTACGTCACAGCACATTTAATCACAAATCCTAAACACAACACGTACGAAGGTGGTAAAAAAATTCCGGCCACCGATTTAGAACGTGTTCCGTCATCAGCCATTACGCTGCTGGCGACAACAACGGGAGCACCGACGGCGGAAACACTGGACACTTCCGGAGCTCCGCAACTTGCAACCTGGGGAGTTGTATAGTTGTCCAACCCTTGGCAACGCAGTCTGTGCTCCCCTAAGCACGCACTGTAGGCAATGGCGTGTGGAATATAACTCTGGTCGAATGTACCTGCACAATAATGAAAGTTGTAAAATATCGTTTTACTCTGTTATTATTATTACAACTCTATTAAATTGAAAATATGATTACAATGTTGTACGAAATTGCAGTCACACATTATGTTACAATTTTGTTGTTTAATTTTAGCATTTCCTGTTACCTAGTTTTATAAATAAACATTTGTAATTAAGTTGAAAGTAGTGTTATTTTACCAAAGCATTTTTGACGTGATAACGTCTTATGAATCGATATATTCAGGACTGCATTCACAAAAAAAATGACTTACATATTATGTTCTGCACGCCTTTTCAATATTGCCAACTTAAGTCAAGATAAAATAACAGAAGAACATAAAAATAATATATATAAGTGGGTCAAAATGTTTCGTTTAATCAAAATCTAATCAAGTGCCATATTGTATTTAAAATAAAATTGTAATGGTGATTTAAGAAAGATAATTATGATTTTACGTGATAACATAGGGTGACCAGATTTCTCAACATCAAATGCTGTACACAAAGTCGGCAGACGTTACATATGCATGATGAAAATACAGAATAAACGCTTCTGTGTGAACGATGGTAGTAGAATAGTAAATTGAGAAATAAAGAAAACATAAAATATATTTCAAACAAAAAATAATACAAAAGTTGATTTACAAATATTTTTCTGCTGTATGAACTTTTTTGAGTGGTTCAGAATTACTTTCTATTTTTGATCAAAATTCTTCACATGTACCAGCGACATTACATAGAACAATGAGTCACGCTTTTAAAATCTCA
>WNDP01000238.1 GCA_009912575.1 Acinetobacter bereziniae
GACACCCATGACTTTACAAGCTCTGGATACATTCTGAAGTTCTTCAGCTAAATTGAGTAAGCCTACTTTGTGTTTAATGATTTGATTGTTAGTATGCAACATAAGAAAGTTACCTTTGTTTGATTAAGATTCGACACCTTTATCAAAACGGGTAACTTTCTCTTTTTCAAGATCAATGTCTGATCAGATCTGAACTAATACATGTAAATTATCTGTTTTTAGTTATTAATGTTGAGATGCAAGTACTCTTACTGCTAGTGTTGTCGGTTGTTTTACTTTATTAGTAAAAAAATCTGTATTGGTATTTTTTCCAGCAGGAAAAACGACTAGGATTTTTCCTTTTAGTTCATTATTAGGACTGGTTTCCAACATTTTTTTAAATTGTGTCGTTGTCAAGATTCTTTGCCCTAAAGATGAGTCTGCTATTCGAACAAAGTTTTTATTAATTCCTGAAATGACTGTAAAGTGATCACTATTTCTATGCTTAATATAGGCAATGACAGGAACTTTTAACGTTTGTAACGTGTCCAAAGACACTGCGTATCCTTTACTTTCAAAACCAAAGTGTTTTAATGCCCTTTGCATGTCATCAAAAGAAGCCATGAAATCTCCTTTGTCTATAACTCTTAATACTTGTTCTTCGGTTATGTTCTTTTGATAGTAGCTGTTTAGGATAGTTGCAATAGCCGCTGAACCGCATGAGTAATCAAGATTTTGTTTTACAATATTTTTATCTCTAAGTTCTTTCCACGATGTAATTTTTATTTCACTATGATATTGATTTAGATAAATTGGGCTAGCTTGTATATTTGTTAAAAAAACGAAAGCTAATAAAAAAAGTAATTTGTTTTTCATTTTGAATGGATAAATTTAGAGTGATCTATTCATTTTATATATTTAATCTTTAATAGGGAGAATTATTTTTCGGTCATTTTTAATGAGTAACTGTATATTAAGTATATGATAAATAATATTATTAAGTTTATTAAAATGGGGGCTAATATATTATCTAATAATTTAATTTCGTTTAATTTTCCCGAAAAATAGATGTATAAGGTAGCTGTAATAATTAAGAATGATGAAAGAATAGTAATCATTTTTTTAGGGGAGAATCTTTTGATGAGGGAATAGGTCAGGATAAGACCACCACCACCTGAAAGAGTTGAAATAAAAAGTACAGGAATATCATCAAGCATATAAAGGCTCTTATTCTGCTATTGTAGGATTAGGCTCTTCAATGGGCTTAACTATTTGAAGAGCCTAATTGTATGATACATTTTATCTAGGAATTTGAAGATTATTAATATTAATTTGTGGATTATATAATACTCTCGGGTTTGGTGTTGGTAGTGTTGTTACAGGTGTTGATCTTGGTATTTGTTGTAAAATTTGTCCAGTGGCGAAAGTAGGTGCTCTCCATGCGATATTTCCGGCGATTCCACCACCAGCAAGGCTTGTACCGGCACCACCAATTCCACCTGTAACTGCCCCTATTCCCGCAGAAGTAACAGCTCCAACAGGCTCCCAAGGTTTATTTGTAATAGATCTATTTAAAGCATACCCACCAACACCCAGAAGAGCTCCACCAACAATAGGTATTACTATAGGTAATACAGCACCTTGAGTCTCTTTCATTTCTTGGCTAGAAAGTTCAAGAGCTTGAACTTCTGTAATTTGTGAAGAGTCAAAAATCGTATTTAGTGAATTAGATACAGAGATAGGCTCTAATGCCATAGTTGACGTACTGACTACAGCAAGAGTTAGTATCGCTATTTGTGTTGTAATAGATTTCATATTTTTCCCATTGGTTCGTGATAGAGTTCTTGTTTTAGAAAGATTGTTAAGTTATATATCAAAATTTGTGATTATAATTCAATCGAATTTCACTGGAATTATTAAAATCCTGACGAATGGTAGCTATTAAATTTAAGTTTGAATTATCACTTATTCCATAACCCATTCCGAATGTATAGTCGAGATTATTTCTTTTTTTTTCAACGATAATTTCATTAAGTTTTTGATTATCTATTATTTTTAAATTTAGCCCTGCTATTAAAGAAATTCGATCATTTGCGGAGAAAGCAACCTGAGGGTTCATAAAAAATAAATTGGCAGGTTTATAGTCTGCATTCTCACTAATACTTCTTTTTAAATTGTATTTATAACCTGTAGTTAATGAAAGAACGATTGGATCATAGGATCTATAGGTTGTAAGACCTGCAGTCCAACTGGAAAAATTAGAGTTTTTATTTTCTAGTTTTTCTAAGATAGCAGTTTCTATAAATCCTACTAGAGCTGGATATTTAGCATCTTGTAAGAGTTGATAGTTTGCTCCAATAGATATATCTGCAATATCTGTATTCGTTTTTGATTTTTCTAAGGAATTAATATCAATAAATCTAGTAGAACTATAGAGTAGATTGGTTCTGATGTTTATATCAAGGTTTTTCAATAGCCCGTACTTTATGCCAATATTGCCTATAATATATTCGTTCTGAAGTTGTTCATTTTTAATGATAGGGACATTCACAAAGGATGTATCGGAAATTTGTACAGGAATATATCCTCCAACTTTTGTATTGTTTACTTTATTATTCCCATATGTCATACCAAGTTCCATAGTTACTTTTCCCTTATCGGAAATTAAGTTTTCGACAGTAAGAGGAAGGTCGGCATAAGCACTATGTGAGATGGATAATATCCCAATAAACACATGTTTTTTCAAAAAAGGCTCCTGCAATTTTTATTATTTGGGAGAGTTATTTATCTCTAGCTTTATATTTTAGTCAAGGACATATTAAAATTATTTTTTAAATTGGGTGTAGACATGGAAGAGCATAAAAATATTAGGCTAAAGTTGAAACGAGCATTAGAAGAAGTATGTTCTGAATTAGTTTTCGTTATATTTTTTTCTTTATTTCCAATAACTTATTTTGCATATTTTGCTTTTGGCTTTGGCGTATTATTTTTAATTCTACCTTTTTGGGTGATTTTTTATTATTGTGTCAAAAAATATTGGATAAAACGTAAAATTTTTGATAAAAGTCAAAAAATCGTGGTTAAAAAATAAATTTTAAAGAAAAAACCCACTTAATCTTGAAACTAAGTGGGTTTTCGCTTTATATTCAGCGGTACGCAGTTATTTGATGTTAACCCATCGAATAACGAAGATCATAAGGTTTGTCGACCGTTATGATTTCACCAAAGGCTTGTACCTGAACTCTATTTTCACAATAAACAGTGTTTATATCAAGTCTAAAAATGATAAATCTTCGTTAATCTATGTTTTAAAACATCAAATAAGCCCTTTTAGGTCGAGTCTTATCAACTTCTGTGCATCCTTTTTAGGAAGATATGCGATGCATGTGGAGGGATAAGTGTCACTGGTGCATCGTAGCGATAGTGAAAGCTGAAAAGCTCGAGCTAAACCGTTACAGGGGAATCCCACATAAGCGGAGCGTTGAGAGTAGTTGTATAGGTTGGTTAAGTTGTAAGTTGGGTATATACCCTCGCAGAGATACCATCATACTTCGATAGGGAGCGCGTGGGGAGAGGTGCAGTACTTTTAGTCCTTGTCTGCCATGTATGTGAAGCATGGTGCGGATACGACCGATGCGTGGCTCCGTCAGCCTAATCAGGTTAAATCGGCAATACTTAAGGGATGTGTCATTTTTTAAATGGCAGCCCTTAGGGAGAGTATTGCCGAAACTCTCTCAACGTCCACCATCTGCCTGAGCAAAGCGAAGGCTGTGGTGGCGGTGAGAAAGAGTTGAGTGCCTTTATTTTTACAAGATTCATGCCAATACTTCCTAGAGTTTAGATACCGTGTCATTTGATTAAATTCTGGTGGTAGATTGGTAGATACGCGCCTGCAATTTAATAAGCAAGGATACACAGTTACCCCTATTTAACTTCGTTCAATAGTGTTAAGCTGTGACCTTGATCAGGGGCTTCACCCCGATACCCCCTAAAAAAAAACCCGGCCTAAAGCTAAAGAAAAATCAAAGATTTTCCTTTAAACCGGTTTCATACCGAGAATTGGATTGATCAAATGGAAATAGATTCAGTAATTAAACAGAAATCAATTCGGGAAAGAACCTTCAAAGTCAGACTTTCAGAATCAGAGTACCAATTGCTCGATGCTAATAATCCGTTTAGCTCGATTGCAAAGTTACTACGTCAGTCCGCAGTAGAGAAAGCGACAAAGATTCATAATTCCAAAGCAGATGATGAAGAAAAAATTAAACCAACAAAGGTCGTTGAATCTTCGTATAGCAAGACAGAACGAACATTAATTTTAGAATTAAGTCGTATAGGAAATAATGTGAATCAAATTGCTAAATCGATTAATACTGATATTGCAGGGACAGGAACGTTTGACAAAGTAAAGCTACTTCATTTGCTGATCTCGATAGATCAGCAGCTTCGGGAGTTACGTCCAGATGATCGTTGATTTTTTTAGACATGGTTCAGGATTATCCAAAGGCTGTATTGATTATTTATTGGGTGAAGATCGAGAGCGTGATCATGCAGAAGTGTTAAGTGGTGATGTGGAGCTGACAGCACAACTGATTGATAGCAGTCCTTTTGCGAAGAAATACACCAGTGGTTGTTTATCCTTTTACGAGCATGATTTATCTGACCAGGATAAACAGCAGATCATGCAGAATTTTGAGCAATGTCTTTTCCCTGGCCTTGATCAAGATCAGTATCAAATTCTATGGGTGAAGCACCAAGACAAGGTAAACCAAGATACTGGAGAGACAAGGCTAGAGCTGAATTTTGTGATTCCAAACGTTGAGCTTTCGACAGGCAAACGTCTACAACCTTTCTATGCCCCCGTAGATCTCGATCGAGTGGATCTGTTTAAGAGAATTACCAATGCAGAGCATAGGCTGTATGACCCCGATGATCCGAACAATCAGCAGCTTTTAATCAATAAGAAGAACTTACCCAAAGATGTGAAGGATTTTAAAGAGCAATTACATCAACGTATCTATCGAGCCGTTGATAATGGTGAAATTGCCGATAGGCAAGAATTGGTGAACTGGCTTGAATCGAATGAAATAAAAGTCACCCGACAAACCCAAAAATCAATATCAATCGAAAATCCATATGAGGGCGCAACACGTCCTATCCGTTTGAGTGGAGAGGTTTATGAGCAAGGCTTTAGAGCTACTGGCGAATATCGACAAGAAGTACAACAGCGAATTGCAACGTACCGAGGAACAACTTCTGAGCGGTATCGAGCAAACGTCACAGATTATCAAAGACAGCTTGAGCACAAGAGCCGATATCACTGCGAACGCTATCCAGCAGTTGGACGAGAAATTAGCACAGAACCTACAGAACAGCTCACAGCAGGTCGAGAAGCAGCTCGAACAGTATCAAGCCTTGCTACAGTCCAAATTGAGCCGTTTAAAGCAAATGAACGAGCAGATACAGACAGAAGAACAGCAAGTTCAGAACAAAAGCCTACTGAAACAGCTTACCACTTTGAATATGGCACTGATTTTGGGTGCTGCTACTTTGATTATTCTCGTTATTGCGCTCAGTTTTATGAGCAAAAGCAAGTACAACGAAATACGTACACTCAATATGGCCATCAACGAGAAGCAAATGCGAGTGGATCACCTGAACAAGTCGGGGGGCAGTTTGACATTCAGCACATGCAAACAGCCAAACAGCAAAGCCCAACGTCTGTGTATTCAGATCAACAAGGACGCAGGGGAATGGCAGAATGGTTACATGATTCCAATGGGGTATTAAGTGATGACCGAATTAGAAACGCAGTTATTGAGAATCATCGAAGAACAACAGCAGCAATTACTGCAACAGCAAGCACAATTGGAGAAACAACAGAAAATTTTAGACGGTTCTTTCAGCCAAGTATTGAGAATATTAGAAGCACAGGCGCAGACAATCAAACAAGATCAAGACAACTTAGGGCTAACACAAAAGTCATTAGCGACAACACAGACACAATTTCACGAGCTAGAAAAAAATACAGCCATTTATATCGAGCAGATCAATGGCAAAGTCAGAGAGATGAACCAAATTACAGCGAACAACGAAGAAGTTCTCGAGAGAATCTCAACCACACAACATTCAGTCTCGTCACAAGTAGCCAAAGCGCAGCAGAATTTGATCGAAACGTCCGAACTATTGAAGCAAATATCGTCCAGATGAAAGAACGGAAAAAGGAAATGGAACAGCCCAAACTTAAGCAAGATAGGGGCATGAATTTTGGGATGTAAACTATAGAGCCTGTAAATTGTACTAGCTCAAACCAGATCTGACAGTTACCCATTTTTTAGTGTGCCTGTCAGGTTAAATTTGAGCTAAATTCTTCTCAGCCCAAATTCGCTTCCCATCAAGTACTGTTTCCAGTGGTGTGCGACC
>WNDP01000239.1 GCA_009912575.1 Acinetobacter bereziniae
CCCTGTTTTTGATTGGGAGAGGTATGAGAATCAGACATGGTTACAGAAAGAGGAAGCTGCGAGATGGCGCTATTCTAATCGCTTTACACACTATTACAAAATAAAAAGCCGACTGTTGTGAAAAAAAACTTGTAACTGTCAATAAACTGTCACTACTAAAAGTTATCTTTTTTCTGTATAATTTGCCCTCAAATTTAAAGCGTATCGAATTTACATGTCTGATATTAAAACTCTCCGTAATATTGCCATCATCGCGCACGTCGACCATGGTAAAACGACTCTAGTAGATAAACTTTTACAACAATCAGGTGCACTCGGTGACCGCGCGGGTGAGATTGAGCGTGTTATGGATTCGAATGCGCTTGAGTCTGAACGTGGTATTACCATTCTTGCAAAAAACACTGCAATCAAATGGTTAGACAAACGTACAAATACTGAATACCGCATCAACATCGTCGACACCCCGGGACATGCTGACTTCGGTGGTGAAGTTGAACGTGTAATGTCTATGGTTGACTGTGTACTTCTTTTGGTTGATTCACAAGAAGGTCCAATGCCACAAACTCGCTTTGTAACTCAAAAAGCGTTTGCGCGTGGTTTGAAACCAATCGTGATCATCAACAAAGTAGACAAGCCAAGCGCTCGTCCAGACTGGGTGATCGACCAAGTATTCGATTTGTTTGATAACTTAGGCGGTAGCGACGAACAATTAGATTTCCCAGTTGTTTATGCTTCTGGTCTTCGTGGTGTTGCTGGTCCATCTCCAGAAGAACTTGCTGAAGATATGACACCGTTGTTCGAAACAATCGTAGATATTGTTGAACCACCTTCAGTTGATGTTGATGGTCCATTCCAAATGCAGATTTCTTCACTTGACTATAATAGTTTCGTGGGTGTAATCGGTGTTGGTCGTATTCAACGTGGTTCAGTAAAAACCAATACACCAGTGACTGTGATCGATAAAGAAGGTAAGACACGTAATGGTCGTATCTTAAAGATTATGGGTTACCATGGTCTTGAGCGTGTAGATGTAGATTCAGCTCAAGCAGGTGATATCGTATGTATCACTGGTTTAGACGCATTAAACATTTCTGACACGATTTGTGATCCTAAAAATGTTGAAGCATTACCTGCATTGTCTGTAGATGAACCTACAGTTTCGATGACTTTCCAAGTAAACAACTCACCGTTTGCGGGTAAAGAAGGTAAATTTGTAACTTCACGTAATATCCGTGAACGTTTAGATCGTGAATTGATTCATAACGTTGCTTTACGTGTTGAAGATACTGACAGTCCAGACCGTTTCAAAGTATCTGGTCGTGGTGAACTTCATCTTTCAGTATTGATCGAAACCATGCGTCGTGAAGGCTTCGAGATGGGTGTTTCTCGTCCGCAAGTGATCATGAAAGAAGTTGATGGCGAAACTCAAGAGCCATACGAGAACGTAACATTTGATGTTGAAGAACAGCATCAAGGTTCTGTTATGGAGCAAATGGGTAACCGTAAAGGTGAGTTGACCAATATGGAAGTTGACGGTAAAGGCCGTATCCGTATTGAAGCAACTGTTCCATCTCGTGGTTTGATTGGTTTCCGTTCTGAATTCTTAACCATTACTTCTGGTACTGGTATCATGACTTCAAGCTTCTCGCATTATGGTCCTGCGAAACAAGGTGCAGTTGCGAAACGTCAAAATGGTGTGTTGATCTCTATGGTTAACGGTACTTGCTTAGCGTTTGCATTGTTCACTTTACAAGACCGTGGTCGTCTGTTTGCTGAACCACAGTTAGAAGTGTATGAAGGTATGATCGTAGGTATGAACTCACGTTCAGACGATATGACTGTTAACCCAACTAAAGCGAAACAGTTAACCAACATGCGTGCATCTGGTACAGATGAAGCATTGACGTTGACACCTGCTATTAAATTCACGCTTGAACAAGCATTAGAATTTATTGAAGATGACGAATTAGTTGAAGTTACACCTAAATCTGTTCGTATTCGTAAAAAATTCTTAACTGAAAATGAACGTAAACGTGCTTCTCGTGGCTAAGCGTTCAGACTAGAAATAAGTCAATTTCTAGAAAAAAAACCGCAATTTTTTAATAAATTGCGGTTTTTTTGTATAAATGTAAAAGAATATTGGTTTTTCAAAAAAAGCGAGTAAATTAGGCGGAAATATATGTTGAAACATAATGTATACTTCGTCACATAAAAAATACGCAAAATCGGCGTGGAGTTAAAATATGAGTATTCTTTCAGAGTTCAGAGAATTTGCAATTAAAGGCAATATGATGGATTTAGCTATCGGTGTGATCATCGGTGGTGCTTTCAATAAAATTATCGACTCTTTGGTTAAAGACGTGATCATGCCTTTAATTACTGTGATCACAGGCGGTGGCGTCGATTTTACGCAGAAATTTGTAGTTCTGGGCAATAACCCAAATAATCTGAGCTCATTAGATGAATTAACCAAGGCAGGCGTAAATGTCTTAACTTATGGTAATTTCATCACGATTGTATTGAACTTCCTGATTTTAATGTGGGTGGTATTCTTACTGGTGAAATTCCTCAATAAAATCCGTAAACCTGCTGTGGAAGCACCTGCTGCAACTCCAGAGGACATTGAATTACTTCGTGAAATTCGTGATGAATTGAAAAAACGTCCTCAAGCTTAATTAAAATTGACTGAAGTACAAGATTGAATATTTTGGCTGATTTAAAAATATAAAATGATTGTAAAACAGTAGAATGAAACGGTACGATAAAGTACCGTTTTTTATGCAAGAACATAAAAAGGATGACTGCTGTGATTAAAAAAAGCATAGGGATCATGATTTTACTGATGGCTTTATCCGCGTGTTCAGAACATCCTGAAGAAAAACAAGCGATTGAAAAGGCAAGAGCAGATCAAGAACAAGCTGCAAGTGGTTTGACATTTAGTGATATGCCGAATGAACAGACCACTTATGCCACCATTGAAACGGATTCGACAGATGAAAATGAAGCACTTTTACTTGCTTTAGAAACACGGTTATTAAAGGCCAATTTTGAATTTATTGAAAAAGACAGTGGCTCATCATGGTCGGAAAATGATTGTACGCTCAATAAAGTCATACAAGTAAAAGGCGGGGGAATTCGTTCATATAAAGCAGTCAGTAAAGAAAAATTAGGCGATGATCAACAGTATCGCCCAGATTTTGTTTTGTTGGTATTTAGTTTTAAAGATGAACAAACGGCAGAGCAGAGTTTTAAAATGCTGGAATCAGCCGTTAATTCGGCAGGAGGTTACTGCAATGGTAAATCGCCTGAAAATATTGTTAGAAATGGCAATGAAATTTTTTACTTTACGACCAGAGCAGAGATGTTTAGAACCTATATTGATGATTATGCGAAGTTTATCCATGAGTTTAAGCTTGAACAAACTAACTCAAACGGTAATGCCATTTAAACGTGTACCAAACATCAAAAATAAATGAAACTAATTAAAATAATACATGATATTTTGTGAGAAGTTTCGAACAGTTTATGTCGGCGATGCTCTACTTTTCTTGGGTGAAAAGTAGTAAAACCCTTGATTAGTCATATGGGATATCCATATCATCCTTGACCAATGAAGTTATCAATACCGTCACACCTTAAACGGCCATGTATAAATTATTAATATAAAAGCAAATCATTGGGTATTCAGACCAAAATATGGGTAGCTATTAAATATTTTTTTTGACTGACTTAAGGAGTTCGTTGTTTTGGCGAGTTATTTTCTTGAATAAAAAATAAGTTTTAAAGTAAGCATCAACATCCTTGTCATTGCACTACGTGATAGATACATCTTGTATGTCTGAATGATTTAAAAGCAAAAGTTTTTTGTTTCAGCGATGCTTGTTGTTGGTATCACGCTAATTTGAACACTACCGAATAGAAGAGATCATTTCAACTTCATACCAAGAATGTAAATCTTTAAACTAAAAATCCATGCGAAATTTAATCTCAACCAAGTGGAAGCCGAATTGGCTTTTTACTGGGCCATGAAGTACACGTTCAGCTGCAGTAAATACCAATTTATCAATCACAGGAACAAGCTGTCCTTTTTTAACTTCACCAAGTTCACCACCACGTTTAGCCGAATTGCATGTTGAATGCTGTTTCGCAATTTTTGCAAAATCAGCACCATCATGTATCTTTTTCTTGAGTTGTTCAGCTAAATCTTTTTCTTTGACGAGAATATGTCGAACGATTGCAGTTTTCATTTACTTTTTCCTCGTGGTTTTTGGATGCTCTTCACGATCTTTAATGGCTGACACTGTGGACAAAAAACACTGGCTCTTTGTCCGAGTTTTAAGTTTTCTAAAGTCGTTTCACAGTTGATACACATTTCGCCTGCACGACCATATGCCAATAAAGTTTGTTGAAAGTAGCCATTTTCACCCATTGCATTGGTATAGTCTCGTAAGGTTGAACCACCTAGATCAATTGCCTGTTTTAGAATTCTTTTGATTTCGATCACTAGGTTTTGAACTTGTAGCTTTGATAAGCTTGACGCAGATTGCGCAGGGTGGATGCCCAAATTAAATAAGCTTTCAGTTGCATAGATATTCCCTACACCAACGACGATATGATTATCCATGATTGCAACTTTTGTGCCGACATTTTTATTTTTCAATTTTTCAAACAAATATTCAGCATTAAATTCATCACTTAATGGTTCAGGCCCCAATGTATCGATAAGTTTGCTTTGGCTTTGATCATTCAACCAAATAATACAGCCAAATCGGCGTGGATCATGATAGCGCAATTGCATATCTTCAAATTGAATAATGAGGTGATCGTGCTTTCTAAGTTGTTCTGTCTCATCACAAATTCTAAAACTACCAGACATACCTAAATGCCAGAGCATCTTATGATGTTCGAACTCAGCCAAAATATATTTGGAACGGCGTGTTAAACCAATGAGTTTTTGACCTTGAAGTTGCTGAATATCTTCAGGAATTGGCCAACGTAAGCGTGATTCACGGACTTGAACGTATAGCACTTTCTGATCGATCAAGGGAACTAAGCTGGTTTTTGTTGTTTCAACTTCAGGTAATTCAGGCATGTACTTGTCGTATTGGGAGCAGAGGTCATTATTGTATGCAAGAATGGGGTGGCTTGAAAGAGCGACACTGTTGGACCTACGACTTTAGCTTAAAATCATCAGGATAATTACAGAATTATACGATACTATTTCATCTAAGGTTTTGTTATTTAATATAAAGTTTATTGATAAAATAAAGTTTTCCGATTGATAAAAAATATCTGATAGTTATATGTAAAAAATGTGTAAATTTCTAGTGAATAATCTCCATAAATAATTTGGATTTTCCACAGTATTTTAGGCGTGATTGTAAGTTTAAAACATGATTTTTCTATTAATTTTATAGAAGATCATAAGTCTTAAATTTGCAAATTTATCTTTATTCACTCTGCTCCAAATTAGGCTACCTCCATGAAAAAAATTGCTTATCCTTTATTGGCAATCTCTACTTTCACCATGATGTCTATTGCATTGGCTGAAGATGCTTTCGATCTGCATGGATCAACCATGACAGGAGACTGGAATGGTACACGTACTGAGTGGGCTGAAAAGGGGATAAAATTCGATGGCACGATTGCCATGGATGGTTCTTACCTTGCAGATGGGGGGTATGATGCACATCAAGCACCAACTTTTGCAACTCAATTTGGTCTTGGAACCACGTTGGATATGGGCAAATTAGCCGGTTGGAGTGATGTTACGATTCGTGCTCTAGTAGTCACCGCACGTCAAGGTGAAAGTACATCATTAAGAGGGATTCAGGCACCTGATGCACCACAATGGGCGAACTCTCAAGCCAATTGGGGGCGAGGTAATTCAGGAAGTCGTTTGAGTGAGCTCTATATTGAAAAGAACTTTAAAGAACAAGGGCTGAGTATTCGTGTAGGTCGAATGGGTCTGTGAACCGTACCATGTTTGTCGGAGACTCAACATTCTGAGAAACTACTCCGATGAAAAAATCAAACTATACCCCTGAAATCAAAGAAAGAGCGGTTCAACTTGTTATTGAATCCGAAAAAGATTATCCATCGAATTGGGCTGCAATCACTGCTATTGCTCCCAAGATAGGTTGTACCCCTGAAACACTGCGTGTTTGGCATCAAAAATATTTGGATCAACAAAATCCAGTTAAAGTACAGCATCTTTCAGATCAAGAACGTATAAAACAACTGGAACGTGAAAATAAAGAACTGCAACGCGCTA
>WNDP01000024.1 GCA_009912575.1 Acinetobacter bereziniae
TCGACCATGTTTGCCTTTGGGGGGAGCGTACCATTGGGTTTTTGGATCAAACCAAATTGTTAAATTACCACGATTGATCAAAGCACGATTGTAGGATGACCAATTTGTTGTACGATAAATTTTAGGTGTAGGCTTATTCATCTGAGAATTATATTGCTGAGTAAGCCTTAAGAGGTAGGTTTATGCAACAAAGCCAATCCGTATTAAAAATATTTGATCCCATAATGCCGGGGACAAATATAATCGGAATCGTGTCATGAAGTGGCACTTCAACATAGGTACCCGATTGATTTGAACTCGGACTGGTCGTAGAATGAGTTTTCGATATGATTTCAGCCATTTTTATTTATCCTTTTTATTGTTTGGGGAAATTTGGATGCTGTTTAAAATAAAATCATTTAGTTGTAATGCATTTTTTTGGCTGATGATAGCGTTAAATGGTTCATCGCCCATATCCGCACTATCGAAACTAAATTGAATATAGGGATCATTAAAGTTATCTAGACTACCTAAATATTGCCATTCTTCTATTTCAAAACCTCTTTCAAAATGTCCTCTTCGGGACATGTGACTGAGTACTTCTTCACCTGCTAAATCATTGATGATTTTTTTATGCGCTCTTAAGTTTTCAATTTTCAGTTGCAGTTTTACAAGATCTGGGAATTCCTGTTGTCTTTTTTTTTATTAATTCTATTAATGGCACATCAGATTCTAAGCGAATTCGATGTTCAATATCAGCACGAACCCAAGGATAACTCGGAAAGTTAAAATGCAAATATCCACTGGTAAAGGGAATATTTTTGCTCATATCATCGATAATAAAAAACTCTTTCCAGCACAAACCAGCATGTTCTTCACCTTGGGCGGATCGTATTTTAATGCTTTTTAAATTATGCTGTATTTCTGCTATCGCTTCATCTAACAGATCATTACTTGCACCGCTTTTTAAAATCAATAATTTACCCGGTCTGATATATAAATAACCATATATTTCATAGGCTTCAACCGTATACATTGAGCTTCTATAAATAATAATATGGCTAACGGAGCGCCCCACTTGTTGAATAGGTCCCTTGATTTCACTTTTGAACAAGGTTCCTTCTGTTTCATGCGCTTCGCTTTTTAAGTATTGAATTTTATCGTTAATCAGCTTTTGGTAAGCCTCATAAGTTTTAATACTTTCATCAACTTCAATATTACTGCCGTTATAATTAAAATTGCTATATTCCACTTGAGTCTCTTGAGGTACTGTCATTTCAATTCGACCAAAGCAAACTTTTTTTAGGATTTTTAAAATCGATCATGTTTATACCTTCTTTTTGTTGTTCAACATTTGAACAGGCGCTGAATGACAGGGTGGTAAAAAAACAAAGAACAATGCTTTTCGATAATTTCATTTTTGAATTCCCCTTATAATTCATTGTGTTTATTTATTCAGGTGAAAAAATCTCTATTCTTAACACTGTCATTACATCTTTACTAAAAACATTTGTTTTCCCATCTTCACCTGAAATACCTTCAAAAACTTGTCCATCATCTGCAGTTATTCTGTATTTCAAGTTTTTAGCGGGCACTCCATTGGGATAATGCAAAATAAAATGTTCATCATACTGTGCCTTGAGTTCAGGCATAGCAGGGAGCTGCATAGAAAGTGTTGCACCACTATTGGTCTTAATCTGGCCTGCTTTAAACTCAAGTAATCCCGGGCAGGCTATTTCAATATTTCCACCTTGCATTTTGATATAAGCACCACCTGTAGTAATCAATATGCCTTTACCACTTTCCACCCTAACAAAATCATTGAGTGAATAAATTTGCATTTGTTGTTTTGAGGATAAAGTCATTTTGCCTTTTTGCGCAAAGACATCTATATCACCTTCGCCTGATTTAATTTTAATACCTGAATGTTTTGCAAAGATCGTGATTTTATCTAAGGCTTGGGCAATCCAGCTTTTCCCCGTAAAAAATTGCAAATTTCGAGGTGTACTGATATCAATATTATCTTTTGATTCAAGATGCATATTGGCTTTACTGTCTAAAAGCATTCCTGATTGACTGTGTAAAGTTAGCAGAGCATCCTGACTTTCATTCCATTTCTCAAGTTGATCTCGTAGAGACTCTTGTTGGGCTAAATCTGGCTCATCGACTTGGTGTGCTGTTGCAAGTTCTTTAAAATATTGATTAGTATCGACATGATACTTTATGTTTTCCAATAACTTAGCACGTGACAACTGTGCACCTTGTGCTTGATCAGATGACTCTGAGGTGAGCAATATACCTTTAGCCGCTCTCATTGCGCCCCATTGATCCGTCCTTAACTCAAAACCCTCACCACGACCTTCGCTTTCTGCGGTTTCTTTCGGGTGACTGAGATTTCCTAGATTAAGTTGTGTTACACCATGACTCGATTGTAGTTGTGTGCTGAGTTGCCCAGTCGTATCGTCAAACCTGAGTTGCCCAAAGCCTTCGCCTGCGACCTCTTTTGATCGAATACCACTGAGCTTTTTGGTGTCAGGTAGTTTGCCTTTAATATCAAACTTGGTTGGACTACGATGTCCTTCATGAATCCGTCCAGTCACAAATGGACGATCAAGGTTCCCCTCAAAGAAATCTATAGCGACAATCTCCCCAACACGAGGGAGGAATCTTGCACCAAAACCTTCACCCGCCCAAGGGGTGAGCACATCCACCCAAGCAGAGTCGGTATCTGTATCGTTGGAGCCTGCACCACCATCATGGGCATGATCTTCTGTACGGGTAAACAAGAAGCGGATTTTAATCCGTCCCCATTCATCGACATAGATTTCTTCACCATCACCCACCACGATAGCACGTTGAACATATGTGGTTGGGCGATGTGTCAATGGATTATATTCTGGCACAACGCTAACATGCCGTCGTATCAAGGTTAATGCGTTGCCTTGACGCTCTTGTTGAGAGTCTTTATTGATTTGCCAATGACTCAGGCTAAGCAGCTTTTCGATTTGATCTTGGATGTCTTTGGGAAAGTTGTTCTGATTGTAAAAATGCTTGCTTAATATCAGCATTTCATTGTTTTCGCTATGATTTCTGTCCAGCTCTGGATGACCTGTTAACTTAAACCAATAGCCAATCTGTATATCACGTACACTACTTTGAGCTTTGAAATATTTGGCTTGCAAGGCCTGATATTGATTTAGTTGGCTACTGAGTTTATCCAGTTGATGATTGCCTGATGTAGTGGCTTGATCTTTGCCTTTAAGATCACGAATCCAAGCAGGTGAAATACTCCACGCTTGTTCTAGACTTAAACTTTCATTGTCTCTATGAGCACTATGTTTATGTGAACTCAGCACTGTGCCTGCGCCATCTTCCTGACTTAAACTGTCTGCTTGCCAACGTTGTAGATGGATCGCTGTTGACTGTAAATTACGTTCAGCAATTAAACTGGTGATGCTGTCATAAGCTTCTGTTGCATCTGAACGGTGATAACGGACGTTACGACGTTCAAGCGCTTTAAACTGCTCATTGCTATCAATTAAGCGAAGTTTTTGTGGTTCGATACTCTGCTTGTTGTTTAAAGTAATATAATTAGATTCATCAATCAGCCAATTGATTGATTCTTCACGTAAAATACGAGTCAAATATGTGTGGTCAGATTCGTTCAATTGCATTGAAAATGGGCGTACATCATAGGTCTTGGTTAAACCACTCAGGTCCAGTTTTAAACTAGATGCAAACAAAGCACTTTTAGATACCCATTCCTTGAACATAAGCTCTAAAATCTCAGGGACACTTTTATCTAAAAACACGCGACTATTACGTCGTTTGTGCCATAAGCTTGTTGGGTCTTGCATGGTTAAACGATATAGCGTAAAAGCCCCATCGCATTGTCCCTGACTCGCCCCAGTGATAATCCCTGTCGTTTTAAACAGCTTGCCTGAATCTGTGACTTGATCTACTGAGACTTGGCAACCGATAAACTGCTTAAGTTCAAGAAATGGATTTAGTGACAGACAAATCAGTTCAGCAGACAAGCCCTCATTGATTGCATGATAACCATCAATTCGTTGTAACATCACTTGTGAACTGAGTTCCGAATTTGAAAAGTGAACGCTAATCGCTCGTTTTTGAGTCCCAAAGCCAAGTTGATCCAAAACACTAAAAATATTATTAAGCATTATTATGACCTTATTTTTAATATAGAAAAACTTAACAAAGTACTTAGTAAATCTCCATTTTAATCATTTCTATATTGTTTCAAATTATTTAAAATAATATTATTTTTTATACACTTATCATAGTTACATTAATTTTTGAGACGATTATCAAGATTATCCTGTATTCAATTGCTAGGCCATTTAAAAAGAGTTCGAGTAAAGTGATCGATTAAATAACCTGAGTTCGAAGAAATATTTTAGCCATTTAGTATATTTCGGAAAGTAGGCTTATTCGGATTCAAGCAATAAGCGACTACTGTTTATATATTTGGACATGGTATTGTTGAAATTAGTGTGTAATTAAAGTGAATGGAAAGTAAAAATTCAGCAAATACAAAAGTTAATTTTGTTATAGTAAACTGTGTTTTGGGGATATAACAATGCAATTTAATTTCGAAATCGATACAGCTTGGTGTTTAGAACAATTATTAAAAGACGGTCGAATTACTGAACGTGAAAAATTATTGGTACAGACGACGCATCGGCAATGTGATCAATTAAAATGGCATCCCTTACAGTGGATCGCAAATTTTAAATTAGTTGATGCTCATGACTCAGTAAAAAGACTGACATTAACTGTATTGACAGAATGGTTAGTTAGCTGAAAAGGCCCAATTGAATTTATTTACCATTGATCCATTAAAAGCAGATGTGACTTCATTAACCAGTGTTATGTCTCAAGAGTTTGCATTGAGAAATAAAATTTTAGCTGTAGAAGTGCATGCAGATCGAATTTTGATTGGTACGGCGCAGCCTTTTATGACCGATTGGGTTCATAATTTAGAACGCAGCCTCAGCCCTAAAAAAATTGAAAAAGTGGTGTTAAATCCAGAACAATTACAACGTTATCTTACTGAGTATTACCAAGTCAGTAGAGCTGTGAGTAATTCACAAAAATCAAGTGCATATGATAAGGAAAATAAAGGTGTAGAAGCACTGTTACAATTGGGAGATACGCAAAACCCAGATGCCAATGATCAACACATTGTTAAACTTGTAGATTGGGTTTTACAGTTTGCCTTTGAACAAGGTGCCAGTGATATTCATTTAGAACCACGTAAGGAAAAGGGCAAAATTCGTTTTCGTATCGATGGTGTTTTACATACCATTTATAACATGCCTGCCAACACCTTAACCGCAGTTATTTCACGAATTAAAATCTTAGGGCGGATGAATGTCGCAGAAAAACGAAAACCACAAGATGGCCGTCTAAAAACCCGTACTCCGAAAGGGCAAGAAACTGAATTACGTCTCTCTACATTACCCACTGCATTTGGTGAAAAGTTGGTGATGCGTATTTTTGACCCAGAAGTTTTGGTGCGTAGTTTTCAACAATTGGGATTTGATGAACATCTATTGGCACAATGGCAGGGTTTAACCCAACACAGTCATGGGATTATTTTGGTCACTGGACCCACAGGTTCGGGTAAAATAACCACACTGTATTCATCGTTAAAACAATTGGCTACTGAAGAAGTCAATGTTTGTACCATTGAAGACCCAATTGAAATGTTAGAGCCGAGCTTTAACCAGATGCAAGTGAATCAAGGAATCGAATTGGGTTTTGCAGATGGTATTCGAGCGTTAATGCGACAAGATCCAGACATTATTATGGTGGGGGAAATCCGTGATCAAGACACTGCAAATATGGCAATTCAAGCAGCTTTGACTGGTCATTTGGTGCTTTCAACTTTGCATACCAACGATGCACCATCAAGTTTGACCCGTTTGCATGATCTCGGTATACAGCCATTCTTAACAGCTGCAACAATTCTGGGCGTGCTTGCTCAACGTTTGGTGCGTAAGCTATGTCCGCATTGTAAACAAGAAACCTTTATCAATGAGCAAGAATGGAAACACTTAACCTTTGGTTATCAAACCAAAACACCTGATTTTATTTTTAAAGCGGTTGGTTGTGAAGAATGTCGCCAAACGGGGTATAAAGGTCGTGTTGGTATTTATGAGTTTATGCCGATTAGTTTAGAGGCAAAACAGCGTATTAGCGCCAATGCAACCTTAGATGATCTTAGAATGCAAGCCAAGAAATAGCAGGCGCTCGTAAAGTTTTAGAGGGTGTAACGACTTTAGAAGAAGTGTTAAGAGTGGTACCTTTGAATTAATTCTTAGCTTTGCATCAAAAAATTGAAAATGAAGATATCCTAAGATTCACCTCATGTTGATTTGTTTTAATGGCTTTATTGAAACGATCAACATTGATGAGGTCAACTATGAAACTAATTTCTAAAACATTGCTTGCGATCAGCTTAATTGGTACAACTTCTTTTGCTTCAGCAAATACAGCAGTCAATCAGTCCGCTTTAACACCAAGTTTAATCACTGTGAAACATGCATTAACCTTAAAAGATGATACAAAAGTACAGTTACGTGGGAATGTAGTAAAAGCGATTGGTGATGAAAAATATCAATTCCGTGATAACACTGGAACAATCACGGTCGATATTGATGATGAATTATGGCAAGGTAAACCGATTGCCCCAAATACAACAGTCACTTTATTGGGTGAGGTTGATATCGACTATAAGCCAACCAAGCGAGTCGAAATTGATGTTGATGCAGTGAATTTTTAATGCTTTGCTTTAAAAATCACTTATTTTTGATTCAAAATCGAATTTGCGAAAAAGATGAGATGCATTGGCATCTTGTCTTTGTCGTCATTTTATTACCATCAACCCTATAGCGATAATTTTTAGATATATGAAAGAGGGTAGATAATGCGAATATTGCTTGCAGAAGATGACCGCTCACAAGCTGAAAGTATTCAATCTTGGTTAGAAATGGATGGCTATAATGTCGATTGGGTTGAGCGAGGTGATCACGCCATTTTAGCAATAGAACAGCATGAATATGATTGCATTCTGCTTGATCGAGGCTTACCAAAGGCGACAGGAGATGAGATTTTACAGCGATTAAAAAAGCAATATCCTGACACACCAGTAATTTTTCTAACAGCTCGAGACAGTATTCAAGATCGTGTACAAGGTTTGGATTTAGGTGCAAATGATTATCTGGTCAAACCTTTTAGCCTTGAGGAGCTATCAGCGCGAGTACGTGCCCAGCTCAGACAAACACAAACCACAAATTTACATGAAATCAAATATGCCAATTTGATTTTAGACACTCAGGCAAAAACAGTTTTTCAAGACCAACAAGCCATCGCATTAACAGCAAAAGAATTTCAAATTTTATATAAACTGATGCAAAAGCCTGAACATATTGTGACTCGTGAACAATTAGAAGCTTCTTTATATGCATGGGGTGATGAAATTGAAAGCAATGCGATTGAAGTTTATATCTATCAGCTACGAAAAAAGATCGGAAATCATTTGATAAAAACCATACGAGGATTAGGTTATCGAATGAATACACCGCAAGAATAAGCAGTGTGTTGATCCATTTTAAATGATTTCAATAGGGTATCTATGAGCCAAGCCATCTCGCTACAACATAAATTGATTAAAACATCCATGTTGAGTTCAATTGTGGCGGGTGTATTTGCTTTGCTATTACTCATCGCATTATCCATTTACCATAACATGGATGTTCAAGACCAAATCATGGATGAAATTTCAGATATGCTGCTGATTTCAGATTTGAGTACCACATCGGGTTTTCAATTGGATGAGCTCAGTGATGAATTTGATATTCAATATCAGTTGATGAATGGAGATCAACTTTTAACTCAATCCCCAGAGTTTGAGTTAGACACAAGCAGTCACGCTAAGACTACTGATCAAGACAGTGCTTATGACTTTATTTGGTCAAATCATCAACTTTGGCGAAGCTATCACTCAAAAAATCCCGATTCAGGGCTAAGCGTCTATGTGATCCAACCGTTGAGTGAGCGCTTTAAAGACCTGTCGCAAAGCTTAATCAGCTATTTTTTAATTTTACTGAGTTTATGGGCGATCCAATGGCTGATTTTACATTTTTCAGTCAAAAAACAATTTAGATCAATTCAATCGCTCTCAAAAGAAATTGCTGAGAAAAATGTAAATGACTTAACCTTGATTCAACAGCCTCAACTTGAATTTAAAGAACTACAACCGATGGTTAATCAGCTTAATCAGATGTTTATTCGATTGGAACAGGCATTAGTCGCAGAACAAAGGTTTACCGCTGATGCATCACATGAGCTGCGTTCACCATTATCAGCAATACATATGCGTTTACAGTTGCTACAACGTAAATATGCTGAAGTGCCTGAAATTCATCATCAATTAAGCCTAATCCAAAACGATGTATTTCGTGGCACACAAGTACTTGAAAATTTATTGTTGCTGGCCAGATTAGATCCTACAGATAAAAGTGATTTATCTAAAACTTGGGTCAGCTTGGAAAAGATGACTCATAGTGTTTTATCTGCCTTAGAGACATTTATAGATGAGAAACAAGTCCAACTTCATATTCAAAGTGAAGATGCAAGTGTCGATGTAAATGAAGAATTAATGTTTATTTGCATCCGCAATTTAATTGATAATGCAATTCGATACACACCTCAGCAGGGCAATATTTATATTAACCTTAGTCACTTTGAAGGTAGGAAATTATTTGAAATTCAAAATGATGGTGAGGGAGTTTCAGAACAGGTTATTGCTCGTTTAGGGGAGCGTTTCTTCCGAGCATTAGGAACTCAAACACAAGGTTCAGGTTTAGGCTTATCTATTTGTAAAACGGTAATCGATTTGCATCAGGGAAAAATCGATTTTAGTGCTTCCGAATACGGTGGCTTAAAAATTCGCTTATATCTACCTTAGATTCGGAAACAAGCTACAACAATATTGGTCATAACAATATTAGCCATAAAATTGAGGAGTGATAGAGAAATGATGAATAACTTTATTTGCTCATCGAGTTATGTATCAAATAATTCTATTTATACGATCTTTTATAAATTGTTCAGCCAAAACTTAAAAAGCAGTATGCGCTGATTCATACTGCTTGTTCCCACGTTTTTTGTTTTAAATCAGTTGTTTTTATCGTTATTTAGTCAAAATTAGACGATTATTACGGGTTAAGCGTAAACGATATTCTTCACCAGCATGCATAATGCGAATTTCGCGTCCTAATGCAAATAAGTTGTTTGAGTGTAACATTGGAAGAGATTGGTGAGCTTCAGTGTTACGTGTAAATAGGCTAAATGGTGCGTTCATTATTCTGACTCCGAGTGGGGTGTTGTCTAAGTGATTTAAATGATAATCATTATCGAATAGATCTGTCAACGATAATTTTTATCATTTATAAAAAATCTATATTTGCTTACAATTGATTAAAACTTCAGGGCTCTATTTCTATGTCTAAACCCAGTGTTCATGTGGCGATTGCTTTATTACTGTATCGTGGGAAAGTCCTTGTAGGCTGGCGCAATGCTGACCAACATCAAGGCAATAAATATGAGTTCTCAGGAGGGAAGATTGAAGCAGGGGAAACACCTACTGAAGCATGTCGTCGAGAAATTTTTGAAGAAGTGGGAATTGGCATTCAGCAGTGGCATGCTTTTGATGTGATTCATCATGAATATGATGATGTCGAAGTATTTTTGCACTTATTCCATGCCACTGTGAATGAGCAATATTTAGCAGATATTCAAAAACCATGGACATGGTATAGCCGTGATCAACTTTTAGGGCTGAATTTTCCTAAAGCTAATCAATCAATCATTCAGCGTTTATTTTGGAATCACCGCATTAAAATTTCTGAGAATTTGAGCGAATTATGCCGAAACCAACAAAGTGTCGTGAATACAAATACTCTGAATGAAAGTAATTTGAATGAAGATGCAGCACAACCACTGTTTTATTATCGCACTGAATTACTCACATCAGCTGTAGAACAAGTCCAGCAGTTAAACCTGCATGATTTGTCGAGATTGATTATTAATGTCGATATGTGGAAACAATTGCCAGAATCTTTGCAGAAAGCTGTGGCTGCTGTGCATTATAAACAACAACAGGTGATGGATTTGCAAATAGGGCAATTGCCCTTAGGCGTGCGTTGTATCGCAGCATGTCATGATTTAGTGTCTTTACAGCGTGCACATCAGCTTGGATTCGATGCAGTGATTCTTAGCCCTGTTCTACCAACTGCAACACACCCAGATGCGCATATTTTGGGATGGGAACAGTTTGCACAGTATGCCAAAAGCAGTGATTTACCTGTATTCGCATTGGGAGGGCTAAGCCCTACTGATCTAAGCATTGCACAAGAGCATGGTGCTTATGGTATTGCAGGGATTAGCCAGTTTTAACTTTAATACCAAACGTCAAAAGTAAGTTAAACCAATCAATATCATTATTGAGAGTTTGTATCGTATAAATAAGACATTTTCATAGCCTCATATTTTGATAAAAGTTTTGATTGATTTGCGTAGTCGATGCTTTACTTTTCAGAGATGAAAAGTAACAAAAATCTTTCGTTGATCAAAGGGGATATCCATATCACCCTTGACCAACGGCGGCATCCATGCCGCCAGCCACAATAGCAATGTCGAGTGAAATTGTTTCATGAAAAAGCAAAATCTATTCTATTTTTAACCTGAATCTTATATAAAACTTTTGGTGAAATACGATACTCGGAAATCTCATTCCCAACTGTTTGAGGCAAGACTCCGCTAAGAACATTGTTTTTTAATCAGCTAAAGGTGTAGTTGCGTAGAACCCACATAAACAACACTTTTAACTTAGAGACTTTGCAGTTGCTTAGATGCTTCTGCAACAGTCTTTTGGTTTTTCAATTGTTGAACTGACTGTAAAATCGTATTCCAAAAGACTTTCTTTTGTGCAGTTGTTTGGGCATAACTTAAGCCACGGCGTGCTAAGGACTCAGCGTTTGCATATTGCTTTTTCTGTTGGGCGATTCTCGCCAAATAAGAAAAAACTTCTGCGGATTGTGGGGCTAAACGTTGCGCATGTAAGGCAAAGCGTTCTGCTTCATCCCATTGCTGTTTTTGATAAGCAGTTTGGGCTTGTTGCATCAATTGCTTAAAGGCTGGAATACTTTGCCCATCCTCAAATTTTTGAGTTTGGGCTTTTTGTTGTGGCACGATGACAGTAGGGACTTTTTCACGTTTGATTTCAGGTCGGTCATAAGGTGTGATTTTGACCCCATCTGGTGTTGGCACTTTATTCTGCTGGGCTGTATTTGGCTTTTCAACAGGTTTTACAGGTGGCGTCGTGCGCTGTGGTGCTGTTTGACATCCAGCTAAAGCCAGCATCCCAATTAAACTCATAAAGTAAGTGGTCTTGGTCACATAACGATTCATCATAAATTCCTATTTAGAACGGATATACCTTCCAAAAATAAATATAAACTTAAATTACAATGATTTAATAAAAAATGTTAAGAATTTTGTTAAATTAAATCTTTAAAAATTAACAAAATTATCTCTTGCCAATCAATGCAGCTAATATTTCAGAAAGACATCTCAATTTAAAAAAAGCAAACTATGAAAAATCTTTATTGAAAGAGCAACATGAGGTAAAGGTTGGATTCAAACAATCAATATCTGAAAAAAATCTTAAAAAGGCACAAGCTATGTTACGAGTTTCTCAAACTACCAAAGCAGAAGCCACAAAACATTTTGGTATGAACAGTTTAGATTAACTAATGCACTGACTAAAGTAATAGATTTACCCTATCAGGTAAATCTATTAAGCCAAGACTATTTGAGATTTTTATTGACCTCTTTAAAGATAGTTTCAAATCTTGATAAAGTAGTTTCTGAAAGGTTGTTAACAAAATCCTTGTTACTAGCAAACTCTTTTGCTGGCAAATAGTGATTAAATCTAGATTTTTTAATAATTTTATTGATTCTTGATAATATATCTTCAATTTCTGTACTTAATTCTTCCACCTTAATTTCAGTATAGGTAGATGACAGAGAAATATTAAATAGTTGAAGATATTCATCAACGGTAAAAATATCCTCAATATCAGCTTTTTTTCTATTATCAAGATAATCATGAAAGAATTTTATATTTTTATCAGATATAATTTTTTGAATAGTTAGACTATCAAATCTTGCCTGCGACTTTTGATCAGTAAATGAATCTAAAAGACAGAAAATTGATAGTTTTGAACCTCGAAGTAATGAGATAAAACTAGCAACTTTATCTAAGCCACCTGTAGGTACAATTGTAATATCCTCATTTAAGCCAGTTCGGTTCTTCGCATTCAAATATTCTGAAATTGTGGTTAAGTATAGTAAATCCGAGACCCCTTCAACCAATAGATTCTTTTTAGAAATGAATAAATTCTGTGCAACATCGTATCCTAAAGCAGCTTGTAGTGGGAAAAGAGTATTAGGATCTTTTTGTTGAATACTATCACTAACGATAGAGCTATCGGAGTCACTAAATACCGTTCTGACCCGATTTAATTTCGTTGTTTCAACCATAAAAGGCGAGTGGGTTGTATAAATAACTTGATATTTATCAACTAAACTCTCTAAAAAACGTAGTAAATCAGCTTGGGCAGTTGCATGTAAGTTAAGACTTGGCTCATCTAAGAGTAAGATATATTTTGAATTTGAATCAGCCTGAATTTTGTTAAACCAAACTAAGAATGAAAAAAACCAATTAAATCCTTTACTCCTATTCTGAAGAGGTAAAGAAACTCTAGTTTTCGAGTTTTTTACACGAATATCTAAGACATGCTCAACAATATTTGTATCGACTGTTGTTGCATTACCGTAATCTGTATTTACTCGTCTTTTAACTGTAGATGTTTTCTTATCAATCTTAAATTCAATATTTAAGTTTTGATTTGCAGACCAATATTGAAATAACGTATCAGAAATTAAAGCTTCTGTAGCTTCTAATTCAGCAATAAAATCTTCAAAATCATCTGCATTAATAAGCTCAGTTACACTAATTTCGGCTAAATCTAAGAGAGCTTTAGCCGTTTTAAGGTCTTCTGATAGTTCTGCTTTTTCGTCTAGAAAATTTTCTAATACTATTCTTGATGGAAGCTGATAATATTCATCATAGTAAATAAATTTTGGTAAATGCCTTTTTATTAAAATACTATATGCATACCTTTCAACAAAATTCACCCATGTAGAACTCTTGAAAAAGTAGTGCCGCAAGGGTTCCAATCTTTCTGAATCTTCTGGGAATTTTTTCAATATTTCATCAAATTGGTCTTCATATAATGCTAACTTTAGTTCAGCTTTTAAATTATTATCAATATTAGACAAATTAAGGTGCTTCAAAAATGATTCGAAATTTATGGAAACACCACTTATTACTGTAGATACATCTCCATAAGAACTTGTTAGAGTAATTTCCCTACCTCCTTGCCAAGCCCCCTTACCTAACCTATTTTCGATTAACTCAATTAATTCATCTGAAAGATAATAAGTGCAAACAATTGCTTTAGGTTTTTCATCTGATTTATTTATACTTTTTAGTTCTTTTCGTGGATAGTCTAATGTTTCATTAAATTTAAATTTCTCATCATCATCAAAATAATTTGTTTTTGCTAAACATTCTAATATAGAAGTTTTTCCTGATTCATTCATTCCAACCAGTACAGTTATATCATCTTCAATATGTACGGATTGAGGTGTCGTGAATGATTTATATTTTAGAATTTCAATATTTGTAAGTTTAATCATTAGTTATCCCCTGAATTTAAATATCCAACTTAGGCAAAGCTTTGACAATCTTCATTGTTTCCAAACTTACTGTGATGACCCGTAAAAACAACTCTAATGGATATTTAGCATCCCCCATAGTTTCAATCGCCCAATCATTCGCATCGTTCACAATGCCACTGTCTTTGTGCGTAGAAACGCCTTGACGCTCCATTACCCATTCAAGTGCAGACTTACCATTCACCACGTAATCATAAGCCTGTAACGGTATTTCACGGATAGTAATGGCATTGTTATAGACCACCGTATCCTTTTGGTCTTTTTTAGGGAATTTCATTTTAGTCACATAGAAGTCTTTATCTTCTAATTGCTTTAATGATTTACCGCCTAAATCTAATTTGGCTTTGTATGGCTCTACCGTTTCATAGTTCAAATGCCAATGCGCCAAATCACGTCCTGCTTTAGAGAATGACCAAAAATCTTTGGCTTTTTTCACACATGGGATACGTGGTAATTCTTTTGTAAGATTATCAGCATAACGAGTACAGTAATCTTCACTGTGCAATAAGCCATAAACATAGTAGAAAATATCTTCTTTGCTGATTTTTTCAGTTGGGTAAGCATCGTGGAAATGCTTTAATCCCGCATCACGAATGGCATCTATACGAGTATATTTTCCATCTGCCGTGTTAGTTTCAGCATGGCTAAATAGGTCATCAGCCTTATTTTCTGTCGATATTTCTTCGTAAATGTAAAGAGGGAAACATTGACCATTTGCATGTAATTGAATATCTGGAACTGTATTGGTGATAATGCAAGAAAAGTCTTTTGGTGTGCCTGTACCTGTTAGTGAAATAATTAAATTTTCAGTATCTGCTGTTGGGAAATATTTATCCATTTTATAAACGTATTCATTTAAATCTCTACTGAAATATAAAAATGTCTTTGTAAATGGTCTATATAATGAAGTTGTTATACTTCTATTATTAAATTTTAGTTGGCATCTTTTATCAAAAAGTTTAGTTAATCCCCTTGACCAACTAATTTGAGTTAAATCTATAATTCTTTCATTATTAACCACACAACTATTATAAAATAAAATTAAGTTTTTAATTTTTTCTTCTAGCTTATCGTTGCTAGTAGCATACGCCCATATATCTCGATTAGTAGTAACACCAAAACAATAGGTATTAAAAAGAGATTTTTCTTTTTTATCTCCTATAGGCATAAACTCATAAAAACTATCATCACGCTGATTTAGCCAATCATTATATAGGTCAGGCTTGATTTTCGTCCAACCATCAATAGAGGTGATACCGTTTATGCTTACTAAGTCAGAAATTTTCTCTAATTTTTCTTCACGACTTAGATAATTACCAATGTCATGAAAATGGATTTGACCATGTTGTTTTGCATTTGGATTTTTTACTAATACTGCAATAACTATTGGCGCACGGCTACCACCTCCAAAGATTTTCCCACCCTCTTGTCGTGAACGTTCACCTGATGTTCGCTGATTTCCTCGCAAATGGAAGAAATATAGCGAACTAAACTCATCAACTAAACATTTACGCAATCCGTCTGCTGAATTTGAATCTATATAACCACCATTGGTCACAAAACCAATCACACCACAGTCTTTAATACGGTCACTTGCCCAACGTATTGCACGAATATAAGAATCATAATTTGATTTGGTGTTTAATGAATTGGAGAAATTCACATAGGTTTGTGAAATACGATCATCTAAGTGTGGATAAGCAACATTGGCATTGTTATCGTTTGCTGATTCTTGCCCCGCAGAATAAGGAGGATTACCAACAATAACCGTTATATCGAGATTCTTCTGGCGTTTACGTCTTGCACTGTTATCTACCAAAACCTTACTGACTAAGTCATCTTTTTCGTACATTTCAAAGGTGTCAGTTAAACAAATACCTTCAAATGGTTCATATTCAAGATCAGGATTGACCGTTTTCATCTGATCGTGATACACGGTTTCAATGTTGATTGAAGCAATGTAATACGCCAATAAAACGATCTCATTGGCATGAATTTCATTTTTGTATTTATAGGTCAAACGATCTGCAGGGATTAAACCTGATTGAAGCAAACGGTTGATGAACGTACCAGTACCTGTAAATGGATCGAGTACATGCACATTGTCATCAGCAAAGGTTTTACCAAACTCACTTTTGAGTACGTCATTCACACTATGAATAATAAAATCTACGACTTCAACAGGGGTATAAACAATCCCTAGTTTTTCCGTCATGCGTGGGAAGGCGTTTTTAAAGAATGAATCGTATAGCGTTAAGATAATACTTTGTTTGCCTTCGGCAGTATTAATGCCTTCTGCTCTCATACGTACTGATTCATAGAAGGAATTAAGCGTATCCGCTTCTTTTTCTAAGTGATGCTCATTCAGCGCATCAAGCACCTTTTGCATTGCTAAACTCATTGGGTTGTGTTCAGCAAAGCTATGGTCTTTAAATAGGGCATCAAATACAGGTTTAGTAATTAAATGCTGTGCCAACATTTCAATGATTTCAGCGTCAGATACGCTATTATTTAAGTCATCACGTAGTTCATGTGCAAATTCATTAAATGCTGCAATTTCATTTGTATTAGTAGGGTTTTCAAGGATGGCTTGAATACGGTCAATATGAGTTTTAGCAATTTTAGCAACATCACTAGCCCAATCTTCCCAATGATGGCGATTACCGCATTTTTTTACGATTTTGGCATATAAAGCACGTTCAATCTCGCCGACTTCAAATTCCATTTCTGTTTGCTGTGGCATTGGTGAGGCAGCTTGCCCAATAGATGATCCACCTTTAGCTTGGGCTTTTGCCTTTCGCTTTTTTCCTTCACTTAAATCCGATTGACCAGATGTTTCATTTCCATCAGTCGGTTGTGGCTTTGCTTTTTTAGCCTTTTTAACGACTTTATCTGCTATGGCAATGACTTCCATACGAGATACATCTTTGCCATTAAACTCAAGTTTATTAATCATGGCATCAAAGCGGTCATCATGTGCTCGTAAGGCATTTAATACTTGCCACACTACACGATAGGCTTCGTTATTATTTAATGCCTGTTCAGGCTCTACACCCGCAGGGATAACGACAGGTAAAATTACATAGCCCAATTCTTTGTTTGGAGCTTTACGCATGACACGGCCAACAGACTGAACCACATCTACTTGTGAGTTACGAGGTGTAAGGAAAAGCACTGCATCAAGGGATGGAACATCAACACCTTCTGATAAACAGCGCACATTCGATAAAATACGGCATGTGTTTTCAGGTGCATGTTCTTTTAACCAAGTAATTTTTTCTTTTTTCTCTGTTGCATTCATACCACCATCAACATGTTTCACTTGGCAACTTAGTTTCAACGATGGATCAATATATGGATCTTCTTCTGTTTTATATAAATGATCCATTTCCGCTTGTTGATAGGCTTCAACAACAGCACTAAACATCTCAGTAATTTGTTTTGAACTTACCTTATGTTTTTTGCCTTTGTATTCTTTTTCAATGACCTGACAGAAGGCTACTGCACGTTCCATTGGCTTTGCAACTGTACCATCTGGATTATATAAACCTTGTTTAGCGAGAGCTTTCCAACAGCCAACAATTTTTGCAGCATCATCAACTTTTAGAGAATTGTTTTCGTCTTTTAATAAGCCCTGTAATTGACGATTAATATGGCTTTCTTCAACAGCAAGTACAATTACCTTATAGTCACATAAAATATCCATTTTTACTGCTTGTGAGAATGTTATGACATATAGATCTTCGCCATACAGCGATTTATCATCCATTGAGCAAAGGGTCACACCCTCTGTTTCTTTAGCTGTATCACCATAAATACGAGGAGTAGCTGTCATATATAGACGTTTCTTGCCTTGTACATAATCATTATTATGAATACGCACAAACTTGGATTCATCATCTCCCTCAAAAGTTGCACCTGTGGTACGGTGTGCTTCATCACAAATAATTAAATCAAATTCAGGGAATCCTGCTTTTTGAGCTTCTGCAATGACATCAATTGAATGATAGGTTGAGAAAACGACATTCATGTCCTCATTCGCTTCATTCGGTTTAAATAAATCTCTTGCCTTAAATGCCTTAACTAAACTTTGGGGATTGGTTGTAGCAGGGAATTTTAAGTCACTAATCCCAACTACAATATTGTCATCATCTTTTTTCTTACCAACATCACTATCAGAACAGACTGCAAAACTCCTGATACCTAATGATGTTTGTTGAGTCCACTCATCAAGCGTTTGACTAAGTAATGCAAGACTAGGGACTAGAAACAATACATTTTTGCCGCGACCTGCCAGTTCCTCAGCAATACGCAAAGAGGTAAAGGTCTTACCCGTACCACATGCCATAATAAGCTTGCCACGATCTGCCTCAGCTAATCCATATCTGACTGCCGACAATGCGGGACGTTGATGATCTCTTAAACTATTTTTTTTACGAAATATAGGCTTCACATTTGAATCAAAATTAAACTGTGACCAGTCAATTAAACTGCCTTCTAAATCTAATAATGAAATAGTTGCAACAGGTGGATTTGCATCAACTAAAGACGATTTAGCATTATCAGTCCAATCATCCGTTGAGGCTACAATATAGCGATATGCAAAATAAGATTTACCAGAGCCACCTAAAAAGCTATCAATATCTTTCTTCTGAATTTTTGTAGTGTTGTAGTTTTTACATTGAATTGGATGGAATTCACCATCAATAGTTACCGCAATAAGATCAATACCATAGTCACGTTTATCAGTAACTTTTAACTTTTCACCGTACTTTTCAACCCAATCAGAATATGACAAAACTTCTGTATAAATTTCGGCATATTTAGGTTCATTTAAGAAATATTGAATCATCAAATTCTCAAATGAAGTACCTTTATCTCTATTTGTAAGGCTAATTTTTTCAATCGATTGAAGTAAATTTGTTAAAGCTGACATTCAGACCAAGCTCCAAATTATAAAGTGCTTTTATCACTTAAATTTAAAAAATATATTGATGTGAAATTTAACATATTTTTAAAAAAAGCATTTGAAAATATGAGGTTTTAAAGTTTTTTAGTAGTCGAAACAAGAACGTTATATGAAAAAAGTGAATAGTTAGTTGAGCATATTTCTAGCCTTAATGCCTACTTTCTCTACCTGAAAGATACTTTCCAAATGAATAAAAAAGTCAGTACGGTCGTCATCATTTATAATTAGTTGAATATTCTCTGGAGTCTCCTCGTTCTCATAACTTCCTCCAATTCCTAGTACCTAGAAAATAGGAGGATAATCATCAAGATAGTTATTCAAACTTAGGAGTATTATTTCTGCTTCGAATATAATTTACTCTTACTGTCATACTGATAAAGTACAATTTTATTTAATGTAACCTTCCGATCATTGTCATTCAAATCCATTCCCTTATAATGAATTTGGAATGGATAAAATTGCTGTCCGTTTTTGTTAACTTTGATTGCTGAAGAATAGCCATACTCTGGCTGTTCTGAAACTTTTCCCTCTTCAAACATTTGTTCAACAATATAGTCGCCCTCATTTAACAGAAGAAGTGACCATACGCTTTCCCCATAACCATTGCCGTAATAACCATCAATGGTATAGCTTCCTAGTGTATTGTTTCCAAAAGCTTGTAAGTTCTTTTTAAATTCTTGGGCGTTCCATGAGGTTCGACCATATCCTTCAATACTTTCAACTCCCCCCTGGGCTGTTTTTGAAATCATTTGGAATTGTCCATTGTCCAATTTTTTAAAGAGATATAATTCCAAAGTACCTCGTGTAACATGTGAAGTTTCTATCCTGCCTTCGATTGCTAAAGTCACTTCCACAGGGACTAAATAACGGGCTTCCCCCTGAATATTCTGGTAAGTAAAAATAGGGGCGATGCTGATCACAGCGTCTGTGAGATCGTCCAAGTCGCTAGGCTTATTAACATAGTAGTATTTGCCACTTCCCCAGTAATCATCTTTTTTTCTTTCTCTGGATGATGTCACCTTGTAAAAACTTTGGGCAATGGTATCTGCACTCAGATTAGGAAGTACCACTTGCTTAAAGCTTTTAGGTTCAAGCGTGGATGTATCATAGTATTTAATAGCAGTTGTGGCTGTTTGTACTGATGACGTTTGAGTGGTATTGAGCTGCTGTGCTTTAGCCTGCAATGTATTGTATAACTTGATTGCTTCTGGTTGTCCCTGCCGTGCAGCACTTTGCAATAAGGCTATACCTTTTTCTGCATCCTGTGGCACAACATCCCCATTAAGATACATGACTGATAATGCGTACTGGGATGGAGCATAACCATTGGCGGCTGACTTGGAGAACCATTCAGCAGCTTTTTTATGATCTATGGATACGCCATTTTTACCTAGGTAGTAAAGCATCCCCATATTATGGTTACTTTGATTGTTATCTCCCTTTGTTGCTACTTGAGACAAAACATAGTTTAACCCTGCTGATAGGGTTACTTTTTTGGTTTCAGCACATACCGTTGAACTGGTTACGACCATACTAGTAGTCATTGCAATACTGAGCATTAATTTTTTCATCTGATTCTTATCCTATATATTGTTGTTATTGATAATGATCAGCCGATAGTAACTGGCGGATTTCACTTGCCACTTTTGGACTACGCCACGGAAATAGTACCTTAAGGCTATAGTTAGGTTTAAATTGATCTCTTGTTCCAATATTGACTTGGAACTCACGCTTCATCGGTGTTCGATATTCACGCTGATTAACATGTGTTCCCATCATCGGGTTACTGATCACAGTAGTAGTGGTTCTGAAGCGATCTTCAACCAAGTTGTAATGACCTACAGAGGTAATGTAATCAAAAGGATATTTAACTAAACGTTGATCAGGCTGATCAAACAGGATAATGGTTTTATCCTGACTGTTAATCCAGACTCCACGATTTTGATAATTAAAGGTTTCACCCTGACGTTTCAGTTGTTCGATCATCCCATCAAAGAAAGTATTTCCATATTGATAGAGGTAGTAGATGATCACAAACCAGAATAGGTCAAAACCAAAGAAGATATATGCGAAAGCGCCAAAAGAAAAAATCTTGGCAACAATTAAAAAGATCACTATTGGTAAGACTACACACTTTAAAAATAGCTTGGATTTCTTTGGGTAGGTTTCGATTGGAATGATTTTTGGTTTGGTTAATTCAGTCATAGTTATTCCCACACATGTTTAATGCAATAACTCAAAATCACAAGGGGGACATAAAAATAGGTATTTTTTATAGGCGTGACTCAGCCATCCACCTTATGAATTGTTCTATTTAAAAATGTTGCTTTTAATACAGCTAATTAAGAATTAGCTCTGTATTCCCCATTGTCTGAAATAATGAGGCTGAACATGTGGCGAGGCACAGATGTGAAAAAATGAATGAGACATGATAAATTCCTATATGCGAATAAAAGTCTACCAAATCACTGCTAAATGATGGTGGTAGAACAAAGAGGGGGTTAGCAGACTGGGCATATAGAACCAGCACGCACGAAGCGTCCCCCTCCCGTTCTACCGCAAAGGGGGAACAAGAAGGTTTCGCACATAATCCATACTTAGATAAGTATAAATCTGGTACGCTATACGCCACGGTCTGCTAAAACCGACTGACAATTTAGGTCAGCAAGGGAATGATAGTTTTTAGCAGCCGTCCAGTCAATTACTTTGATTTTTAGTGGGATCAGAAAATAGCATTCACTGATCAATTTATCTTATTTATACTTAAAATCAATCCGAACTTTTTTTGCTCATCGGCTCATTCAATTTAGCAATACTTAGTCCATATTTATGAGCATTGTATTGCCACACTACAAACTGCTCTAACAGCATAGCGTTTTCTTTTTCCAGTCTGGCATTCTTGACTTCCAAAGCCTCAATTCTAGTTTGAGCAATTTTTAAACTAGGAGGTAATTTCTGTGATGGATTACTTTTAACCTGTGTAGATTTTGGTTTTTTGCATTGATCATAAGCATTCTTAACACGTACATATTTCTGTAATGTTTGACGAGTTGGCGCAGGCACAAACTCTAGCTGTAGCTCAATAGCCTTACATAGCAGCTCCCAAGTCAATTTCTGATCTACAGGCCAATAATCAAGAAGCTCGACTATATTTTCAATGTCTTGGTCGGTTAAATGCTGTGCCATATCAAATCCATGAATCCATAAGTAATATAGAGTCAAGCAAAGGTGGCTCATCCTCGATCTTTTTACGTTGAGTATTCTCAATAACAGGAATGCGTTTACCACCTGCTTTTTGATATGCTAAATTAAGATGTGTAACATCTTCAGAAGGGGGCAGACTCAAAGGTGCTCCATCGGGAATGTTTGGATCATCCATTAGAGTAATCATCTGTTCACAACGTTTGATTGTAAGCTCTCTAGTTTGCAACCAGACCGTTGCTCCAGTAACATTTTTACTCACAGCCTCTTTATCCTTTACCCATAAGAGTTTTTCTTTTCTAAGTCGATCTTGAAGCCGTTTTTTCTTTTCTTCATCCCCCTTAATACAGACATGCTCTGTACAATTAAGACAGTTTCTATACTTTAAGCAGGGTTCATCAATATAAGAATGTGTACAAAGTCCAAACTCGGTAGTGTGCATAGACAATGTTGTTTTGGTATTTAGCTCTTGTAGAGTTCGAGGTGTAGCGATCTGAAATATAAATGTACTATCAGTATTTACTGTACCAACCTCATTTTTCTGCATCTCAATTAAGCCATAATTACGATCTTCAACAGTTGTATGGTCATATACTCGATTTTGCTTCATATCAGCTCGGCCTGACCATTTAGCGAGTAAGATGCTATCCATTCCATTAGTATTTGCTATCGTATTCAATAAATGCCTAAATTGGTGAGACGTAATACTATAATTATTAGATCCCCACCTTTGAAAAATAGATTGCACATTTGATAACTCATCTTTTCCCCTTAACTTCTTTTTAGTTGGCGATAAGTCTTCATTTAAAGTATCAATATGTGGTATCCATAATTCTGAGAAAATAGTCGCTTTATCACTATGGAATTGGTTTGCGAAACAACAAAATAAGGCTTCTGACCATTTAACCTGAATACCATTACCTGTTTTAAAAGGTATATAAGGAAAACCTTTAGGTAATCTATTTCTCAGAATAATATTTAAATCATTTAGGCAGACTTCGTAATCACTAATAGGAATACCTCTTGTTTTTAAAAACTTTATACCGGCGTTATTCAAGTTTTCATAAGAAGATATATCCAATCCCATCGCTAATAGTACATCAGAACGCTTCAAGAACTGATCATCAGGCACTTTAGGACAAAGCTCATGTCTTGGAAATTTATCGCTTGTCTCAAGCAAATATGCTAAATGTCTAGGCTTTTCTGACATTTTTTTCAAACGTGCAATTGCCCGTTTGGCCGTTGGAATCATGGCACTCGGAATATATTTAATGTCATACCCATAATTTTTTTGTGCATACCATCTAATACCGAATACTTTTTCAAGATTAGAACCATCTGCCACAAGCCCTAAACTGCTCTTAGAAAGCGCTCGGACTTCTTCCTCGTGGATACAATTATGCTTTAAGAAAAACAGTTCTGATGCTCGTTCTGGTGCAGATAGAAGCAACCCAACAGCACTGGTGACAAAAATATCTCTATCTGACAACTCAGAATCTTTCCGTGAGAAAATATCAGCTAATGCAAAAATCGCATCCTCATCCGGAAGTTTAGATGCTCTATGTTCCTCGGACTCTGTATCTAATACAATTGATTTATCAGAAGGCTTTTTAATCGGATTTTTCCATTCTGATAAAGCAACTATTTTTAATTTCCGAATAAAGTCCAATAGAATTTTTAATTGTCTACCTACATGATATGCAGAACTTGCTTTATAGTTTATCTTTGCATTCTCAGCAGCTAAGTCAAAATCTGCAATAACCAATTTAGTTAAATCAACTTCACCATATCGGTCTAAGCATATTTGTTCTATTGCCCGAATTGAAAGAATTGTATCTTGCGTTTTTAACTTACTATTAGTCCTTTGATACTTAACATACGCCTTGGCAAATTCTATAATTGAATGATGCAAAAGATTTTCAGGTGATCTATCTTTGGATGAAATACCTGTTTTGACAAAGTTTACTTCGCCTTTCCAATAATTCTCATCAAATCTAATATCTTCATTTAATTCTGGTAACTGTTTAACAAAATCAATAAACCGCTTAATTTCGGAGTAAGGAGACTGGATTTTATCAGATGGAAAATATATTAAATTATCCATGATTAAACTCCTTACAAGCATCAATTACTTGCTGAACAGCAATAATTGTTCGATCATTCACGGCAACGATTTCAAGGCTACACCCCATCTTAACTAGATCATCTCGTTCTTGAATTAATTGCTCTAAAATCAGATGATGCGGTGCATTTGCCCAAGGCATAAACTTACTACACAGATAACATGCGATTGGCGCATAATCGTTACAGTATTGATGCGTACCACATGAGCCAACGTCACAATCCTGCTCTACACAAGAAATTCTATTAGCATCTTTAATTTGTGATTGGGCCTCTATCTCATCCTTTACAACTTTTCCCTGAAAAGCATCTGCATATTTGCGTAAACTCTCATCCATGATAGATGATATTTGCTGTGCAATTTCTGGCACACTTTGTACATAGCAATGTGCATTTTGGGTGTCATGGTGATCCAATAATTTTGCAATGACATTTACGCCTGCTTTTTGCCTCGCAGCATTTGTACCAAGCGTATAGCGGAACCTATAAGAAGTTACGAATATTGGTTTACCTGTTTCCCTTGAACGAACCCCAAGCTTTCTTACCGCATCTTTTAATTTTTGGGTGAGTTGAACCGTGGGCAAGTGAATAATTTCATTCGGTAAAATTTGCGAAATCTCCTTTTCATTGCCCCAATCTAACTCTGTTAGTTTTTCAAGATCATAAAATAATGGTAGTTCATCAACTTCCTGTTTTAATAATTCTCGTTTAATTGCATTACTTAAGGTTTGCTCCAAAATCCTAATATGCTCAAATAAAATTTGTGCGATACTTTTACGAATTCCAAACTCGGAAAATGCAAATCGAAATGTACTAGAACCTCTCACTTTCGCTTTTGGAATATTCAACATATAAACTTCATTTTCATCAAATTTATAATCATCTGAAAGATACAAATCTTTGACTTTTAATGATGAAATTTGGATTGGTCTTCTACCCGTTGCACAGAAGGTACGTATTAATGCAGCTTCATAATAAGAAATTTTATTTTCTGCCAGATATTCATTCGTTCTAGTGATAATTGCCTGAAATTCAAATGGGCTAAAAGGACCTTCATCTGGGTCAAGGGAAAGAACTGCTGTACCTTTTTCATTCCCACTCAAACGCCATGAATCTATTAAATCATAAATTTTATCATCAATAGCCGTGTAACCTAAATCATAGAGCTTTTTTAAAAAAACTTTGAACTTAGCTGTTTTATATTCATATTTTTTATCACTAAAATAGTTTTTATAATTTAAGACACCTTTTAATGTAAACGTTGTTTCACCTGTAATATCAGGATACCTAAGAGCATAACGAATCATCTCAGTTGCATGCGTACTTGAACTATATTTAGCAAAATGTATAAAAGTTTTTAATATATCTGATCTTATATCTGCTGAAAATTTTGAAAGATTACTTAAATTAGCAGTCTTGTTAATATCCAACATCCAAAAATTATCATAAATATCTACTTGGTATCCTTTGAAAGAAGTAAATACTTGTTGGGGTATATCAACAGGATTTGGTTTTTTTAATAAACTCATTCTATTTACTCCTCAAAACTATCTTGTATGTCTAAACCAGCTCTTTGAGCCTTAAGATTCTCAGACCTTTTTGAATATCGTCTCGCACTTTGTGAGCCTATTATCCACCCTTGTAAATAAGCACGATGGTTTTCTGCCTCGCTTTCAGTCATTTTTCCACTTGCAATTAGCTTTGCTACATTATCTGTATACTTATCATTCCAAGTATGTCGAAAAGCATGAGCATGAACATTGAAACGTAATTTTTCAGAAATTTTTGAAAAAACTTTGTCTAATCCATTAATTGACAGAGGTCGCCCATCATCAGAAATAATCAAAAAATCAGTCAGCTCAGCATTAGGTATTTCTGATCTATAATATAAAACATAAGATTCTAATTTTTCTCTTAATTTTTGGTTTATAACAATAGCTCTACTTCGTGTTTTAACTAAAGGTTGGTGTAATCTTATGTCTGTTTGATCATCACGATTGCGTACAATATTTATATATAAATTACCATTCTTTTCTTCCCTATCTGTCAGCTTTATATTTAGTAATTCGCCCTTTCTACAACCCAAGTACAACAATAAAAAAACAATTAGTTCATTTCGATAATTGTGAAATTTAGATGCCCATAGAGGACTTTCCTGTTCAGGGTGGACTAGAGCAAGAATTTGATCTAACTGCTTTTTATCGAAAGATTTATATACATTGGATACATCACCATTTTTTTTAGGTCTGCGTGCTTTCAATGTGATTTTAGTTTTTGTTTGAGCATGGGGGTGAAAGTAATTTTCCAACCATCCAATATACTCAGCAAAATTCGTTATTCTACGATATACAAGTTCTTTTGAAACATGATCATCAGTAAGTATAAATTTAGCTCGAATTTTTTCATTCCGTGCTTTATCTGGAAAACTTAAGATTTTCTTCTGTGTTTTCTGATTTAATAAATATTTTCGTTGAAAGCTTGTCAAATTAACAAGTGCTTCAACTTCATTTAAAGTAAGAAATTCTTTATTTTGAACTCTTTGTTCTAGATCAATATCTAACTTATCCACCAATTGATACAACAATTTTAGGTCTTCAAGTACAGCAACAATAGTGTTAATTGACTGTCCTATATTTCTTAAATAAATAACAGAATATAGATTAGGGTATGACAATGGATGACCATTCTTATCAAGAAGAATAGCAAATCTCTCACCACTACTCATTACAAATCTTTTAACAGACATCATAGTTAAATTTAACAAAATATCTAAGTATTAAATATCATAAGATATAGGTAAAAAAATTTACAGAACCATTTCTAGTATCTGTAAATTTTTTTGTAACTAACTGCTAATAAAGAATAATTTAATAAACTTTACAAAACATAGTCTCTAGGGTGTACTAAAAAAACAATTCATCCTCATCTTCAGGGTTGAAGAATTTAGTTGTTATAACTCCCGCTTGAAATCATACGACCTTTAGAGTCTTGTTCCATAGTGTCTTCACTTTCACGGATGTAATTGTCAATACTGTCACCCGAATGAGCTTGTGAAGCGTTTTGTTGCGTATCTGGTACGGACTGTGGATCAACTTGATAATGAGGCATACCACATTCAGTCGCACGATTTGGCACAGTATGACGCAATAATGGAATATACATTGCACCTTCACAGCCTTGGGCAGAAAGTTCACCAGTGCTAGAATCAATCCATTGCCATGCAATATCATCTGTTTGACGTAAATTCACAGGTTTTTGGCGTAACTGTTTCATTACATTAATCCAGACAGGTAATGCACCTGACGAACCTGTAAGTCCTGTGATTTTATTATTGTCTAATCCGAGCCACACGACAGCTAAGTTATTGCCTGAGTATCCTGCGAACCATGAATCACGAGTATCATTGGTTGTCCCTGATTTACCCGCAAGTTTAAGATCAGCCGGTAAGCTATTGTAAGCCGATTTACCTGTGCCCGATGACATGACTTGCTGTAAACCATAATTCAATAAGAATGCCGCTGAAGGATCTATGGTTTGTTGCACATTTAAGCCAAAGCGTTCTAATAGACGACCATTTGAATCAACAACAGTACGAATGGCCTTTGTTGGATATTTAAATCCACCTGTTGCAAAGTTGCCATAAATACTCATCACTTCCATCGGCGACATATCAACTGCGCCAAGGAAAATCGATGGATAATTTGGGATTTTAGACGTTACACCAAATTTTGTCAGATTATTGCTAAATGTTGAGATACCAAACTCGTTGCCTAGACGCACCGCAGAGAGGTTATATGAGTTAGCAAGTGCTTGTGCTAAAGGAACATAACCATGTCCGGTACCACTATAGTTTTTCGGTGTCCATGATTGGTTACCATTGACAGGTAAACTAATCGGCGCATCTTCGATTGGAGATGCCCAATTGTATCGCCCTGACTCCAAAGCACTTAAATAGATTACAGGTTTGAGCAATGAACCTACTTGACGCTTGGCATCTACTGTACGGTTAAAACCAGTAAAGTCTTGTGTAGAACCTACAGCAGCAATCAATTCACCATTCTCAGGGCGCGTGACTAAAACAGCACCCTGTAAGTCTTTTAAGCGTGAAGGATTGGCATTGGCTAAACGAGTCACAGTGTCTCTAAAACTATTTTGAACTTTGGTTTGCGCAATTGGGTCAAGCGTTGTAAAAATTCTTAAACCTTGATTGGTTAGGTCAGACTCTTGATATTCTGTTTTAAGTTGACGACGTACAATATCGAGAAAGTCTGGGAACTTCGTGGTTCCTAGCGTTGGTTTACGTACAACATTCAATGGACGCGAAATTTCTTTTTCATATTGTGCTTGGTCTAAGTAACCCATCACTAACATATTGTTCAAGACAATATCACGGCGTTTTTTTGCACCTTCAGGATTTTTCCAAGGATTAAACAGGGTAGGTCCTTGTACCAAACCAACTAAATAAGCTTGTTGTGAAATATTCAGTTCACTGAGTGGTAATCCAAAATAGAACTGTGAAGCTAAACCATAACCATTGACCGAATAATTCCCGCTTTGCCCCAAGTTTACTTCATTTAAATAGGCTTCAAGAATTTCATCTTTACTATAGTGAAGCTCTAATAAAAGTGACATGAGTGCTTCATTGACTTTACGTTTCAAGGTTTTTTCAGGGGTTAAGAAAAAGTTCTTCACCAATTGTTGAGTGAGTGTTGAACCACCTTGACGTTTGCCACCTGTCACGTTACTGACTAAAGCACGTGCTGTACCACGAAATGAAATACCATGGTGACGATAGAAATTACGATCTTCTGTTGAGATTAAGGCTTCAATCAAAGGTTTAGGAACCTTGTTGAGTTTAATCAGCACACGATCTTCGTTGTGTTGCGGATAAATTCCACCAATTAACATTGGTTCTAAACGTGCAATACCGGTGTTGGTGGGTTTGGTTGCTTTGACATCAGAAACAGTATCTCCTGCAAAAGTCACTTGCAAAACTTGTTCTGGATCGACGCTGTCGCCAAAGTCAAAACCACGGGTATGAACATAGACTGAATTGGGTTGGCTGATATATGTTCCTGATTTGGTATAACTGTCACTACCTTTATAACCAAGCAGTTTGAGTTCTTGCTCAAATTCAGTTTGAGCAATAGGCGCTGTTGCATATATTTCTAATGGTCGAGCAAATACTTTCGCTGGAATATCCCAACGATTTCCTTCAAATTTGTCTCGGATTACATTGTCGAGTCGAATTAAGTAGATACTAAATGCGAAAAATGCTACAATGACCAATACACAAAAAATCAGTGCAATCAAGCCTATACCACGTTCGGTCTTCATATACAGATAACAATACCCAATTTATTTTTGCTAATCATGCGAAGCTTTTCTTAAATTTGCAATAATAAATCTGTGAAATACACAAATTTAAAAGCTTTTTAAGTATTCTTGTTATTTTTCGTTTATGAATGATTTTATAAACATATTCTGAAAGTGCTATGATACTTCAGAATTTCAGTGGAGCTACAGCACCTGTGCAGATTTCACCAAAGACGTTTCGCAATATTGGTTTAATTGGAAGACCTGATAAATCTTCTGTGGTTGATACACTTTGCCTGATACATGATCATTTATTAAGCCTCGGCTTACATCCCGTTTTCGATACGGCTACCGCAGAACTTGTTCCTTACAGCAACACACAAACCGTCAGTAAAAATCTGTTGGGTGAAGTGGTTGATTTGGTGATCGTGGTGGGAGGCGATGGCTCTTTGTTGCATGCAGCACGAGCGCTGGTCAAATATAATATTCCTGTATTAGGTGTCAACCGTGGACGGCTGGGCTTTTTAACGGATATTAAACCGACTGAAGTGATTTTTAAGCTCGACCAAGTTTTAAAAGGTGAATTTCAACTTGATCGCCGTTTCTTACTTGAAATAGAAATTCGCAGTAAAAATGAAACGATTTACGATGCAATTGCTTTGAATGATGTAGTGCTACATTCAGGTAAGTCTGTACATATGATCGACTTCGAACTGAATATTGATGGACAATATGTTTATCGTCAGCATAGTGATGGTTTAATTGTATCCACACCCACAGGTTCGACAGCTTATGCCTTATCGGGTGGTGGTCCGATTTTACACCCGAGTATGGATGCGATTGCCTTGGTTCCGATGCACCCACATACTTTATCTTCACGCCCAATCGTTGTTGGTGGTCAGAGCGAAATTAAGATATTGATCCGTGAAAACCGTGTATTGCCGATGGTGAGTGCGGATGGACAACATAGTGTTTCATTAAATGTCGGGGATAGTTTGCATATTCGTAAACATCCATTCAAACTAATACTTTTACATCCGCTAGGTTATGACTTCTATATGGCTTGTCGTACTAAACTTGGTTGGAATCAAGATTTTGATTCTTTTCAGCAGGATTGACCATGAATATTGAACAGATGCTTTCTATTTTAGATGCTGACATCGTTGAACGATTAAAAACAGCAGTAGAAATTGGGAAATGGCCAAATGGTGTGGCACTGACTGCTGAGCAGCGTCAAACCTGTATGCAAGCGGTAATCGCTTGGGAACATCAAAATGTTCCTGAAAAAGAACGTACGGGTTATATTGATAAAGGTCATAAAGAAGAGGGTGAGGAATGTGACTCACATGTTCCTGAACCAGAATTTAAACCAATTCGTTTTATCTAACTGTGTAAAAGATCCTTTGAACCATAAAGTAGCTTTACTTTATGGTTCAAATACTCAATAAAAAATAATAATATTTAAGCTGCTGCAATGATGATATAAAAACGATCAATACGTTAAAAATCAGAAATATGTAAAAAGGTGACAAAGATATTCAGGAAGATAAAAATTCTTAAAAATATAGAGGTTAAAGTGCTAAAACTGCTCAAAACAATAAAGCTTACTCATCTCAGTCTAATCTTCATCACTGCAATTTCGACCAGCTTATTCGCTGAACGAACAAGTGGCGCAAGTCCTATTCAATGCCTATTAGATATGACTGTGACTGCAAGTCAAAATTTCCAAACGCCAGTCACACAATATACATCAATTAAAAATGATGGTTATCCGATGCTATTAATTGGCATAAAAATTGATAATGCTTATACAGCTGACTCATCAAAAAAAATAAAAACGCACTATTTATATTGTTCAAAGCTAATTGGTCAGCAAAAAGATGCATATTTATCTGGACCACATATACAGAATAAAAACGTGATCCAAATCGGTGATCAGTTGAAACTCCTCAACATTCATTCTTCAGGGAAAAGTTATCCCTATTGGCCTGATTTTTATTTTATACAAAAGCGTGATCAATAAAAGTCACGCTTTAGTTTGATGATGAAATTAGAAACGTGTGTCCCAAAGATGTTGAGCTTTACTCATGGCTTCAGGATAGTTATTTACAATACCCATGGTATATAAAGCAATTCCCATCGTTTCAGTGATTGCAATCTCGCCATAGTCATGTTTTTGTTGACCTTCCCAAACAGCTTTAAACACAGATAGATCCAGTTGTTCTTCTATAGGACTACGATTATCCGTTAATTTTGGTAATTCATATTCATAAAGTTCACCATCTTGGATGCCACAAATCAGCGTTTTTGCATCAGGGTTTCGCTCAAACTCGCCACCTTCACCTTTAATCACTGCGCTATTTTGATAACCCAGTTGAAAAGCTGCCTGTTGATGTGAACTACGATAAGCGGGGTGAAAAATAGCTTGCATGGTCGCTTTGGCATTGAACGGGTTAATCAGGCGAGCAAGAGTGTGCACTGGAGAGCGCAATCCCATGACATTTCTTAGATTGATCAAATCCGCTAAAATTGGCGAGATTACATCCAAAGGCAAATAAGCAAAATTCTGAGCCTCTAACTGTTGTTTGACTTCAGTTTCACTTTGGCAAATTGGAAAACCTAAATACGCTAAAACTTGTTCGGTATAAACACGATTCATGGTATGCCCAGCAGCGCCGTGCATGACGATCTTGTAACCGTGTTTGGCCAGTGTCAGAGCTGCCAACAGGAACCATGGATAATGTTTGCGTTTCCCTGCATAAGATGACCAGTCTAAATCCACAGAAAGTGCTTGGAAGTTCAATTGGTCTTTGGTCGCTTGGACAAAGCCCGTGAGTTCATCTACAGATTCTTCTTTAACACGAAGTAGCATCAAGATAGCACCCAGTTGTACATCTAGCACTTCGTTTTTTAAGATCATCGAAAAAGCTTGGTAGGCTTCGTCATAAGTTAATGATCGTGCACCATTTTTCCCTTTACCAACAATTCGCACATACTGTGCAAAAGGGTGTTCAAAGTCTTTATAAAGATTACGTTTAGTATTCATATGGATGCAGTCATAAGCGAGAGAAGCAGTGCAGTACACTATGCCATAAATGAATTGAAAGGGTATAGATCTAAGTGGTATTAGACTAAGGTCTAAGCAAAAAATGGACAGATGTTAGTCAAATTTCACATTTACATAGAGATTGATGCTCAAAAATTAATTAAAATATGCTTTAATAGTGTTTTATTTTTCATCTCCTGTTCTACATTTATTCTGATTTTGCATATTGGCAATACAGAGTAAATCTTAAACATCGTCATTCGTTGTCTTTGTTTTGGAAAACGGCTGTTTTCTGAACGGATTTTTATTTTCTAAAAATCTACTTTCTTGATGTTTTCATCGGGATGTTTGTCTGTGTCAGCAAATGGTCGCATTAATATTGGATATTTCTTCAAACAGAAATATAGAAAGAAGTAATTATCATGGCTAAGAAACCGCTGTATAAATCACTCTATTTTCAAGTGATTGTTGCCATTATTTTGGGTGTGATCGTCGGTCACTACTTCCCAAGTGGTACACAATTGATCAATGGTGTAGAAAAAAATATTCCAGGTTTGGGTGAGCAACTTAAACCCTTAGGTGATGCTTTTATTAAGCTCATTAAAATGATTATCGCACCTGTGATTTTCTGTACCGTGGTCAGCGGTATTGCTGGTATGGAAAGCATGAAATCGGTCGGTAAGACGGGTGGTATTGCGCTGTTGTATTTTGAGGTTGTGTCCACGATCGCCTTAATCATTGGTTTGGTGGTGATCAATATTGCCAAACCTGGTGTTGGGATGAATATTGATCCTGCTACACTGGATACTTCGGGTATCAGCAAATATGTGGAATCGGGTGCATCACAATCCACCGTTGATTTCTTTTTGCATATTATTCCAAATACGGTTGTCGGAGCATTTGCTGAAGGCGAAATTCTACAAGTTCTTTTATTTGCCTTATTGTTTGGTTTTGCATTACATAAACTTGGCGATGCTGGAAAACCAGTATTAAGATTGATTGATCAAATTTCGCATGTATTCTTTAACATCGTGAATATGATTATGAAACTTGCGCCAATTGGTGCATTTGGTGCGATGGCATTTACCATTGGTAAATATGGGATTGGTAGCTTAGCGCAACTTGCACAGTTAATTCTTTGTTTCTATATCACCTGTTTGTTGTTCATTTTCATTATTTTAGGTTCGATCAGTCGTTTCTGCGGATTTAGTATTTTAAAAATGATTCGTATGATCCGTGAAGAGTTGCTGATTGTATTGGGTACATCGTCTTCAGAATCCGTATTGCCTCGAATGTTGAAAAAACTTGAAATTGCTGGCTGTGAAAAGTCTGTGGTTGGCTTGGTCATTCCAACAGGTTATTCTTTTAACCTTGATGGTACCTCTATTTATTTGACTATGGCGGCAATCTTTATTGCACAAGCAACCAATACTCAACTGGATATTTGGCATGAGATTACGTTACTTGCAGTCTTGTTGATTTCGTCGAAAGGTGCAGCAGGTGTAACTGGTTCAGGTTTTATTGTGATGGCAGCGACCTTAGCTGCGGTTGGTAACATTCCTGTTGCTGGTCTGGCATTAATCCTAGGAATTGACCGTTTTATGTCAGAAGCACGTGCATTGACTAACTTGGTGGGTAACTCTTTGGCAACCATCGTTGTGGCAAAATGGGTGGGTAAGCTTGATGTTGAAAAACTCAATGATGCTTTGAACAATCCTGAAGAAGTTGATCGTAAGATGCTTGAGGAAAAAACTGAAGTACATGCTTAAGTTTTTATAAGTATTCAATGAAAGTATTAAAGGAAGCTGAGGCTTCCTTTTTTAATGTCTGTGTGGGTGAATCCTTCCTTTCGTATAAAGTTTTAAATTCAAACTGATGTTAGGCATTCACGCTACTCACATACAACGGCTACATGCGTTATATCAGATTTATCTTTTAAAGCTTTTTACTGCATTACCTCGCTCAATCAACGTGTGTTGTAAATGTTGAGCGTGTTTCTGATGGGCTTGCTGGCTCTCCATCTGTTGTTGTAATTTGAGTGCAATTAACTCTTTTGCTAAACGTTTATTGGCATGTTGACTGCGTTCAGACATAACTTTAACGCTGATTCCTGTAGCAGTATGGGTTGCATGAATAGCGGAGTCAGTGGTGTTGACGTGTTGACCGCCAGCACCAGATGCCCGACAGGCTTGGAAAACAATCGTATCATCCGCAGGAAGTTGCTGAGTTATTTGAAATTGGCTAATGCCAACAAACCAATTTTTACGTTTGTGATGTGGCCGAATTGGACTTTGAAACGTCCATTGAATGGTTCCTAACCAAGAGTTCAGCCAATTTTGATGAATGTCATCAATATTACATAACACGGATGAATAGCCATACTGAGAACTATTGCTTTCTATTACATCAAGTTGAATTTTTTGCTTTTGGGCTTCTTTTTGCATTTCTTGCAAAGTGTATTTAACTGCAAGTTCACATTCTGCGGGTCCAAGCGCAGCACTGATTTGGACAATAGACAATATAGAGCATCCTTTAGATCAAGTATTTGATCAAAATAAAAAGTATTGATTTAAAAAGGCAAATTTATAAATTTGTGATCATATTTTTTTGTAAGCCACAAATAGGCGTTTTTCAGCGAGTTAATTATAGAAAAATATCTGCCTGAAAAACCAAAATAAGTGAAAATTCAGTTTTATTGAGTAAATTGCAAAAAATGTTTATGAAAATACATGCTCAGTTGAATAATACTATTCGAGAAATTTTTCAAAATATGGCAGAATATGCGGTTTTAAAGATTTTAGAGGATTGGCAGCATGCGCTTTGTTGATGAAGCAGTCATTACCGTAGAGGCTGGCGACGGTGGCAATGGCGTAGCCAGTTTTCGCCGTGAGAAATTTGTACCATTTGGTGGTCCAGATGGTGGTGATGGTGGCCGTGGTGGCAGCGTATATATTCAAGCTGACGACGATACCAGTACCTTAGTCGATTATCGTTATACCCGTAAATTTCGCGCTGAACGTGGTAAAAACGGTGCTGGTGCAAACTGTGCTGGTCGTGGTGGTGAATCAGTTATTTTGAAAGTTCCTGTGGGAACCACCATTGTAGATACAGAGTCTGGCGATATTATTGGTGACTTGGTTGAAGACGGCCAAAAAGTTTTAGTTGCACACGGTGGTGATGGTGGTTTGGGCAATACCCATTTTAAATCATCGACCAACCGCTCACCGCGTAAATGTACACATGGGATCAAAGGTGAGTATCGTGAGATTCGCCTTGAGCTTAAAGTTCTCGCTGATGTGGGTTTATTGGGAATGCCGAATGCAGGGAAATCAACCTTTATTCGTGCTGTTTCCGCAGCAAAACCTAAAGTAGCGGATTATCCATTTACCACGATGGTTCCAAACTTAGGTGTGGTTGATGCGGATCGTCATCGTTCATTTGTAATGGCGGATATTCCTGGGCTGATTGAAGGCGCTGCTGAAGGTGCTGGTCTCGGTATTCGTTTCCTTAAACATTTGGCGCGAACACGTATTCTTTTGCATATCGTTGATGTGCAACCGATTGATGGTTCTGATCCTGCCTACAATGCCAAAGCCATTATGGAAGAATTGAAAAAATTCTCGCCAACTTTGGCTCAATTACCGATTGTACTTGTTTTAAACAAACTCGATCAATTGAATGATGATACTCAAGAAGAATGGTGTAATCATATTCTTGAAGAATTACAATGGGATGGTCCTGTATTTAAAACTTCAGGCTTGCTTGAAGAAGGAACAAAACCCGTTGTGTATTACCTCATGGATCAAATCGAACAACAACGTGAGTTGGAAGAAGAAGATCCAGAGTATGCAGCGAAAATGAAAGCATTCCGTGATCAGCTTGAAGCTGAAACACGTGAACAAACGATTGCTGCAAAAGAAGCTTATCGTGAAATGCGCCGTCAACAACGTCTTGCTGGTATTTTGGGTGATGACGATGAAGACGACGATGGTGACGATGGCGAAATGGAAGTGTACTACGTACGCTAATTTCTAAAGATATCCAAATATTCGGGTATCCGCTTAGAAAAGAAAGACCGAGGATAAGATGTGATAGAAGTGGTAGATGGGCAACGTCAGCTCAAGGCTTTAAAACGTATCGTTGTTAAAATCGGATCATCTTTACTCACAGCAAATGGGCAAGGTTTAGATTTGGATGCAATTTCGCATTGGGCGAAACAAATTGCAGATCTACATAATGCTGGACATGAGATTATTTTGGTGTCTTCTGGTGCTGTGGCTGAAGGGATGGTTCGCATGAAGCTAGAGAATCGACCCACCGATCTACCCAGTCTACAAGCTTGTGCTGCCATTGGGCAAATGGGCTTAATCCATACTTGGTCAAGTGTATTAGAGAAACATTCGATTCAAACAGCACAAGTCTTGTTAACACATGATGACCTCGCAGATCGTCGCCGTTACTTAAACTCATGTGATGCCTTGCAGAATCTAATTGATTGGAAGGTAATTCCTGTCATTAATGAAAATGACACGGTATCCACCGACGAAATCCGTTTTGGTGACAATGACACGCTTGCTGCTATGGTTGCGGGTCAAGTGCATGCAGATTTACTGATTATTTTGACTGATCAGCAAGGTATGTTTGATTCAGACCCTCGTTCCAATCCTAATGCAAAATTGTTCCATACCGTTCGTGCAATGGATGAAACTTTATTTGATATGGCTGGTGGTGGTGGTAAGTTTGGTCGAGGTGGTATGTTGACCAAAGTTCGTGCTGCTCGTTTGGCTGCGAAGTCAGGCTGTCCAACGCTGATCGCAAGTGGTGAGAGCGACCATGTGTTGGCGCGTTTAATGGCGGGTGAATTACTGGGTACACTGTTTATTACTGATGATGATCGTCTAACAGCTCATCAACAGTGGCTTGCTGCGCATTTACAAACTGCAGGGCGTTTGGTGCTGGATGATGGTGCTGTTAAAGCCATTAAAGAAAATCACCGTAGCTTATTGCCTGTTGGTGTAAAAGCGGTTGAAGGACATTTTAATCGTGGTGATGTGGTTGAGTGTGTCGACCAATATGGTCATCGAGTTGCGGTTGGGCGAGTAAATTTTAGTTCCCGTTCTGCTGAAATTGTTAAAGGTCTGGCTTCTGACAAGGTTTACCAAGTTTTGGGTGAAGCACGTTCTTTAGAAATGATACACCGTAACCATATGTCGATTTATTGATTTCGAAATGTGTTGAAATAAAATGAATTTATTTATTTCAACTACCTCCTTAACTACTCAATAGATAGCCTACTAACATAGTGGGCTATCTATTTTAAAACCCTACATAAAACTTCTCAATAAACCGTCGTGTTTTAGCCAACAAATCATTCAATACGCTTTCCCGCTTAAACAATCCAACTTTGTAGTTAGGTAGGTCTTTTAACTCTTCCTGACGTGGTAAACGCTTAGTAAACTCGTAATTGTCTAAAACCGTTTTCATAATGTCAGGTTTAAGGTTTTCAGTTTCACAAAGTTGCTGATAGGCATTTTCTTTTTCAATATCCCAGAACTGAGCAAAAGCCTCTTGCACACTTTGTCCGTTGATCATTTTCGGTATATTTTCGTCAATGAACTTTTGAATCAAGTCTTGTTTATCGTGTAGAGATACATCACTACCGATCAAGTCATGTACATGAGCTTCGTACTGTTTACGCTTTTCATCTGTATCAGCATTCACAGCCAATTGTAATAGCGTCCAGGATATAACCGACATTGATACGGTCACTGTGTAAAAGATCAAGTTGGAAATCTACATCATCCAGTACAGATACTTTCTCTTTCTTGGTAGCTTTACGAATATCACGGCAAAGGTCAGAGTATTTAGATGCAAAGTTAGCAAAGTCTTGTTTGCTTAAAGTCGTTTCATCTTGCTCATACTCTACAAAACTTTGCAGTTGTGCATTGAAGCGCATGACTTCACGGAAGGCTTTAATAAATGCTAGTTGAACCGTACCATGTTTGTCGGAGACTCAACATTCTGAGAAACTACTCCGATGAAAAAATCAAACTATACCCCTGAAATCAAAGAAAGAGCGGTTCAACTTGTTATTGAATCCGAAAAAGATTATCCATCGAATTGGGCTGCAATCACTGCTATTGCTCCCAAGATAGGTTGTACCCCTGAAACACTGCGTGTTTGGCATCAAAAATATTTGGATCAACAAAATCCAGTTAAAGTACAGCATCTTTCAGATCAAGAACGTATAAAACAACTGGAACGTGAAAATAAAGAACTGCAACGCGCTA
>WNDP01000240.1 GCA_009912575.1 Acinetobacter bereziniae
GGTTTTCCCGTTGCACCAGCTGTCGCACTACCATCTGTGTCAATCACTAAATCTGCTAAATTACCAGTACCTGTTTTGGTGATCACCACATTATTTAAAGTAATCGCACCTGCTTTACCAGAACCACCCGTTGTTGGGTTAACTGCTAAACCATCACCATCAAAAACATGTAGTTTTGCAATTTCGATTTTAGAAGCATCAACACCGATATTGATACCATCTTGACCTGTGGTCGCACTCAGTGCAGCATCATCCATTGCTTGCAATGCCATTGCATTTGAACTAACAGCGACAGCAGAAACTAAAGCAAGTTTAGTAAATAATTTCATAATCCGTACTCTCCCAAGAGCATTTTTTTTCATTTTTAACCACTCTCCGTAGTTCCCTGTTGTTTTTAGTTGTTTTACAACTTAGAACACCAATCCTTGAGTAGTCCGTTTTGCCCTTTTAAATTAACTGTATGTTACTTTTTGTTCAACTACTGTTTATCAAAAATACTACTTAACCGACAAACGGCAATGAGCCCCCTATCAAGAAATTAATGCCAAACTGTTCTCATAATCGAATGTCCGTTTTATCAAATTTATTTGCATCTATTCTATAAACTCAAGATTATCCATTAAATTTATTCGCAGAAACCAGTAAAAAACGCATGCTATGCATGCGTCTTTTTTTCATACCACTAATGTTAACTTAGTGACCAGAGATTGTTAGTTTCACACCATTTGGTGTAGCTGAACCACCGTTATAAAACTTCATACCTGTAATTGCAACATCACCAATTGAGCCAGAACCCGTACCTGTACCTGGAGTTCCCGGAGTGCCTGATACAAAACCAGTACCACCACCTAACACCACTTTAGTTAAGTAAATGTCTGTGCCTGTTGCACTTTTCATTGCCGTTACTGCTAAACCTTGTTGTGTCACTGCAATATCAGCATCTAAAGCCAAGTTTGATGAACCTGAATCAGTTACTTTCACGCCACCTAAGACGATATAACCACCACCAGCTGCAGATGCATCTTTAAGTGCCAAATTGCTAATTTGCAAACCACCAATCATTGAACCATTGAGTTTGATCATTGCGCCTTGTGGTGTATTACCCAATTGAACATTCGCTGTAGTAGCACCGACATTCACCGTTAAACCACTTAAAATTTCAGCAGAACCAGCATCAGGCTTATAAGCGCCTGCTGTACCTGTAACGTTATTGACTTCAATTTTACCCAAGTCAATTTTAAGCGCACTAATTGCTGCTGCCACGTTTAAGAATGGTTTTCCCGTTGCACCAGCTGTCGCACTACCATCTGTGTCAATCACTAAATCTGCTAAATTACCAGTACCTGTTTTGGTGATCACCACATTATTTAAAGTAATCGCACCTGCTTTACCAGAACCACGCGTTGTTGGGTTAACTGCTAAACCATCACCATCAAAAACATGTAGTTTTGCAATTGCGATTTTAGAGGCATCAATACCAATATTGATACCATCTTGACCTGTGGTTGCACTCAGTGCAGCATCATCCATTGCTTGCAATGCCATCGCATTCGAACTAATCGCCATAGCTGAAACTAAAGCAAGTTGAGTAAATAATTTCATAATTCGCACTCTCCTAAGAGCATTTTTCATTTTTTTAATCGCTCCGAGTTGTTCTTTGTTGTCTTGATTATTTTTACAACCTAGAACACTTATCCTTGAGCAGTCTATAGAAACCAATAAGATTAAAATAAACTTAAATTAAAATTAATATTTTATTAACAATAGTTCAATTACTTTTTTGCCAAAATTATCACAAACCGACAAACGGCTAGCATTTTTTAGACTGCATTTTCGGGTAGAATAGAGTCTGATTAACTTTTTTCATTTTTGAGTCCAGCCTCCCTATGTTTCGGAAGTTATTACATTTTCCAACCAACAGTATTCCGACACTTTTGCACCGAGTTCATTCGCTTTTTGGCTGTGTCTACTTAAAAAATTCAGGACAAGAGGTGATTGCTTTCTTGCCTGAGCAGTATTGCATCTCAACCCTACAAAAACATGAAACCTTTCAACGAAATGGATTGAAAGATTATCAGAAAGATCAAAATATTCATCATTTGAATGAGTTTTTCCATTTCGATCCAACACTTAGTCGCACAACGACTACAAAAACATTTAAGGGTGGCTATATTGGATTTATAGACTATAACTATGCCAGTGCCCAGCATATTGATGCACAGATCAAAGTCCAACCTAACTTTTATATCGGTGTTTATAAAACTTTTATTAAATTAGAAAATCAACAATGGTTTTTTTATAGCTTAGAAACTTGTGCAGAAGCTTTTTTTGAATTTATACAGGACTTATTAATTACCCCAGAACAACCTCAGCATCACTTTAAACTGAATTCTATCTGCGCTGCGTCATGGACCAAACATCAATACCAAGATGCTTTTACCCAAGTGCAAGAATACATCAAAGCTGGAGACTGCTATCAAATTAACTTAACTCAAGAATTTACAACAACGGCACAGGGCTTACTTTTAGACACAGCTGAAAATTTTTGGAAACTGACTGATGCTCCCTATTCAGGCTATTTAAAAATTCATGATTTTGAGTTGCTGAGTTGTTCACCTGAATTATTCATTGAATTTGAAACAGAACGCAGAATCATCACCAAACCCATCAAAGGTACGATGCCTCGTTATGATGATCCCGTTTTAGATCAACAATCCAAACACAAATTAATTCACTCTAAAAAAGATCAGGCTGAAAATGTCATGATCGTAGATTTATTACGTAATGATTTAAGTGTATATGCTGAAACAGGTTCAGTAAAAACACCTAAACTTTTTAATATTGAATCTTTTAACCAAGTTCATCATATGGTGAGTGAAGTCACCGCAATATTAAAACCAGAAATCAACCCATTTGACGTGTTATTCATGGCCCTGCCAGGAGGTTCAATTACTGGTGCGCCCAAAATACGGGCTATGCAGATCATCGAAGAATTAGAAAGTGCCCCACGTGGTGCCTATTGCGGGTCTCTTGGATATTTTAATTTTGATGGTACTGGATCTTGGAATATTTTGATTCGTTCCATTCAAAAATATCAAAATGACATCTCATTATGGGCAGGTGGTGGAATCACCATTGCGTCTGACTGCGATGCAGAATATCAGGAATGTTTTGATAAGGTTTCTGCAATGCTTGATCTGCTCAATACTTGGTATCAGCCAGAAGACCAATAAACGGAATGAAACCAATCAGCATGATTCACTCAATATAAATAAAATGGCCTTTGCTTTCTCCATCAGCCATTTTATCTGCATTGCTAGCGCAAGGCGACATCCTTGTCTATCGCAAGCAACAATCACCTTTAAGATAAAATATCCTGTTTTAATGTATCGACAAGTCGTTGATTTTGTTCATCTGCACCCACCGTAATTCGTAAGAATTGATCAATACGTGGCTTATTGAAATAACGGACAATAATCCCCTTTTCACGTAACGCCTGTGCAAGCTCGCCTGCATCTTTAGATGCTAAGGAAGCAAAAATAAAATTCGCTTTTGATGGCAGCACTTTAAACCCAATCGTTTCCAAATCTGCAACGAGTTTGTCACGGCTGAGAATCACTTTTTTACATTGTGCTTCAAAGTATTCTTGATCCTCAAAAGATGCGACAGCAGCAGCAATGGCGAAGCGATCAATTGGATAGGAGTTAAAACTATTTTTTACAGCCTCTAATGCAGCAATAAGATGTGGCTGTGCAATTGCAAATCCAACTCGTAGCCCTGCCAAGGAACGAGATTTAGAGGTGGTTTGACAGACCACCAAGTTCTCATATTTTTCAACCAACTGCACCGCAGACGTTGCACCAAAGTCAACATAAGCTTCGTCAATCACGACAACAGTATCAGGATTGGATTGTAGAACGTCTTCAATGGCATCTATACCCAATGCAATACTGGTTGGCGCATTTGGATTGGTAATAATGATTCCACCATTTGGTTGTTTGTAATCATCCACCTCGATTTCAAACTGATCATTTAAAGGAATGATTTTAGTTTTAGCCGAAAGCCCAAAAAATTGACTATAAACAGGATAAAAACTATAGGTAATATCTGGATATAAAATAGGCTGATCTTGTACAAAAAAAGCTTTAAAAATATGAGCTAAAACTTCGTCTGAACCATTGCCAACAAAAACATTTGCGACATTCACGTGTTGTTGTTGAGCAATTGCTTGTTTCAGTGCAGATGCATCTGGATCTGGGTAAAGACGCAATGCATCAGCTGAGTTCAACAAGACTTCTTGTACCGCTGCAACCACCTTAGGTGATGGCGGATAGGGATTTTCATTGGTGTTCAGTTTTAATAAATTTTGGATTTTAGGCTGTTCTCCCGGAACATACGGATCTAACTCACGTACCTCAGGACTCCAAAAACGCATTTGTTCAGGACTAATCTTTGACATTTTTTTATCTCTTATTTACTTATCTATCTCTCACACCACTTTGATTCCAACTGATTTAAGTCTATTCACAGGATACAATTGCTTCTATTACAAATGACATCCTAAATAAATAACAGTCTATTTCAAATCAATTGCTCTCTTCGATCACGAGATCAATTTTCATGAGATGATCAATAAGCTATTCAATTTAATTACTGATAACGATATCGTGCAGATCTTGCATGCGCATCTAAATCTTCTTGTTGAGCAAGAATATCTGCTGTTTTTGCAAGTGATTTTACACCCTGCTCAGAACACATGATTAAGCTTGAACGCTTCTGGAAATCATAAACACCTAATGGTGATGAAAACCGTGCTGTACCTGAGGTTGGCAGTACATGGTTAGGACCTGCACAATAATCACCAATCGCTTCAGGCGTATAACGTCCCATAAAAATCGCACCTGCATGACGTATGCTTTCTGACATCAATTGCGCTTCATCTAGGCAGAGTTCTAAGTGTTCTGGCGCAACTTGATTAATCAAATCAATTGCTTCTTGACGATTTTTAACCAAAACTAATGCACCACGATTAGCAATCGAAGTTCGTGCAATATCTGCTTTAGGTAAAGCAGCCAAATGCGCTTCTATTGCCTGTTCCACATCATTTAAAAGTTGCTCGTCAGGAGTAATAAAAATAGCCTGCGCAACAGTATCATGTTCTGCTTGTGACAATAGATCCATCGCCAACCATTGTGGATTGTTTGCACCTTCTGCATAAACTAAAATCTCAGAAGGTCCTGCGATCATATCAATTCCGACTTGGCCAAAAACTGCACGTTTTGCAGCAGCGACAAAACGATTGCCGGGTCCAGTAATTTTATCTACTTGTGGAATGGTCTCAGTCCCATAAGCAAGTGCGGCAACTGCTTGCGCACCACCAATAGTAAATACACGATGTACACCAGCCAAATACGCAGCAGCCAACACCAATGGATTCAACTCACCATTCGGCGCAGGAACAACCATTATAATTTCTTGTACACCAGCAACATGTGCAGGTACCGCATTCATCAGTACAGAAGATGGATATGACGCCAGACCACCAGGAACATAAATTCCCACACGATCCAAAGGTGTTACTTTTTGACCAAGCGTGTTGCCTAATTCATCAATATAAGTCCATCCATCTTGTTTTTGTGCCTGATGAAATGAACGGATACGATCTGCTGCCATTTCCAAGGCTTCACGGATTTCAACCGTTAAACCTTCGAAGGCTAATTTTAATTGTGCTTGTGACAGTTCTAAATCTGAAAATTGATGCGCTGGATGTCGATCGAACTGTTGAGTGAGTTTTAATACATGTGCATCACCATGATGGCGTACATCTGCAATAATTTGGTCTACTGTTTTTAAAAGCTCAGGATCACTCACTGTTTCAAAAGCTAACAAGTCAGCAAAGACTTGTTTAAAGTTCTGCTCTTGAGTCGATAAACGTCGCATCAATTTACCCACAAGGTTGTTTAGGAAAGATTTAGTTTACCTTGTTTTGAACATCTTGTGGGGCTTTGTTGCATAAAGGATTTAAAGGCAAAGTTCTCCTAGGCGCCTCAAATTTAAGTGACAACTTGAGTATGAGGTCGGCCTAATTCTGTAAATTTATTTAAAATAGCTATACGGGCATGTACCTCATTGACTTGGCTTTGAAAGTTCCTAGCACTGAGTTTATCGCCTAATAATTTGATGCAATGCATCTTAGTTTCGACCAAACTTCGGTGATGATAGCCTGACCATTTTTTCCATAG
>WNDP01000241.1 GCA_009912575.1 Acinetobacter bereziniae
ACGCTGTAATAATATGAAGGAATTAGACCAACTGATTGCAGAATCAATAGAAATTTATAATTGTTATAGACCACATTTGAGTCTAGGTATGATGACACCTAATCAAATGTTTGAAAAAGTAAGAACCGAGCTAATTGCTTAACTCGGCTCTAAATAAAATACTGTCAATCTATTTTAGGACGAGACAAATGACTTAAATCAATTTCAAATCATCTTGCAGATGACAGGCTTGAATGATTTTCATCATTTTTTCTGGCACTGCTTTAAATTGCAACCCTTGTAGATCAGGAGTTTGGCGTAACCACTGCACAAAGACAGACAGTGCAAGTGTACTACCATGTTCAAGCTCAGACAGATTGACAGTCAATGGAAAATTGTTCTCACCCTGAATCACTTTCAAGCCATTTAAATAATAGCGCTCTGCATTTTCATAAGCAATTTTACCACTGACGTATAATTCCTGATTCTTAAATTCAATCACTCACTTACACCTATCTTAGCCCAATGTTATACGCTTATTTTTTTACAGCAGCATCTGCATCTGGTTTAAATGTCGCAATGGCTTTATCGATATTACCGCCATTACGTTGCACATTTGCCGCAAATTGATTACGGAATTGCAAACCAAGATCAATACCAGACACATTTAAATTACGCACTTTCCATTGGCTACCTGCATCAGATAATTGGAAAGAAACTGGAATTTTTTCACCGTTGTTATTGAAATCAATCGTCACAACAGGGAATTTGCTATTGGTCGCTTTATAAGGACGCATTGTATAGGTCTGGTTTGAATACTTCGCAAAAGCACTACCATAGTTTTCAATCAAGGTATTACGGAAGTTTTGTTCAAATTGAGCACGTTGCGCTGGCGTACTGCTATTGGCATAAGTACCCATCACGATACGTGTAAAAGCTTGACCATCTACAAACGGATCAAGATTTTGACGAACAATCGTTTTAACTGCAGCTGGATTATTTTGTAATTTACCATGCTCTGCTTTTAGGCGTGAAATCAAACCATCTGCAACACGTTTAACAAAGGCAGGCGGTGCTTCCGCTGGCGCAGCTTGAACAGCCGTAACGACCATCGTAGCCAAAACACTTGCAGTCAAAGTTTGTTTTAAAAACATATTCATTTTAATAACTCCTCTAATGCTTATTCAACGAATGAAGTTTGAGCATCAGTTGTTTCAGTGGATGCAGATGCATCTTTTGCATCCGATGTGCCAGTTGATGATTTTCCAGCACCACCTGTAATAAATTTGGTAATGAGATCTTCTAGATCCATCGTACCTTGGGTATTGGCAATACTTTCACCACGTTTAATGTAGTTAATACCACCACCTGGAACGATTTTTAAATATTTTTCACCTAAAAGACCATTGGTTGCGACCATTATGTAAGCATCTTCATCAATATTTGTGATGGATTTCATGTTACTTAAAAGTTGCGTTTCCATTTCTTTTTGTTTCTCAGGCGTTGCCGCTTGATAATCTGCACTGTAATGCAAATCACCTAAAGCATTTTCTTTGACTTTTTTCAGCTGCTCAGCATTAAATGTCGTCAATGAACCATCTAAATCGAACTTCACTGTCGCTTGACGGGTCACTGGATCAAGTGTAATTGCATCAACTTGACCAATTTTAACACCACTCATTGTAACTTTTGCACGTGGTTTTAAACCATTCACATTGTCAAATGTTGCAGTCATTTCATAACTGTCTTTTAAGTTTGTGCCGACCAAGCCACTCACTTTCATTGCTAAAAAGAATAGAGCAATACCAAAGATGATGACAAAAACACCTACGGTCAGCTCACTAGTACGTGATTTCATTAAACACCTCCGAACATGACCGCAGTCAACACGAAATCAAAACCTAAAACACATAGTGATGAATACACAACAGTACGTGTTGTAGATGTTGCGATCCCCTCAGATGTCGGTTCACAGGCATAGCCTTGATAGACCGCAATCCAAGTACAAATTAAAGCAAAGACTAAACTTTTAATGATGGTGCCATTGAAGACATCTTTCATAAACTGAGTGCTACTTAAAATACCACTCCAATACGAACCTTCATCCGCACCTAAAAAATCGACCCCAACCATTTTTCCGCCCATAATACCAATTGCGGCAAAAATAACGGAGAGCATTGGTAAACTGACGATGCCTGCCCATAAGCGTGGGGAAATCACACGTTTTAAGGGATCAACGCCAATCATTTCCATACTGGATAATTGCTCTGTCGCTTTCATCAAACCAATTTCAGCAGTCAATGCAGAACCAGCACGGCCTGCGAAAAGTAAAGCTGCGACTACGGGTGCAAGCTCACGCAATAAAGTGAGTGCTACAGCAGCCCCCAACATTGCTTCACTGCCAAAAGTCACCAAAATGTTATACATCTGAAGACCTAAAACTGCACCGATAAATAAACCAGATACAGCAATAATCAACAAAGATAAAACACCGACACGGTACATTTGATAAATAAACAGTTTTACGCCAAGAATTGTGGGTAACGAAAATAAGATTCGTAACAGCATCAGCATTGCCACACCAATGCCTTGAACACGTTCTAGAACGCGTCTACCTAATGAGGCAATAGCATTCATGAACTCACCTCATTGCTTAAATAAGCTTGATGGCTAAATTGATAATCCACAGGACCTTCGACATCGCCTGTTAAAAATTGCTGTACAAATGGCGACGCATGCTGTTTTAGTTGCTCAGGACTTCCCTCACCTTGTACTTTGCCTTCTGCTACAACATAAATGTAGTCAGCAATAGATAAGGTTTCATCGACATCATGGGAAACAATGATCGTGGTTAAGTCCAAGGCTTCACGCAATGATCGGATTAAACGAGTCAATACGCCCATCACAATCGGGTCTTGCCCAGCAAAAGGTTCATCGTACATGATCAAATCTGGATCAAGTGCAATTGCACGTGCCAGTGCAACACGTCGATTCATCCCGCCAGAAAGCTCTGCAGGCATGAGTTTCTCAGCACCACGCAAGCCGACTGACTCAAGTTTTAGTGCCACTAATTCTGCAATTAAATTTTCTGGTAAACGAGTATGTGCGCGTATTGGAAATGCGACATTTTCATAGACCGTCATGTCTGTAAATAATGCACCACTTTGGAAAAGCATCCCCATCCGTGCACGAGCAGAAAAAAGCTCACTACGCGACATAGAGGCAATGTTTTTTCCATCAAGTAATACTTGCCCTTGATCTGGGCTAAGCTGACCACCAATTAAACGAAGTAAGGTTGTCTTACCTGTCCCAGATGGGCCCATGATTGCAGTAATTTGTCCACGACGAATTTTTAAACTCACGTTGTCGTAGATAACACGCTCACCACGGTTAAAACTTAAATTTTTGACTTCAATTAAAGCTTCAGCTTCGGAATGACTTTGCTTATTCATAGCTGAATATTTTCCTGCATTTACCAGCTCACATACTATACTCTGAAATATCTATATTTTTTGTAATTAAAAGATAAAACTCAGGCTTTAAACTCATATTCTTTGTTTAAATAATATCATTTAAATCAAATGGATTATTTTTTTACTTTTTGATTGTGATTCTTTAATTATACAAAACACAGCTTACTTTAAAATGAAGCTATAGAAGAAATAGCCCACATTTGAAATCATTAAAGCCGAGAACATATATAGCATAATTGCCTCAAAAAAATCATTGTCTTCATTTCACACTCAACATCTCACTAGATAGAACTAACTATTTTATTAAATAAATTGAACTGCATCACACTTTATTTTACCAAATACTTTTCAACTTGCAATAAAAAACCAGCCTAATGGCTGGTTTTTTATTGCTAAAACTTAATTAGTCATTAAATTTACGGCGTGGACGGTCTGAATTAAATTCACGTTTAGGGCGATCTTCACCACCGAAAGAACGTTTAGGACGATCTGAGTTAAACTCACGTTTCGGGCGATCTTCACCACCAAAAGAACGTTTAGGACGATCTGAGTTAAACTCACGTTTCGGGCGATCTTCACCACCAAAAGAACGTTTAGGACGGTCACCAAAACCACCTTCACGACGCGGCTTATAATCTACGCTGTTACCACGATTGTCATCATTAAAGCGAGGCTTATCATTAAAGCCACCTTCACGACGTGGTGGACGATCACCAAAATCACGCTTAGGACGATCTTCACCGCCGAATGAACGTTGTGGACGATCACCATAGCCACCTTCACGACGTGGTGGACGATCACCAAAATCACGCTTAGGACGGTCTTCACCACCGAATGAACGTTGTGGACGGTCACCGAAACCACCTTCACGACGTGGTGGACGATCACCAAAATCACGCTTAGGACGATCATCACCGCCTTCACGACGTTTGAAGTTTGATTCACCTTCAAAACGACGTCCGCCACCGAAACCGCCACGACCGCCATCACGACGACCACCGCCACCGTTATTACGACCACGACCGCCACCATCACGACCACCGCGTGCTGGAGGTGGAGAAGGCTCTAAACCTTCAATTTCAGAAACACTTAAACGTGCTTCTAAGTAATCTTCTAAAGCACGAATTTTACCGCGCTCACGGTAAGTTGCTAAAGTGATTGCTTTACCTGTACGACCAGCACGACCTGTACGACCAATACGGTGTACATAGTCTTCGTTCTTCATTGGAAGACCAAAGTTAATTACGTGTGAGATTGTTGGTACGTCAAGACCACGAGCCGCTACATCTGTAGCAACAAGGATTTTTGCACGACCTTCACGGATACTGCGTAAACGGCGGTTACGTACAGTTTGTGGCATAGCACCATGAAGCGCAACAACTGAAAGACCAGCTTCTGCAAGCTCTTCAGCCAACATATCTGTATCTTCTTGAGTTGATGCAAACACAACTGCTTGATCTACATCTTCTTCATTTAACCAATGGGTAAGCAATTTTTTCTTATGCTCAAAACCATCAGTCCAATGTAGAGTTTGGGTAATATCAGTATTTGTAGAATGACCTGTTTCAATCGCAATACGCTCTGGATCGTTCATCATGCGTTCAGCAAGATTAATGATACGTGGTGCAAATGTTGCAGAGAACATCAATGTTTGTTTACGGTTTAAAGCTAAATCACTAATTGCTTCTAGGTCTTCAGAGAAACCTAAGTCAAGCATACGGTCAGCTTCATCTACAATCAAAGCATCAACTAAATCTAATTTAATTTGACGACGGTTCACAAGGTCAAGTAAACGACCTGGTGTTGCAACAACAACTTGCGCACCTTTTAATTGTTGGATTTGCTTACCAAAAGGCATACCACCCATAATCGCAGCAACACGTACACCTTTCATGTGACGTACAAATGCGATCGCATCTTGACATACTTGTTGTGCAAGTTCGCGAGTAGGTGAAATAACCAAAATATTCGGTTGAGTAACTGCTTTCATGCGTTCTTTAAATGGCACAAAAGTTTCTTGACCAGCTAAAGCGTTTAACGTTGGGAGTAAGAATGCAGCTGTTTTACCAGAACCAGTTTGGCTTGATACTAAAAGGTCTTTGCCTTCTAAAGCCGCTGGGATAGATAATTCTTGAACAGGAGTCGGTGTAGTAAAACCAAGACTCTCGAGTGCTTTCTGTAGCGACTCGTCTAATGAAAATTCAGCAAAAGTTTTGCTCATAGAGATATTCACCCTAATGTGGGTGCTCCATTAATATATGGTCTGATGGACATCGGCAAAAAGCGGCACAGCAATAATCGCTGAAAATATAGAATCAGCGGCGATCCGAGAACGACGATGCGTATAACGCACATTTGATAACAGCCGCAACCTGAAGGAATCGCTTAAGCGATTGGGTGGGGCGCGAAATATTGTCCTCTCTTTGGACCGGACGCGCATACACAATATAGAAGAGAATGTTCAGGTAATGAACGAAATTTAGTGCGTGCGCGGAGTATAGCAGAGTTTCTAATAATGTCACGAAGTTTTATTGTTTTTTCCTGTATCATTCACTTATTGTTGCTCTTTATATAATTAACTGATGTTACGCACTAGCCTTTTTAAAAAAGGAAATTTCAGAATAGGCTGCTTTCAACGATTTTAGATAAAGCTTCGCTTTCAAAGCAAAATGATTCATTTGATGAGTAAGCTTTAATTGTTCAAGTTTCAATACACTGCAAATTGATAAAAACAGATGATTACTTTGAGTTCTTACCGTTCTGGTTGGTGACTT
>WNDP01000242.1 GCA_009912575.1 Acinetobacter bereziniae
TGAATATCTAAAAGCAGATTGGCAAGGTTTGGTAGATGTACAACTTGCGACATTAAACTGGGTGGATTGGTTCAATAAAAAGCGTGTACATAGTGCTCTAGGTTATGTATCACCATTTGAATTTGAAGCAATGTACTATGATAAGATGAGCCCGTTAGGTCAGGTGGCCTAACTTAAATAAAAATCTCTCCGAAAAACCCGGTACGGTTCAATCAGATATTTAATTCACATTGTTTATCCATGCATGCTTTGTTTGAATGATCTTTAAATCATGATCAAATATATTGGATGCGTATAATGACATCTACTTTTTTTAAGACTTCATTACTTTTTAGCTGTATTGCACTTTTTACAGTTGCATGTAGTACAACCCCAACAACACCTAAACTTAAAACTCCTCAAAAAACGATTGATGTTCATGCGGTTTCAGCACAAGGAATTGGCACAAAGATTGGTACAATTAGTTTTCAAGACTCTCCAAATGGATTAAACATCTCGACTCAGCTCAGCCAATTACCCTCAGGTTTCCACGGGTTTCACATCCATGAAAAAGGGTCCTGTGCACCTGCTGAAAAAGATGGAAAAATGGGAGCTGCTTTAGCTGCGGGTGGTCATTACAATCCTCATCAAACGGGACATGGAACACCCAATGACGGGCATATGGGTGATTTACCAGTATTGAATGTAGATTCGAACGGAAATGCTAAAACTACATTGATCGCACCACGTTTAAAACTTGCCGATATTCAGGGTTTAGCCATCATGATCCATGCTGGTGGTGATAATTATTCAGATCATCCAAAACCATTAGGTGGTGGTGGAGACCGTATTGCTTGCGGAGTAATCCAATAATTCAACGGTGATTCTATAAAATTATGGCATGTGGATAACCATACAGTTATCCACATGCTGTTTTATTTTTGGGTAAAATAATCTCTAAGGCATCATTTTTTTAATACGAGATAATTTTAATATTAAAAAACCATAATGTTAAAATTATCACACTTAAAATGTTATATATAATTCAATATTTACTTTATTAATAAAGTATCATTCTCAATTTTTCGCAGAAAAAATAACAATCCAATGCAATCAAATTCTTAAATAATTAAACCTATCGCTTTAAAATAAAACTGAATTATAATTTTTTTAAAATTAATATAGTTTAAAAAACCACCCAACCAAACCACTGATATTAAAAAATAAAATCACCTTGAAGATGCATTATAAAAAACAAATATCACAATCAAAATAATATTTGTAATTTTACAATCCAATACAAATCAACTAGATTAAATCCGCACTTTAGCAAGTTTAATAATTAACTCATTTAAGAAGGCTTTTATTTTAATGAAAAAGATAGTAATACCAATGCTCATGCTTTGTATAAATTCTACGTTTGCAAGCGAAAATAATTGGTCGAGTCAATTTACACCAAGCGATCTATCGATGTCTTTATCTTCTGGGCTGTTACTGAAATCCAAAGCCAAAGAACTTGTTTATATGGATGATCAAAGTAAAGCCTCAGAACTGACTTGAGACACCAACAGTGCCAATATTATCAACGCTGAAATAAATTGGCAGATCCATCCTAAATTTTCTTTTAATGCTAGAGGCTGGAGTACATTTTCTAAAAATTCAGCAGTGATGAATAACTATGACTGGATGTCGGAAACAGATAGAGATTTACTGACAGATTGGTCTCATCATGATCGTACACCGCTTAACTTTGCGAATGAATTTGATTTAAATGTCAATGTTAACCTACTGGATACGCCACATTATAAGTTAGGTGCTTTATTCGGTTATCAGCAAAATAGATACTCATGGTCAGCAATTGGTGGTTCATATTATTATTCAGAACAAGACGATGACGAAAATTATGTTAATGGATCAGAACTTAGTAATATTGGCGAGTTTGACCCTAATGAGAAAATGATTGGCTATAAGCAAAAATTTAAAATGCCTTATGTCGGCATCTATAATACATTTGAATATAACAATTTTGAACTTAATACCACGCTAAAATACAGCAATTGGGTCAATGCATCAGACCGCGATAACCATTACTTACGTGATACTACATTTGACAATAAAGCCAATAATGGAACATATTATGGAGCGATTGTAAATGCAGGTTATAATATTCGACCAGATACAAAACTATTTACTGAATATGCATGGAATCAATATAAACATGTGACAACTGACTCAATAATAATGGAAAATCAAACCAATGAAATCACAAGTTTTAAAGATGGTGGTGGTATTTCAAATAAATCTCAAAGTGTGAGCGTGGGTATCGCTTATACTTTCTAAAGCATTTTACTGTAAATAAAAAACCTTCATCTATACCATTAATGTTAACTTCATAATGTTCTTTAAAAGCCTTACAATCCAATATCTATGGAGATAAAAATTCGGCATTACAGCATGTGGATAACCATACAGTTATCCACATGCTGTTTTATTTTTGGTGAGAAAGTGCATAACGGCGACAATGATTCAAATAACCTGCCTCATGGACACTGATCAATTCTACAATACTGCGCCATAACCAAAATGGAGCATCTATGGTCTTAGACTGATTTCGTTGCAACTCCTTGAGCCAACTCTTTCGAGTTGAATCATCCATCTGTCTGACATGTGCGCGTCCGACCACAAAGGCCAAATAAAGTGCCAAATCCCTCGCCCCAGCTTGATTCATGCCCTCGATTTCTAGTTTCAAATCTTGTGGTAGTAGCTCACGGATAAAGATAGATTGTCCTAAAAACTGAGTTGCTCGCATTCGCTCACCCAAATAAGGCGATAAATGTCGTGCACCTTCCACAATTCGCATTGCATTGTCTTTCGGCATCGGTGCATTTGAATACCGGGGGGCTAAAGCAGTGGTGGCTTCTTTTAAATCCATTAAACATAAGCCTTTACCCTCTCTGACAATATGATTGGAAGAATCCATTAACACGATATAACGTAATAATCCTAAAGAACTACATCCTTTGACCCAATATGCAGAGTCAATCACCTTGAGTTGAGCTGAGGCATCTCGTTGACCAATCATTTTGACTAAATCTTCAATATCGGCCTGATCAAAAACACGCTGTATTTCTGATTGCTCCTTTTTTAATAAAGGCCAAAACCGTTTGCCCAAAGTGATTTGAGGCTTTAAATCTTCTAAACGCTCTTTTGCTAAACTTTTCCATGAGCGTTTCACTGCTTTTTGTATCACACTATGTACCAGAGCCGGACGCTGTAACTGATCACTCGTTCGACCATTGCGTTCTAAAGCATAGATATAGCCCGCATAAAGTGCCTCAATCATTTGTGCAGTCACCACACCTGGTAAGTCTGAACTGCGTACTGCTGTTGCTAAAGACAAACCTAAACGAATCAAATCATTGGCTGGATTACCAATCACAGTCTGATCCAAGTCTCTAATTTCAATGTCGATCTTGCCTTCGGCATTGGCAACTGGACCCAAGTTTCCAGTGTGACAATCCCCACAAATCCAAATTGCAGGGCCTTGAGGAATAGAGCTAATTTCAGCTTGTTTCAGCCAATCATAATATTTGGCGGTATTGCCCCGTACATAGGCATGGATTGAACGTGCCATTTTTAAATTACGGCGTTCATTTAGCTCAGCACTACGATAACGCGTAAGTTTAATTGCGGTGTTTTGTTTTTTTAACATTGTCAGTATTTTTAAGCATTCAGTGATTTATTGTGGATTTTTTTAAGGCGCAAGGTAAGAGCAAATCTGTATATAAAATGTTGAATTTTACCCATTAATTTTTACATTTCCACAGCGAATAAAACCTCTGACTGTGCCATAAACGAGTAAAATACAAAGATACCCCATCTGCGAAACGATATTGTGAATAGCCTTCATCAAATCTTTCAAAATATTAAGTCGAACTCGATCTTGATTTATTGCTTACAGATCTTGATTGTTTTAACAGGAACAACGCTTGGCCTTTATTTTCTCGGCTATGATGCACTGATTGTTCCAATAACACTTGGGGCAATCGCAACAGCATTGACTGACTTTGATGATCGGCTCAGTATTCGTCTAAGAAATCTTGGGCTGGTTTGTATTCTATTTTTTAGCGTCAGCAGTATCTTAGATTTTTTACATCCCTATAAACTTTTGTTCTTGATTTATTTGTCGCTTTCTAGTGCAGCGTTCATATTAATGGGTGCATTGGGTCAACGCTATGCCACTATTTCATTTGGTACAGTCTTACTCTCTATTTATACCATGTTCGGATTAGGAGAATATTCTGAGTGGTATCAACAGCCAAGTTACTTTGTCATGGGGGCACTTTGGTACGGTTTAACCTCTATTATTTTTTATCTACTTAAACCGACACAAGCTGTACAAGACAATTTATCAAACAGTTTCAAGCAACTTTCAGATTTATTGATGACCAAAGCCAAACTGTTTGACCCCGATAACCAAGACAATGTTGAACAACTTTTATATGACCTTTCATTAAAAAACAGTGTTGTCGTACAAAGTCTAAATGCGACCAAAGCATCTTTACTCACTCGACTAAAAGCTTCTCGTGCCAATAAAAACACAATTTACTGGCTGAATTTGTATTTTCTAGCACAAGATATCCATGAACAAGCCACATCCAATTATTTACATTATGAAAGAATCCATCAAAACTTTAGCCGGACTGATTTAATTTATCGGATTCAAAAAAATGTCCGTTTACAAGCCAATCACTGTGACATGCTGGCTGAGTCCATTTTAAAGCGTCATGCTTTTGAAGTGCGTTCAGACCATACTATTGCTTTAACGCATTTAGAAAGCTCAATGCATGAGTGGATTCAACACAATCCACATAATATAGAAGTTAAAAATCTGCTTTTGGTGTTAAGAAATTTAAAAAATGTCCAAGATCAATTTACGAACCTCAGTATTGAGCAAGCGAATTATCAACAAAATTATAATCAACATCGAGATAATTTAAATTTACTGGATGACGATATACACGGCATCCAAGATCTTTGGCTCAAGATCAAACAACATTTAACCCCAAAGTCTGCCCTGTTTCGCCATGCTGTGCGTATTGGCTTTGTATTTGCTGTGGGCTATGCCATTTCTTTATTGCCTTTTGCCAAGAATGGTTATTGGATTTTGCTGACCAGCTTATTTGTCTGTCAAATCAGTTATTTCGCCACGAAAAGCCGTTTGAAAATGCGGACATTAGGCACTGTTTTAGGGGTCATTTTAGGGATTCCGATCTTATATTTTGTACCCAGTATTGAAGGTCAGTTGGTACTTACCATTATTTTTGGCGTATATTTTTTCTATTTGCGTTCCAAAAAATATGCCATGGCAACATTAATGGCAACCCTGATGGTTTTGTTGATTTTTAATCTCAAGGGTGCAGGCTATGCCATTATTTTACCCCGTATTATTGATACGCTTTTGGGTTGTTTGATTGCATGGTTTGCTGTCAGCTTCATTTGGCCAGATTGGAATTTTCGAGATATTTCCAACAATATTCGCAAAAGCAGTAAAGCAACTCTGGATTATTTCGATGCAGTGGTGGAACAGTATCAACAGGGGCGAACAAACAGTATTGATTATCGTAAAGCCCGTCGTGCAGCCCATAATGCGCAAATTGAATTATCAACGATGATTTCCAGCCTCAGTGCTGAACCGAATCCTCATCAGGATTTAATTCATCATGCATTTAGATACTTGGTCTATAGTCATAGCCAACTCAGTTATGTCTCGGCACTCGGTAGTCATCGTGAACAGGTATATGATCAACAAATTTTAGATTTAATGTTCTGGTGCAAACAGACTTTGAATGATGTTTTAATCAATCAATTGCCTCTAAATGAGCGATTATTGGAACAAAAACTGGCAGAAATTCAGACATTAAGCAATCAGGATGATTTATCAGATGGTTTACTATTAGCCTTAAAACAAATCAGTTTGCTATTGGAAACCTTAGCTGAGTTGTTAAAGCTAAAAACAACTTTACTTCAATTAGAAATTAAATAGAAATAACCACAAGGTTCTAAAGGATTCAAATGAAACTTAAAGTGTACTAGCTCAAACCAGATCTGACAGTTACCCATTTTTTAGTGTGCCTGTCAGGTTAAATTTGAGCTAAATTCTTCTCAGCCCAAATTCGCTTCCCATCAAGTACTGTTTCCAGTGGTGTGCGACC
>WNDP01000243.1 GCA_009912575.1 Acinetobacter bereziniae
TAAATGAATTATAGGTTTTAACACAGACCGCATTTACATCATTAAAAGCTAAAGAAAGCACTCCTAAAAACTGGCCGTCTAAGCTGTCATTTTCAAGATATACATCATTGCCATAAATATTCCTGTATTGCTGTTTAAAATACGCAAGGATCTGATCATAAGTCGGCGCACTTATGCCATTTTCATTAATTACAGGTGCTATTGTAGTTAGTGCCATTAGTCATAAGCTCCCGTTACTGTTGTTTGGCCATAAATGGTATTCACGGTCATTGATACGGTTAGTCGTCTTGTTTCATGGTCTAGTAAGCTTTGAAATGACTCAATTGAAGTTACCCCGTAGGTTTCTAAAACACGTTGCCGTAAGGTCAATTCATAAAGATTCTTAGATTGTTTTCCTAAGATAGCTTGTGACCATCCTGTGCCGTCTGAGGTATCAGCAAACCATTCTCCTACCCACAATTTGAGTCGTGTTTCTATTGCTTGGGCGATGGCTTCAGCATTATCTATATGAAAATCATTTAGACCTGATCCAAAGCTGTAATCACCCTGTTCATCTTGTTTTCTATAGCGCATAAAAAAAGACGCTTTCGCGCTCCCTGTATTTGAATTTCTTTGCTATTGCGGTGTGCTAGTAGTTTCACCACCCGACTTGACACCACCATGTTTATGACTAAATAAACTGATCGCTTTGGCGAATAACATCTGAAAGCGACTTGATAATACCTGTCACTGTCAAAGTTTTATTCATTTCCACATCACAATGAAATATTGCTTTTGAGCCCAGAAAATGAATTTCTCCACCTGGTGTAATTTGAATCTTGCAACTGTTCTTATCATTGCGAATCTCAAGATTCTCTGTAGAAATGTCACTGATTTTCTTGGTCTGTGATTGCGGTCTAAAAAATGCAAATCCATCTGATAAATCATGTTTTCGCATATCAAAGGGGTTTTGAATCCCCCCTGATTGCCACCACAAATCAATGTTTCGGTCTGCAAACGAAACTAAACATTCATCACCCTTATTGATTGGGTGAGTAATCGTAAAACCCCCTGCACATGGGAACATCACGGGTACATCTTCAATTACTGGCAATTCAACTGTTTCAATCTCACCCGTATTGGTCATCACTGGAATTTTGATTAAAGGCTGAACATTGACTGTGACCGCTTCTGAATCGTAGCTATCTATCTCACACGGCAGCGACGTCCAGAGATTTGCCAACTCAGCTCTTATTGCATCTCGCACAATAGACAATTGATCAGGTGCAAGCTCATTAAAACTCAATGCCATTAACTAGCCCCTCTGTTTGTGATGGTCGCCAATTTTCATCTACAGCATCAATTGTGATGCCTGTTTTCGGTACAACAGCATCAATACCAATACACACTAAATCAGTGTACCAATCATTGCCCCTTGTATCGCCATGATGCTCAACTGATCTGATAAGAAAAAGACCTCCAGCATTTGTGGCTGTTTTTGGATCTTTTTGCGGTTGATCTACTTTTTGACTACCATATGTGATGTCGTAGGCTTCTGTTTGTAAGTTGCTCATATCAACCTGAACACGACCACCCCATTTCATTTTAGGGTTTAACAAGCAAGATACTTTTAAACCCTCACTGGTGAGCTGAGGCATACCGACCATGCCAGTTCTAGGAGTTAGAGTCTGCACAGGTACAGGAATATAACCCTTGATCGGCACTACATTGAGATTGTCATCTGAGAAGTCGATAAGCATGTTATTTTCTTCGTAAAACTGTCTCAGATTTTCTTCAAGTGGACCAAAGAACACACGACCGCGGGGGTATTGCTGAGTGCTTAAATCGACAACATCACCTTTTTCAATATTGTGTTTGCTTGCTTCATCAATCAGAAAATTACCAATATCATTGATCGTTGTACCTGCAGATAATGTTTGATTGACCAATGCTGTGCTTTTCAATCGGTCACCTGATTGAGCAAGAATACATAACCAGGTATCAGTTGGATTATCTCGACCACGGCGATACTGAAAAACCCGACCTTTAAACACTATCTCCAATGGTCCTAGCATGTAACCACATTCAAAAATGACAGTGCTATTCACTTTCTCGCTATTCATACCTGCCAAGCGATTCATTGTAGATTCGCTCATGTTATAGATATAAAATTCTGCTGCTTTAGGGGTGGATGTTGTGGCTTGTCCTATATGAAATACGATTTTAAAATCAGATAGGTCTAATGCTTCAGGTTGACCATCTTCGATTTGCACTGTGAGCTTACACTTACGCTCCCATTGTAATGTCATGTCGGATCTCTCCAATATAATTGGATTTTAGAGCCTAGATCGAAAAATCCTTGTGACTCATCTTTATTGGCATTTGTTGCGAAGAATGAACCTTTGATTAAGTGTTGATGCTGCTCAAGCAAATCTATATTTGGATTCATCGCCAAACCTGAAATGATCGGATTTTCTGAGCTATCCAATACATCCAAGTACCAACAATCTAAGCGAAAAATGAGTTGCAATTTATAGGTAATTTTATTCAGCTGAACAATAAACTTTTGATTTCCTACTCCTAAAGGGATTTTATATAAGCCCATAATTAACTCCCAAAAATACCAGTAGCAATCTTACTTAAAACAGATTCATTCTCTGGTGTCGCCTGAACTGTTCCACCATTGGAGACCCCTGCGGTTGAAGCTGGGTTTGTTTGTTCATCAAGCAAAACACTAGTTTCAGAAGATTGAACTAAAAAGACTTTTTTAAGCGTCATTTCGATCATCAAAACATTTTCTGTTTGTAAGTCCGTTGTGCATCCAAGCGACTTGATTAACATATTGCTATAAAGGCGTTTACCTGTAGAAATTACCAAAAGTTGCTTTAAGTTTTGAAGCTGTTGCAGTGTTTCATATACAGCCACAAGCCCAGTTGTTTCAGATAGCAATGAATCACCAACTAGACCATTTAACTTGCCTGCACTTTCTGACCATCCAACCTTAATTGTTACTTCAGGAGGTTCTTTATAGGCATGGTCAGACATAGGCGAACCAACTTCTGTTGGATGCCCAGTGATTTGCAATTCGTCTTTGTGCTTTTCTTCAATCGTCACATCAGCGAAAAGCCCCATTATGGTACGTCCACGACCTGCAAGCAAAAGTGAACCTGCAATTTCAGTTAAAGGTGATGCAGCAACAGTACCTAAAGCAGTATTTAAAATCGTGTTAATTGACATATTTCACCTTTATTTGGGCATTAAAAAACCCACCGAAGTGGGTTATTCATTACAAATCTCGTCACTAGGTAGCAACATAGGATTGTGCCATCCAAGCTCAAGAAGTTTAATTTTATAAGGTGTAATCATCTTAAAATGAAGAACCCATTCGGATACATAATAATTACCATATTTAGATTTCTCCCAAGATGGATCGCCTATATGGACATGCCATAAATTATGATTTTTAGCTTTTTCAATAATTTCATCTCTATTATTATAGTTTTCTGGAACACGATAAGAAGGTGCTATTTTACCTTTCCAGTCTTTTAATCCACGTGATTCAAAATGTTCAATAAAATCATCTATGCAATCTAAAGTTGTTTCTGGATAATTATTATAATATTTATTAAAAGTGTTCCCGAAAATTACTTCGAATTCAGGTTTAGATTGCTTTTTGCCCACTGTCTTCTTTGCTCACGAGTCAAACCACGAGGCATTGTATATGATTCTTCAGTGGCAAGTACACACAATTGATCAATGTTTATATTGGGAAACTCTTTAGAATTAACAGGTTGTAATTCCAATTTATTTACATTTTCTATATGTGATAAGACAGACAAAGCAGAATCAAAAGATGAGGACTGCTTAAAAGTCATTGCTCTATCCATTGTTCTCGCTCTAATTACCTTTGACATCTTCCCACCCTTCAATTGATTTGTGAGTACAAAACAATGATAACACCATTTTAAAAGTGTGGTATATGGTTTTAATTTATAATACCGTAAAACCCATATTATTATTTGTTAAACCCTTTAAGAATTAAAACCTTAAAAGGTCAAATTTCTTAAAGGGTTTAAGAGCTAAGACCTTAAAAGGTTTAACAACTAATACCAGAGATACAACTTTATGAAAAAACTACTCCTACTTACCCTTTTAGTTAGTGGCGGGGCTTGGGCAAAAAAATCATTATCCATTACACTTTTTTCTCAATTACGCACAAGAGGGTAATAAATATGGGTTTTGGCTTTAAAAAATCCCTAAAAATAGGAGGGGTCCGTTTTAATTTTGGAAAGACTGGACTTACAAGTATGTCAGTTGGCAAAAAAGGATTAACTGCCAATATTAGTAAAAAAGGCATTCGCACAACCGCTAGCATCTCTGGAACTGGTCTTTCGTATTCAAAATTACATAAACTTAAAACAGAACAGCATAAATCCACTGGAAACAACAAAATGGCTCAAGTAAAACTAGACCGACCTAATTGCCCACACTGTGGAAGCATTCAAACTAAATACAACAGTAAGCAATCAAATCTTTCTGAATTAATCTACAAATGTAATAACTGCGGTTATCAATTTATTATAAATGTTAATCTGGAGCCATTACAAAGAAGCATCAACACTTCAGCACCTAAAAAGAAAGGAAGCTTTTTAGGTAAACTGTTTAAATGGATGATTATTTTCATCATTGCATTTCTTGCTATTTCATACGCTTTAGATGCAATAAAGCCAAGCGGCAAGCCTAATTCTAAAAAGCCAGTGGAAGTCCAGACCTCTCGAAGCTCTATTCAAGACCCTTTTGATAAAGAGTCTAAATCTAAACAAGACAGTATTGAAAATAGTACCAATCAAAACGATACTTTGAGCATTAAAACCACTATCAGAGAATCAAATCAATGAAAAAACTAGGAATTGGATTTCTTTTATTTACTTTAAGCTTAGGAGCATTCGCACAACCCCCTTGTCAAACAGCTCCTTTGGTAAAATTAAAAGGCGTAGACTCTCTGACTTACGAAAAATCAACCAGGTCTAAGTTGATCAAAAAAGGATGGAGTCCAATTCCCTTAAAAGGCGTGGATAAGGAATCGGTATTTTATGACTCTAAAATGCCTGAAAAATATTGCTCAGCTACAGTGTGTATTAGTGAATTTAAGGACAAAAAGGGAAATACGCTAACTATCACAATGGATGATTTTATCAAAGATATTGAAATTGAATGTAAATCAAGGTAGTACTCCTTTAGCATTTCTAGCCAAGAAAATTTTAGCATTCTCTTGGTTTTGCTTTACAGCTTGAGCGGACGCTTGCGGATCTCTTGCTCCACTGATTGTCATTTCAGTTTTGTATTCTTGATTAATTGTAACTTGAGATACTTTTGAGTTGGTGTTTGATTGATTAATTTGCTCCTTATTTGGGTTGTTAACTGGTGGCGACATATTTTTAATGTTAGGGCTTTTAAAGTTACTATTTTTAGAGCTCTTGGGTATAACATCTTTTTTTACTGCACTAGCTACTTTATAGTGATCATTAAATATTCCTTTTTGGTAAGCAACAAACTGTTTTGGCGTTTGTCCTTTAATTGGAGTATTTGCCTTGATAGCTTTTAATGTTGCTTTTGAAACTTTATTTGATCCTTTAATTGCGGGAATAATACCTGCTCCAACATTGTGTAAAAGATATAAATTCTCACCTGTAACTGGTAATCCATTTTTAATTAAAATATCTGCATTTTGTTTAGCTAATAATCCAGTCGCTAAAGTATTCACACGCTTATCATATCGCGGATCTTTGGCTGTTCTAAATCTTTTACCAATTTTAGTCATCCCAATTTCTTGACCCTCTTTAGTTTTTGCAAGACCATCCCAAGTTGGTTGAATAAATTGTCCAGTACCAATTGCCCCTGTTGGCGACATTTTTCCAGTCCAACCAGCTTCCATTTTTACAAAACCACGCAAAACTTTTTCATCAATTCCGTATTTGACAGATGCTTCTTTGATGTAACTATCTACGTCTTTTCCAAAGCTAAATGAATATTGGCTTGTATTTGATACCGTATCAGTAACCACATTCTGAGCCATCGTAGCCACATTAACGACCGCATTAACCCCTGTTTGAGTGATGTTTTTAATGTCGTTAGATAGCTTTGTTAGTGCATTTCCGTTAGGGGGAATATCTGCATTTTTAAG
>WNDP01000244.1 GCA_009912575.1 Acinetobacter bereziniae
ATCAATTTTCTGACAAATTCTCTCAAATAAACTTCGAGTAATTTAAACCAATCAATCAATGATAATATTTCGATCAATCAATCAGTAAAAATCCACACAAGTTGTTCTTCATATTCTCTTAATGATCTTCTTCATGCTTCGTCAGCATCAAGCTAGGTCGGCTATATTACTCTCTATCTCTAGAAAGTCAACTATGATTTCAAATTATTTTCTAAACTTTCTTTCTAAAACCTAACTTAATCAATTCAACCAAGTCATTGTTTTATCAGAAGTTTTAATCTTCATCACCGCCGATGGATGTGCACATTCTACAGCATTCCCACTCCAACACAAAACCCCCTTTTTTAATTATTTTCGATTTTATTTATCAGTTGTTCTTTTATTAAGCATATTTGGATTTTTTTATTTAAATTTTGAGCTATTTATATTTGGTTTTTTTCTTTAAACTATTTCAAATGATTTTATCATTGATTAAATTAAGTCGAATATGGCCCTTCTTATAAATAGAAAAACATTCTGTTTAGGAATTTTGCTTTTATGCTGCAATTATTCCTGGGCCAACTCGTCACATAATATTTTTGTGATGACCCTATCTATATTAAGTTATGCAAAGTGGAATACCTCATCTCCTGAATTATGTGTTGCTGATAATCCAAACTATGCAAAAACCAATAAACCATCGTTCAATGTAAATGCTATACATGCATCAGACTTAAAAAGTCGCCATTGTGATGCCGTATTCTTTTCAAATACTACAGCACAAGCTGAACAATCACTTATTGATAAATCATTAAACTCTGCCATTCTGTCATTTAGCTCAAATAATTCTGAATGTGAAATAGGAAGTGTTTTTTGCCTATCCACCAACAAAACAGGGAATACTATTTTTAAAGTCAATTTAGATAGCTTAGCTCGATCTAAAATACATGTTGATCCGCGTGTTTTGTTACTCGCAAAAAATTCGGATTAAAATCATGATCAATAATTTTTTTAAATCGACTTCTTTGCAAACGTTATTTCGTAAATCACAATTTACGACTTTTGCAATCACGCTATTCATCTGTACTTCGACTTTTGTTACGATTTCAGTATTTACTGTTGAGTCTTATGCGAAACAAAACCTATTATTAATCAGTCGTACTGTTTCAGAACGAGTTCAACCTGCGCTTGTGTTCTCAGATAAAATTGCGATTTCTCAAATTATCAATGAATATACCTTCCAACATTCTGTACGGCTTATTGAAGTTTATGATTCTCAAGGCCACAAAGTTGCGGAAAGCCTAAAAAATATTGAACATTACTCTTATATTCAAAATATTTTTGACCATATTTTTTTAAAAGATGCGATTAAATTAAATGTTCAACATCAAGGTCAATTTGTTGGGCAGGTGGTCCTATATGGAAGTTCTAATGAAATTTTAATGTTTATCTTTAAGATTTTTCTAGGTTTGGCTTTTGGAATGCTGTTTATGATTTTTGCGGTATGGTGGTCTGTCAATCTCACCTATCGTCATATCATGGGGTCTTTCTCACCGATCATTCAAATTGCACAACTGCTAAGAAATCAGAAAGCCTACAACTTAAGATTTCCTAAAAGTGATGTAAAAGAGTTTCAAGAGTTGAATGGCGTTTTCAACCAACTTTTAGATGAAATTCAGTCTTGGCATACGCATTTACAAAATGAAAATACTGAACTTTCTTATCAGGTTCAACATGACCATTTAACTTAACCGAATTACCTAACCGTAGTTATTTTTATCAAGTTCTATGTAGTCTATTTGATGATGCTCATCAACGTCAAAATTTAGCATTACTGTTTATTGATAATAATAATTTTAAAGCCATTAATGACCAATATGGGCATTTAGTTGGTGATGAGGTTTTAAAGGAAATGGCTGTCCGTTTAAGATGCCATATCCGCCAAGATGATTTTGTCGCGCGACTTGCAGGCGATGAGTTTGCAATTATTTTACGTTCAATTTCTAAAATTGAGCACTTAATCTCTATCGCAGAGAACCTCATTAAATGTTGTGAAGAACCTTTAATTTATAAAGGGCAAGAGATTTATTTTAGTTTCAGTCTAGGAATCGCCATTTCAAGCAAGGCTTCTAGCCCTGAAGACTTAATTTCTCAAGCGGATCAAGCTATGTATAAAGCAAAATCGCTACAACATCATTGGTTCATTTATCATTCTTAATGTTTAGGGGATTTTTATGATATCGAAAAAGATACAGCTTTCTATTCTTGCTTTACTTTGTTTAGCCCTCTCAGGTTGTATGAACCTTGGAGGTTTAAGCTATAAACAAGCTCGTGTACTTAAGAAAGAAGGTTTTACATTAACAGATGAAGGCTGGAGCTTAGGCTTACCTGAGCGCTTATTGTTTGGTTTCAATGAATCAAACATTCAACCAGAACATCAAGCAGAACTGATTCGTTTAGCAACACAGCTCAATAAATATCACTTAGATAAATTGAAAATTGTTGGTCATACAGATAATGTCGGTAATCCTGAATACAATTTAAAATTATCGAAAGAACGTGCGCAAAATGTCTCTGATATTTTTATTGCGCAAAAGTTTAATCCAGCAAATATTCAAGTTATTGGGAAAGGTGCTGACCAGCCATTAAAAACCAATGATAGTGAAGAGCATAAAGCTGAAAATCGTCGTGTAGCGGTGATTATTATTCCTTAAACATTTTATTTTATTCAAAATAGATCTCTACGGAGGTCTATTTTTTTGTTTTTATCTTTTTAATATGTATTAAAGATTCCCACAAATTTCAGGCATAAAAAAACCGCCTATAAGCGGATAATTTATATTTAAGCTTCAACTTAAATGGTCGGAGCAGTAGGATTCGAACCTACGACCCCCTGGTCCCAAACCAGGTGCACTACCAGGCTGTGCTATGCTCCGAATTTACAACAAACTTAAGGAATTGGGGTGAATGATGGGGCTCGAACCCACGACAACCGGAATCACAATCCGGGGCTCTACCAACTGAGCTACATCCACCGTCACATTAAGTTTTAGGCTCTATAATATCAAGCAACATATGGTGCGCCTGACAGGATTCGAACCTGTGACCATCCGCTTAGAAGGCGGATGCTCTATCCAACTGAGCTACAGGCGCATGACCAATGATACTGATATCACCGTTACCTTGCCTTGAAGAATTGGTCGGAGCAGTAGGATTCGAACCTACGACCCCCTGGTCCCAAACCAGGTGCACTACCAGGCTGTGCTATGCTCCGTTCATCTCAGCTTTAGTGTATCTCACATCGTGCGGTACGGTGTGCATTCTAGGCGTGACGCCACAAGACGTCAACACCTATCTTGAAAAAAGTTAAAAAAACAAGTCAAATGTATATTAATCAAGCATTTCAGGTGTTTTTATACAATTTTTAACGTTTCAGCTGCGCACTGAAGTTCAGCATACGATCCAAGGGTAATTTTGCACGTTCTGCCAAGGCAGGATCAACAAATATTTTTTGGTCAGCATTTTGTAAAACTGCCAAAGTCCCATCCAATTCATTCATTGCCATCCACGGACAATGTGCACAAGATCGACATGTTGCACCCTCACCCGCAGTAGGGGCTTCGATCAATGTCTTCTCTGGTACCGCTTGTTGCATTTTATAGAAAATCCCCCGATCAGTAGCCACGATCAAGGTATCTTAGGCTAAGGTTTGAGCCGCTTTAATCAGCTGAGATGTACTACCTACCGCATCTGCAATATCAATCACAGATTCAGGTGACTCTGGATGGACGAGCACAGCTGCATTTGGATACAGGGCTTTCATCTTTTCAATCCCTCGTGCACGAAATTCTTCATGTACGATACATGCACCATCCCAAAGCAGCATATCTGCGCCCGTTTTCTTTTGTATGTAGCGACCTAAATGTTGATCAGGGGCCCAAATGATTTTTTCACCCAAGCTATCTAAATGCTCAATAATTTCAACAGCACAACTTGAAGTTACCACCCAATCTGCACGTGCTTTAACTGCTGCCGATGTATTGGCATAAACCACAACAGTATGATCTGGATGCGCATCACAAAATGCTGTGAACTCATCTACTGGGCAACCCAAATCCAATGAACAAGTCGCTTCTAGTGTTGGCATTAATACTCTTTTTTCAGGAGAAAGAATTTTTGAAGTTTCTCCCATAAATTTAACACCAGCGACAACGAGCGTAGATGCCTCATGATCTCGACCAAAGCGGGCCATTTCCAAAGAGTCTGAAACACATCCCCCAGTCGCTTCTGCAAGTTCTTGCACTTCTGGATCACAATAATAATGTGCGACCAGAACAGCATTTTGCTTTGCTAACTCAGCCTTAATTTGATCAAACTTTTGTTGTTTCAACTCAGGACTCAGACGATTGTCCTTTGGCTCACCTAAACGATCTAAATGCGCTTGCACAATCGATTTTGCTTCGTTGGCAATTAAATTATTCGCATCATTCATAAGAGGTCTTCTCTTCCCTTATCGCTGGCATCATGCTAGCGGTATACCTTTGTGAATTTATTGTACTTTTTACTGCACATAAATTCACCTCGAAAAATGTTTTGTTATAAAAAAGCCTCACGAATGAGGCTCAATTCAAATATCAATACTTAAGAACGGTAGTCTGCATTAATTTTTACATAGTCATAGGATAAATCACAGGTATAAACCGTGTCTTTTGCCAATCCTCGCCCAAGATCAACACGAATAGTCATCTCAGTTTGTGACATCACACCCGCACCTGCCTCTTCAGTATAATCTTCAGCAGCGCCACCATCTTTACAAATTTGCACATCATCCAACCAGACTTGAATTTTTTCTACATCTAAGTCTTTAACACCAGCATAACCAATCGCAGCAAGGATACGCCCCCAGTTTGGATCAGATGCAAAAATCGCTGTTTTCACGAGTGGTGAATGCGCAATACTATATGCAATATCACAGCACTCTTGTGTATTATGACCACTCTCAACCGTCACAGTAATAAATTTGGTTGCTCCCTCGCCATCACGGATGATCAGTTGCGCCAAACGCTTCATCACACGTGATAAAACCTCAAGCACTGCTGTATAGCGGACATCCTCTTCTGTTGTGATTTCTACACCACCAGAACATCCAGTTGCTGCAAAGATACATGAATCATTGGTAGAAGTATCACCATCAACGGTAATACGGTTGAATGATTGGTCTGCACTGACTTTTAGCATCTTTTGTACTAGCGTTCGTGCAATAGGCATATCTGTTGCTACAAAGCTCAACATGGTTGCCATATTTGGACGAATCATACCTGCACCTTTAGAAATGCCGGTCATGGTATAAGTAATACCATCAAGCTCAAATTGCTCTGAAGCACCTTTAGGTGTGGTATCTGTCGTCATGATTCCAGTTGCGGCATCACTCCATGCATCGTCACGCAAACTTGCTAAAGCTGGTTGCAACCCTTGAGTTAAGCGCTCAATTGGTAATTGTTCACCAATCACACCTGTAGAAAATGGCAGGACTTCAAAAGCCTCTATTTGCGCCAATTCAGCAAGTTTTACACAAGTAGCTTGAGCATTTTGCATGCCCAACTTACCTGTACCTGCATTGGCATTGCCTGTATTAATCACGAGATAACGAGGATTAGCTTGTGCCAAATGCGCTTTGGATACATGAACTGGTGCAGCACAAAATGCATTTTGGGTAAATACACCAGCAACATTAGTGCCTTGTGAAAATTCAAAAATAACTAAATCTCGTCGATTTGGATAACGGACATACGCCTCAGCAGAGCCAATTTTTACACCTTGCACCACATGCATATGTGGCATAGACACGTCACCAACAGCCATTTTCAAATGTCCATATGAGTTAAATAAGAACCACAGCTTATTAGAATTCTCTCTAAAAATCGAGCTTATTAAAATGCTTATTTATTTTTACTATAAGAAACGCTTATTCATTTGAATGTCTCGTCCTAAAATAGATTGACAGTATTTTATTTAGAGCCGAGTTAAGCAATTAGCTCGGTTCTTACTTTTTCAAACATTTGATTAGGTGTCATCATACCTAGACTCAAATGTGGTCTATAACAATTATAAATTTCTATTGATTCTGCAATCAGTTGGTCTAATTCCTTCATATTATTACAGCGT
>WNDP01000245.1 GCA_009912575.1 Acinetobacter bereziniae
TATAAAGAGTTCCTACACCACAATACTTATCAGTGTAAGTGTGGTGTCGAAAGGTGTGGGCTTTACCCACATAGGTCGCAAAGATTCCCCTACTATAATCTTTGATTTAGTGGTGGGAGTAGGTCAAATAACCGAACGAGTGTCTACGAGTGATTGAGCTTCATAAAAATTTCAGCCCTGCCTTTTCTCCGCCTTTTCTCCGATTACAAACTCCCTTACGACCTTAAACGGTAAGAACAGAGCATCCCGAATGGGTGCGAACTTTGAAGCTTTTGCTTTTGAAAAAACATGAGCATAGCGAATGCATTATCAACGCTTTTGACTTTGCTTTTGCTTTTGAAACGACACGAGCGAAGCGAGTGCCATAGCCTTTGATTTTTTTGTTTTGGGCTTTTAAATGCTTTTAAGCTTTTAAATGCTTTTAAGACCTCTGAAACTATCTCTCTGTAAGGGTTTCAGGCTTTATAAATGGACATTTACCCTGCCATAAATGGACATTTACCCTGCCATAAGTGGACATTTACCCTGCCATAAATGGACATTTACCCTGCTTAAGTGGACTGTTTACATCTTGTCTATTTATAGATATATTCCATATTGTCCGTTTATAATTATAACAAGGGTAATTATGAGTCTGGTTGTGAAAGATAATTCATTAATAAATGCAAGTTACACACTTGGCTTGGTTGAGCAAAGATTGATTCTTTTAGCAATCATTGAGGCAAGGGAAACAGGCAAGGGAATTGATGCTGAAACGTTCCTAGAGATTCATGCACAACACTATGCAGACCGCTTTCATGTTGATGTTAAAAATACCTATGCAATGCTATCAGATGCAGTAATGACGCTATTTAATCGTCAAGTCACTTACATGACTATAGATGAAAAAAGAAATAAGCCTGAAAAGCGTGTGGTTAGATGGGTTAGTGGTATTTCTTATGTTGAGGGTGCGGGAGTTGTTAAGCTTCGATTTGCACCTGAGATTGTTCCATTAATTACTCGTTTAGAGCAAAACTTTACAAGCTATGAGTTGATGCAAGTTGCAAATCTAAACCTCTATGCTACTCGTTTATATGAATTGTTAGTTTCTTGGCGAAGTGCAGGAAAAACCCCAATTATTGAAATTAATGAGTTTCGTTCAAAACTAGGCTTAACTGAAACTGAATACAAAGCTATGGGGGACTTTAAAAAACGTGTATTAGACCCAGCCATCAAGCAAATAAACAAACATACAGATATAACAATGAAAGTGGAGCAACATAAGACAGGCCGATCTATTACTGGCTTTTCATTCAAGTTCAGCCCAAAAGCCAAAATCGAAAAGATAACTGATTCAAAACGAGACCCAAACACACCTGACTTCTTTATCAAAATGACCGATGCTCAACGTCATTTATTCGCTAACAAAATGTCTGAAATGCCAGAAATGTCTAGGTATTCACAAGGTACAGAAAGTTATCAGCAATTTGCTATTCGTATCGCTGACATGCTTCTTCAACCTGAAAAATTCAGAAAACTTTATCCAGTTTTAGAAAAATCAGGATACAAGCCATAATTTTAATAAACCTTTTTATTGCACTTTCTAATCATTTTATTCCATTTCTAAAACTGAAATCGTATCATCAATGAAAATAAAGAACCTACCTGTATATACAAAACCTACGGTTTTATATATACAGGTACTTGTTAGGGGTTTCACCCCTAAGACCCCAAAAGCAAAAGCCTGTTAGTGGAATTGATCAATGCGAAATAAAACTAAAATTTTCAGACTTACCGATCTACAGCTTGAGCAACTGGAGCAACACCTGCAAAAGGAAAATACAAATTTCACTGACTTCATTCATTCGTTAATCGAGCGTGAAGTCATGCAAGATGCTATTACCGTTCAACAAACCAAAGACGAAATAAAACCCACAAGAACAAAAATTAAAACAGTGGTCAAAGTCATTAAACGCTACCAAAAAACAGACCCAGCTTTATTGCTTGAGCTAGCCAAAATTGGCAACAACCTGAACCAAATCGCTAGAGCATTAAACATCATCAAAAATGCAGATCATCAAGAACAGCGCAAGCTAGATATTTTTAGCGTGTTGCTTGTTTTAAAAGGCATTCAAACCGAGCTAGAAAAAGTCTTCCCTGCCTTACCTAAAATTAGTCGGCAAAGCCCTGAACGCCTAAAAAAGCAGTTGTCTTCAGTGCAACTGGCTGAGGAGGATGAAAGTGCATATTAAATTCCTCGACCACGGAAAGGGCAGCCCTGCAAAAGCATCTGCATACTTACTCGACAAATTAGACCACCAAGGCAACGTCCGCGCAGGCATAGAAGTTTTAAAAGGGGATGCAACAACGTTCAACGCCATTTGTGACTCAAGCCCTCACTTGTGGAAATACACAAGCGGGGTTATCGCATGGTCAAAAGACGATGCACCGACAGACGAGCAGATCAAAGAAGTCTTAGACGACTTTGAAAAACATGCATTTTCGGGACTAGATCCCTCGCAGTACCACCTTTTTGCAGTGCTACACACTGACGATGACGGCTCAAAGCACATCCACGTTCTAGCGCCACGGATTGATATACAAAGCGGAAAATCCCTGAATATTGCGCCCCCTGGTCATGAAAAACATTTCGACTCACTACGGGACTTTTTCAACACAAAATACCAGTGGTCACGCCCTGACGATCTGCTTTTGATGCAAACAACACAAGAGCCGAACTATGTTGCCAAGCTTAATGCTCAAGCAAAAAAAATTCTGTCAAGCCAAGAGCTTGAGACCTTGCCTAAAAAGCAGTTTTGCAAGGCAATTGATAACTATGTTCAAACACTCTTAAAGACCCAAACAGTAGAGAACAGAGCCGACATAGTCGCTTGTATCACGCAACTGGATGGAATTGACTCAATAAAACCAAGCAAAGAGTTTTTGACAGTCACCCTCAACAACGGCAAAAAACATCGACTGAAAGGCGATTTCTATCATGAACAATTCGAAATTGGATCTTATTCAGAGCATCTCAGAGCAGCAGCAGAAAGCCAACCATCTGCAAACAAGCTTGCAGCAGCTCTCACAGACGCTGAGCAACTTCGAGCAACTTATCGTGCAAAGCGAGAAGCCTATAATCAGCAGCACCACGCTTTTACGCAAAGTACAGCAGACGACAACAGCCCTAGAATCGCACCTAAGCTCGATTTTGACCGAGATAGAGAATCTATCACCCCAAGCAATAAAAACGCTAACAGCGAGCTATGCAGAGCAAATAGAAGTACTCCAAGCAAAACTAGCGAATATAGATATTGCGGAAATATCAAAAGTGAAATCGAGCATAGATTCTTTTTCAACCTCAATTCAGGCTCTACAGAACCACATCAACAGCCAGTTGCAGAGCATTTCAATCGACAAGCAGAGCCTACAAAAGAGCATTCAAGCCCAAGTACAGCAAGCGATAGCGAACCAAAGCGAACAGATCGAGAGCGAAATACAAACGCTGATCACGGAAAAATTGAGCGAACAGAGATCCAAATACATTCTTTGGGGGATGATCGGTTTTGGACTGCTGATTCTTTCAATCGTTTTATATCTGGGCTATCAAACCAATACAAATCTGAAGACCATCGAAGCGCAGCGAGAAGTCATTCAACAGAACACACAACAAATTTCAAATCAAATCAAAATCTTGAATCAATTGCGGAGATAAGCAATGCAGACAGAAATCGACCAATTTTTGACAGAGCAAAACACCTTATTGATTCAACAAAACAGCTTGTTAGCCGAGCAAAACGCCTTATTGATTCAACAGGTCAATTCATTAAAGAGCATTTTGACCACCTACAGCGAAGTCGAGCAGGGCTTAAACGACAAAATCAATCACCTGAATACAGAGAAAAAAGCGCAGCAAGCCTTGATTTCAGTACTGAAAACCGAGCTTTCAAAGATCGAGCAGAGCAACTTTTCGGAACAATTACAGCAAACATTTCAAGAACACTGGAAGACCCTATTGCAAACACAATTAGCGAGAGCATTAAATCAACTGGATTTAAACAGCGTTGTCAGCGAATTGGTGAAGATCGAATTAAAATCAGTTCAAATAACCATTCGCACACAACAAACAGACATCGAGAAAGCACTCTCGAAAATCTTGCAATTGAAAGTACCGAGCAACTTTTACGAAGATTTGGAGACGCAAAGCAAGCAGATCAATACGCTTGGGGAAACTGTAGAAAGATTAATAGCGTTAATCAACAACTTGAACGACTAGAAACTAAAGTAGCGGAAATTCGACTCAAGCCAAAACCGGCTACGGATTTCAGTTACTTGCGAAGTGATGGCTATTACCCTGATTACGTTGCTTATCACAAAGAGATATGCGAGAAACAGCAGCAAGCCTACAACAGCAAAAACCCAATACAATTGATTGATTATATACAGAAAAAATCAAAAAATATTGAAACATATATGAGTCGAGCAAGTACAAATCTCAGCCAATGGGACTATGAGAAATTCGAGAAAATCATCAAAAATGATCAACGAATGTTGAAGTATTTTCAATGTGAGAAGATTTTAGAGCCTCAAAACGATCATTTGAAACAGCAAAGAGAATCATATCAGTCGTGTTTAAAGAGTTTCGAGACAATAAAAAGTGATATTTACGAAATTAAAAATCCATCGCCTAGACAGAATACTTCTCAACAGACTTATGAACCTGAGTATAAGCCGAAACCTAAAAATGATTTTGAGTTAGATATTTAACTAATAAAGCGAAATTCCCCATCTATAATCTTTGATTTGGGTGGGGATGGATAGCTCACCAAGCGGTTAGCTTGGTCTGTCTTGATTCTGAATATATTGCCTAATCGTTTCTATCGTTGCACCGCCTGTTGTGAGCAAACAATAAGCTCTAGTCCACAAGACAGGTTTCCAGTAAAACTTTTGCAAGTGATCTGCATATTCTTTTCTAAGCAACCGACTTGTGACCGTTTTGAGGTTGTTAATAAATTTACTTGGCATGATGTTTGGGTGCATATCCAGTAGCAAATGAACATGATCGGCTTCGCCATTAAACTCTAGAAGCTCAATTTCCCAATCCTCACAGCTTTTTCTTACGATTTCTTCTAGGCGGTTAAGCATGTCATCGGTAAAGCATTCTCTACGATATTTTGTAACTAACACTAAATGATAAGTTAGTTTATAAACACAATGATAATGTGACTTCAAGCATTTTACACCAAGTATTAAACATGCTAACATTTAAGCATGAATAAGCCTATTTTGAAAGCGTACAAATATCGCATTCAGCCGAACCAAAGCCAAAAAGTGTTGATCGAAAAACACTTCGGGTGCGCTCGATTCGTGTTTAACTGGGCTTTGGCACTCCAAAATAGATATTTCAAAATATTCAAAAAAAGTATTTCAAAATCCCAACTTCAAAGTCAGTTGGTGAAGAAAAAGAAGAATCCAAAATATGAGTGGCTAGGTGAAGTAAATAGCCAAACTCTTTTGAGTGCATTACTGCATGTGCATACCGCCTTTGGAAATTTCTTTTCAGGTCGGGCAAGATTCCCTAAATTCAAATCCAAAAAAATACCGCAAAGATCATATCAATGCCCTCAACACTCAACCGTTAGTTTTGGTAATGGTGTATTAAATATCTCTAAGATTAAGAAAATTAAGACCAATTTCTGTCGGCAATTTGATGGCAAGATCAAAACCGTGACTGTTTGCAGGACTGCAACTGGTAAGTATTACGCATCCATTTTGGTTGAAACTCAATTAATCGCAATTACTCCGACCACGATTGAGGCTGATAAAACTATTGGTATTGATCTTGGCTTAACCCACATGCTGATCATGTCAGATGGTCGAAAAATTGATAATCCA
>WNDP01000246.1 GCA_009912575.1 Acinetobacter bereziniae
CTCACGTTGTACTGTATCCGCCATGCGCTTAAGACGTTGACTACCCGCCATTAAAGACTCCGTTTGATCAACTGAACATCATATACTTCGATCTTATCGAGGGCTTTGATGTCTTTATAGCCTTTTACAGCAAGACCACATTCCATACCAGCACGAACTTCTTCAACCACTTCTTTATAACGACGAAGAGATTCAAGCTCACCTTGGAATACCACCACATCATCACGAAGTACGCGAATTGGTTTATTACGATGTAATACACCTTCAAGTACCATACAGCCCGCAGCAGCACCAAATTTACTTGAATGGAATACTTCACGAACTTCTGCAACACCCAGAATCGTTTCACGATGTTCAGGCGCAAGTTTACCACTCATAGCAGCTTTCACATCATCAATGAGCTGATAGATGATTGAGTAGTAACGAATGTCGATACCATCAGCATCTGCTTTTTGACGTGCAGTATTATCGGCACGTACGTTAAAGCCAAGCAGTACAGCTTCTGAAGATTCAGCAAGGGTAACATCAGACTCAGTGATTGCACCCACGCCCGAACCGATTACACGGACTTTAACTTCATCAGTCGCAAGATCAGCCAATGCAACATGCAATGCTTCCAACGTACCGCGTACATCAGTTTTAAGCACAACATTCACGATAGGTACATCTTTCTTGCCCATAGATGCCATGATGTTTTCAAGGCGCATCGCACTTTGACGTTCAAGACGTTTTTGACGTTCACGATCCATACGTGCATCGGCAACTTCACGTGCTTTTTTCTCGTCATTGACAACAAGTACTTCATCACCCGCCATCGGTGCTTCAGGAAGACCTAAAATCTCAACTGGAATCGAAGGGCCTGCTGATTGAATACGTTGACCGTTTTCATCTGTCATCGCACGAACACGTCCGTAAGATGCACCAGCAAGAACAAGATCACCGACTTTCAAAGTACCGTTTTGAACCAGAATAGACGTTACCGCACCACGGCTATTGTCTACACGCGCTTCAATCACAACACCTTGCGCAGCACCTTCTTCAGATGCTTTCAACTCTAACATTTCAGCTTGAATTGAAATTAAATCTAGAAGCTCATCGATACCTTGACCAGAGTGTGCTGAAACCATTGCAACTGGAACATCACCGCCCCATTGTTCAGGCACGATTTCTTTGGTCGTCAATTCGTTCAATACGCGATCTGGATCGGCAGATTCTTTATCCATTTTGTTGATCGCAACAATAATTGGGGTACCTGCAGCGCGAGCATGATCAATCGCTTCCGCAGTTTGTGGCATCACACCATCATCTGCTGCAACAACCAATACCACGATATCTGTTGCTTTCGCACCACGTGAACGCATTGCAGTAAATGCAGCATGTCCAGGTGTATCAAGGAAAGTAATAATTCCTTTATCGGTTGTTACATGATAAGCACCGATATGCTGTGTGATACCGCCCGCTTCGCCTTGAGCCACTTTAGCACGACGAATACGGTCAAGAAGCGATGTTTTACCATGGTCAACGTGACCCATGATGGTAACTACTGGTGCACGTGTGGTTTGTGCTCCACGCGCGCCTTCCGCGGCTTCAAGCAAGTTATCTTCAGCTTGTGTATCAGAAACAAGAACTGGATTATGTCCCATTTCCTCAACAATCAATGCTGCAACTTCTTGATCAATGGCTTGGTTTTGAGTAACCAATTCACCCATTTTCATGAGTGATTTAATCACTTCACGAACTTTAACTGCCATTTTTGCAGCCAAGTCAGCAACCACGATTGTTGAACCAATTTCAACGTCATACACTTGCTTTTTAACAGGTTTTTCAAAACCATGTTTATTCGCTTGACTGGTTTTTAGACCACGTTTATGTGGGTTATGGCTGAAAGATTGTTCTTCCTGACCACGACGACCACCTTTCTTCGGAGAACGTGTATTTGCAGTGTTGGTACCACGTTTGATTTCACGGTCTTCTTTTGCAAATGAGTCTTCATATGCTTGACCTACCAAACCAGCAGCCAACGGTGAATCATCAACGACACGAATAGTCGTTGTTGTTTCATCAGAAGAATACTTAGACGCCATTTGACGCATTTGTTCAAGTGTACGTTGCTGAGCTTCTTCTGCTGACTTACGACGAGCTGCTTCTTCAGTCGCTTTCAACTGTGCTGCCTGAGCTTCACGCGCACGCTTCTGCTCAGGTGTTTCAATTGTTTTTACGGTTGCTTTGGTAATCGGCTTGTTGGTCGACTTACGCTTAACAACTACTGCTGCTTTTGGTGTTTCTTTCGCTGCAGTTTGCTGTTTTGCAGCAGCACGCATTTTTTCTAAATTGGCTCTTGCAGAGCTTTCAGATTTTTCAGCTTCATTCGCCACAGCCACATGCTGTGTTTTTGGCGCTGAATTTGCCTGAGCCGTCGCTTGCGCTTTTGCTAAAGCTTCTGCTTTAATTTGTTCAGGATCTGGCTTAGTAAACGTATGTTTTTTACGAACTTCTACGTTGATTGTTTTAGCCTTACCTGAAGTACTCGCCACTTTCGCGGTACTTGTCGTTTTACGTTTCAACGTGATTTGTCCTGCTTGTCCCGTATCTTGACCATGAGCTTTTTTCAAATGGTTTACGAGCACATCTTGCTGTTCAGTAGAAATTTTGTCTTCAGCCTGCTTTTGAGGTAACCCAGCTTCACGCACCTGATCAAGGAGCTTTGTAACTGGAAGTCCTACACTGACTGCTAACTCTTGAATTGACTTATCCGTCATGTACTACCTCCTAGTTAAACCATGATTCACGTGCTTTCATAATCAATTGACCCGCTTTTTCAGCGCCCAAGCCTTCGATATCAGAAATATCATCCGTTGCTTGATCCGCCAAGTCATCGACTGTGATTACACCGCGTGCTGCTAAAGCCTGTGCAATTTCAGAAGTCATACCTTCCATCGCAACAAGTTCTGGACTTGGGTCCTGAATATCTTCTTGCTGTTTTAATGCATCAGCCAAAGCGGCTTCTTTTGCACGACTTTGTAGTAATTCAACCGTATCTGCATCCAATTCGATTTCATCGAAAGTTTCCGCAGGTACATAAGCAATTTCCTCAAGTGAGGTAAAGCCCATTTCTACTAAAGCCATTGCGAGATCTTCTTCAATATCTAGACGTGTAACAAACATATCTAAATACTGTTGAGCTTCATTTTGTTGACGAGCACGATACTCATCTTCAAGCATCATATCTAACTTATAACCTGTCAGCTCTGATGCTAAACGAACGTTTTGCCCTTGTGAGCCAATTGCACGGGCAAGTTGATCACTGGTTGCAAAAATAATATCAGCTGTGTGTGCATCTTCATCAATCACGATACCCGATACATCTGCTGGCTCTAAAGCACTTGCGATATATTGAGCAGGATCATCAGACCACACTACAACATCAATACGTTCACCATTTAACTCTGATTGTACCGCTTGAATACGTGTACCACGCATACCAATACATGCACCTACAGGGTCAATACGATGGTCATTGGTTTTGACCGCGATTTTTGCGCGCACACCCGGTTGACGTGCTGCTGCTTTAATTTCAATGATTTCTTCAGAAATTTCTGGAATTTCTTTTTTCATCAAAGCAATCAGCATTTCAGGTTTAGCACGAGACAATAATAACTGTGCGCCACGACCTTCACGATTCACATTATAAAGAATCGCATTCATACGCTGTTTTGGACGAAGAATTTCTTTTGGAATCATTTCTTCGCGTGCCAAATATGCTTCTGCGTTATCACCTAAGTCAATGATAAAGCCATCTTTGGTTTGTTTTTTCACTTCACCGTAGATTAACTCGCCCACTTTAGACTCATAAGCATCAGCAACCAATGCACGCTCTGCTTCACGAATTTTTTGTACAATCACTTGTTTAGCAATTTGCGCAGCAATACGACCGAAATCAATGGACGGTACTTCGAGTTCACGAATATCCCCGATCGACCATTTTGCAGGATCTACATCAGAAATGGCATCCTGACATGCTGGCATTTCGTGATCTTCATCTGCAACCACTTCCCACTGACGAAAAGTACTGTAATCACCAGTTTTGCGGTCAATTTCTACACGTAACTGCGCTTCTTCCGAATTCGTTCCTTCGTAGAATTTCTTTTTAGTCGCTGCAACTAAAGCCTGTTCAAGTGCTTCAAAGATTGCTTCACGACTCACACCTTTCTCATTACTAACCGTTTCAACGACGGTGAGAATTTCACGTGCCATAAGTCACCTATTTATTCAGATTTCTATTTCTGGATTAATCCTGAAAGATCAAATTCGCTTTGTCTATGTTGTTACTGTCAATTTCAAGTATGTGTTGTTGTTCCACTTCAACTTGAATAAACTCATTTTCTAAATCTACAGCAACCAACTTCGCTTGGAATTTACGACGATTTTCAACGGCTGCAATCAAACGCAATGCAACTTGTTGCCCGATATATTTTTCTAACTGCGCCAACTGAAAGAATGGACGATCCCAACCCGGAGAAGACACTTCTAAAGCATATTCACCTGAAATTGGATCATGGACATCTAAAATTGCACCCACCTGTTGAGTCACACGTACACAGTCCTGCACGCCAATACCACGACCCAACTCAACCTCACCATCTTCATTGATCGTTGGTTCAGCATTTTCAGCAACGTCTTTATCAATATAGATACGCAATAAAGAACGCTTACCTTGAGGAATAAATTCTATTCCCCAAAGTTCTACATCACAAGCTTGCACTGCAGGTGTTATTAAATCTTGAAGTGCTTGAGTTTTATTTGATAGCTTCATTTACTCTCGTCATATTTGTGCGATTCAATCGCTCACTGGACTTATTCAACTTACTATAGTGAAGCATGTCTTTTTGACCAATTGATGTCCACACCACACGATAGCCAATAAAAAAGGGCGTAATCGCCCCTATTATCGCACAGTAAATCGTAATTCACTATGCAAAAAGACCCACCTACTGTGAGCCCTTTTAGAAACTTGGTAGCGGGAGCTGGATTTGAACCAACGACCTTCGGGTTATGAGCCCGACGAGCTACCAGACTGCTCCATCCCGCATCAGCGTTGCAAAATTATACACAAGAACTTTGAATTTTTCAATCAATATTCATTTATTGATCAACTCTATTTTCTTGCTTGATTAAGTTGCACCTTAATCAAAATGGTAGCGGGAGCTGGATTTGAACCAACGACCTTCGGGTTATGAGCCCGACGAGCTACCAGACTGCTCCATCCCGCAACAATGTTTTTTAGCTGTAACACCAACAATACTGGTTCATTGTTGGTGCGGAAGGGGGGACTTGAACCCCCACGCCCGAAAGCACTACCACCTCAAGGTAGCGTGTCTACCAATTCCACCACCACCGCAGCTGTGACGCATTCTAGTCGCATCCCTCAGAAAAAGAAAGGACTAATTGAGATTATTCGCCAGTTTTTGGTGCAGTTGGCGAAGTTTCACCCGTATTTGTTTGGGTAGGTGCTGGGGCTTGCGTTGTGGTTTGCACAGATTTTAAACCATAAGCATCTGTGGTTTGTTTTTTAGCAAACACAGCTAGACTTAAACTGGTAATAAAAAATAAAGCCGTCAAAATTGCAGTTAAGCGTGTTAAAAAACTCGCTGAACCTGAAGCACCAAATACAGTAGCTGCACCACCGCCACCAAATGAAGCACCTGCATCCGCACCTTTACCATGCTGAACCAAAATAAGCCCAATCATTAAAACGGCCAAGATGATATGTACCACCAGCACAAATGTATGCATGCTGAACTCCTATTCTTCTGTTTGAGCAAATGCTAGAGCAATTTTATAAAA
>WNDP01000247.1 GCA_009912575.1 Acinetobacter bereziniae
GGTCGCACACCACTGGAAACAGTACTTGATGGGAAGCGAATTTGGGCTGAGAAGAATTTAGCTCAAATTTAACCTGACAGGCACACTAAAAAATGGGTAACTGTCAGATCTGGTTTGAGCTAGTACAATTAATGACTGGGAATTAGCCAAGTTTTGCTTTAATTTTCGCAGAAACTTGTGCAGGATCGGCACGTCCGGCTATGATCGGACGTAGAGAATTCATCACCTTACCCATATCTTTCATGCTAGTTGCACCTTGCGCTTCAATTGTTTGCGCAATGAGAGAATCAAGCTCGTCCTCTGACATAGCTTCAGGTAGAAACTGAGATAAGATCTCAATTTCGGCTTGTTCTTTACTAGCTAAATCTTCACGGCCTGCACCTTCAAAGGCTTTGACCGATTCTTTACGTTGTTTGATTTGCTTTTCAATGACCGCAAGAACTTGATTATCGTCAAGCTCTATGCGCTCATCGACTTCGATTTGCTTGATTGCTGCCTGTAGACCACGTATTACCGTTAACTTACCCATTTCTTTAGCACGCATTGTTGCTTTCAAAACATCAGTTATTTGGTTTTTTAAAGTCGTCATTATGTTGTCCAGGTTGAGTCAATCAATCACAAATTAATCTTAGTAAAGGCGAGTTGTACGTACTGATTCACGCGCCAATTTCTTTTGGTAGCGTTTAACAGCAGCAGCTTTTTTACGTTTACGTTCTTGAGTTGGTTTCTCGTAGAATTCACGTTTACGAACGTCTGCTAAAACACCAGCTTTTTCGCATGAACGTTTGAAACGACGGATAGCTACGTCAACTGGTTCGCCTTCTTTCAATTTAACTTGTGGCATGAAGAATCCTCATTAAGTTATGGATAAGATCAGGGGCGAATTACCCTAGATCACAAGTGAAGGTCAGTATTTTACTCATTTACATCTCATATCACAAGTCTATAATAGCTTTGGCAATATTTTGAAATAGGTAAAAGGCAATTTAATGATCGTTCTTGGCTTAGAAACTTCATGTGATGAAACAGGATTGGCGCTTTATGACAGCGAAGTCGGCTTAAGAGGACAAGTGCTATATAGCCAAATTAAATTGCACGCAGAGTATGGTGGTGTTGTTCCTGAATTAGCTTCACGTGATCATGTGAGAAAGTTAATTCCTTTGATTAATCAATTGCTTGAACAAAGTTATGTTCGGAAATCTGAAATTGATGCTGTGGCATATACACGTGGTCCGGGCTTGATGGGAGCACTGATGACTGGTGCATTGTTTGGGCGAACTTTGGCATTTGCTTTAAATAAACCTGCGATTGGCGTGCACCATATGGAAGGACATATGCTGGCACCATTATTATCAGAAAATCCTCCAAAATTTCCATTTGTTGCTTTATTGGTCTCAGGTGGGCATACCCAATTGATGGCTGCGCATGGAATTGGTCAATATGAAATTCTAGGTGAGTCGATTGATGACGCTGCGGGTGAGGCATTTGATAAAGTTGCTAAAATGTTGAAATTACCTTATCCCGGCGGACCAAATATTTCAAAATTAGCAGAACAAGGTAACAAGGAGGCATTTGAATTTCCACGTCCAATGTTACATCAAGGCTTGGATTTTTCATTTAGTGGGTTAAAAACAGCCGTTTCAGTACAATTAAAGAAACTTGAAACGCAAAATATAAATTCTGAAAACCGTGATGCAGATATTGCAGCCTCCTTCCAAGAGGCTTTGGTTGATACTTTGGTGAAAAAATCAGTTAAAGCACTTAAACAAACAGGCCTAAAAAGTTTAGTTATTGCTGGCGGTGTTAGTGCAAATCAGCGACTAAGAGAACGTTTGGAAGCAGATTTAGCTAAAATTAGAGCGACGGTATACTATGCTGAACCTGCTTTATGTACCGATAATGGTGCCATGATTGCATTTGCTGGTTATCAACGTTTAAAAGCAGGGCAGCATGATGGCTTGTCTGTGACCACTACACCACGTTGGCCGATGACAGAATTAACCCAACCGACTCAATAAAAGTAGGTTCTGATAAATAACGATAAAAAGAGGCAAAAGCCTCTTTTTTATACTAAAAAACACGTCAGATTAAATAACTCAAAAGATCGTTTGATTTAAAATCAACAAGCGAGAGCTATTCATTTAGCTGAAATAAGAAACATTAATCATCAAAGCGACTTTGATCAGTCATGTCGACATATTCAATATAACCACGTCCTTCCACAGCATTTTCCAAATATTGCCCTGTAAAATTATACGAGCTGGCATAGCCACGACCATGTCCATAACGATAAGGGCTATCAATTTCTGCAGTAATCTCTAAGATTTGTTGATTGGCATCATTATGAACGGTCCAACTGAAAAGGCGTGGTAAACGCATCTTATGTCCATCAGGAGCTATATAGTCATCAACATCATGTGAGATCACTCTAAATTCTACCTGTGTATATACTTCAGCAACCTGATCTGTATGACGAATATGCAAAGTATAGGCAGCAGGCTTTCCAAGCACATCAACTTTGGTCAATAATAATTGAGTGGTGTTGTTTAAATTGATGATTTGGTAAGTAAAAAAGTTACAGGAATTTTATTTTGTTCCGCAAGTAAGCTGTTGGAAAGATTATAAGGTCCTACAGCACGGGCATATTCATATGTACATAAACTTTCAGCCAGTGTCTGTTTACCTTGATATTCTAGTTTTCCTTTAAAGGTACTCAAAAGACTAAAATGATCATAAATCGGTGATTTTACAAACCAAGATGCATGATTTGAAACATCTAGATCGAATTCGAAATCCAAGCCATAGTATTGACCTTGTAGGTGAATATGAGGCAATTGACCTGAAATAGAAACTTCTTCTCCTAATGCAATAAGATCATTTTGGTCAGAAATATGCGTATCTTGAGGAATAACATAAGCTCTAAGAAAATGTTGTTCGAGTGCTGCGGTACTTGAAAAAAATGTTGCAGTTTGTCGAGGATTCCCTTGAGTAATTGCATCATGGTCAAAAGCCAATACTCCCGGAGTTCCGATAAAAATCATAATATTTAAATAGCGATGTGGCTCGGGGAGTAAGGGAAAGAAAATTCCATAATGCGTCCAAGAATAAAATTTATCATTTACTCTTGGCTGAATGATCTCTGAAGCAGCAAATGGTAAAGTTGAATATTTAACAGCTTGATCAAGTAAAGCTTGTCCTGCAAGTAAGCTCTTTCCAGAAAATTTGCTCAAAAGTGAAAATTTAGGGAGTATTTTGTTCATTGTATTTAACTAAAATTCTATAATTTTTTATCCTAGGATGAATAACATAGGCTCAGAATTGGAGTTAAGGACTAGTTCTATGCTTTACAGGACATCACGGATTTATTTTGTCAGACAATCTTGAGTGGCAATACAAGCAAAAATACAAGAATAATAAAACAGTAAAAAAGATAAAACTTAAAGTAATCAATGCTAGCGCTTAACTTAAAACATAATCTGGAACTGTTGAGTCAAGATAAAGCCAAGATGTCGTAACAAAAATACTTGATCTTGGCGAATTATTTGAGTTGGACAAAACATTGCACAGTGAGTGTTAAATTAGACAGTAAAGCTGACTAGTTTGGATAGGGCGCCCATGTCTTGTTTTTCTCATCATATTCATATTGAACTTTATCTGTATAGGTGGATTCAAATGAGGTGGTGGTGCGGTCTTTTTGAATCGTAAAACAATTTCGAATATTGCTATAGGTTTCATGGGTACCAGGATGATCACCATCAAATTGAGAGCCCATCAAACATAATTTTGGATCGTTTAAGGAAAAAGTATAAGAGGGCTTCTTCTTTACATTGCCTTGGTTATCTTCCCATCCCGTGAATTGATAATTGAGTGGGTAAGCAATGCCACTCTGGGTATCTAAAGCAATCATTTCTAAGGCGTTCAAAGTCCCTGTATTTAAGAGTATATACTTTTTGTCAAAGTTAGCTTTCTGGTTTTTGAGCGCAGTTTTATATTTGCTGATGTTGGATGGAGAACAATAATTGCCATTAAAATAAATCACTTTGACATTCGGATACCTTTTTAAAAGGGACATTGGCATAAGCGGTTGAGAAGCAACACCCAGAGAGTAGTAATAGGGGCATAATAAAGGGTAAATTCATTATTTTCACCAACATGATTGTTATAGTTGAAGATGATCATTTGTTTTTTTAATCAAACACTAAAAAAATGCCACATATTACCTATTTTAAACAGTTCAATATGTGGCAAGACAAGTATTTAAATTAAAGAATTAATATTCCCAGAAAATACGTTGAAGTTCTTTTGGATCTTTGGTTTTTGTAAGGGCTAAAGCTGCTAAAAGTTTGGCTTTCTGTGGGTTTAAACCATGTGCCACGACCCAGCCATATTTGTCATCAGGTTGTTCAGCATTACGCAAGACAAAGCCTTGAGGTACACGTGATGAACGAATAATTTGTACGCCTTGTTGTTGAAGCTGGTTTAAGGTCGGCACAATATAATTCGCCACAGAACCATTTCCTGTTCCTGCATGAATAATTGCTTTAGCACCAGCTTTTGCATAAGCCAAATATGCATCTGGAAGCATATTGCCTGAACCATACACGATTTGTACAAGCGGTAATGTATCACCTTGAATATTTTCAATATTAAATTCAGAACTGTTGTTAAAGCGTTTCGCAACATTTCTAAACCAATATGGTTTTCCTTCAACCAGTGTTCCTAAAGCACCCCATTGGCTTGCAAATGCATCAGTGTGAATGTTAATTGCTTTAGTGACATCACGTGCTGCAAAAATATCGTCATTCATCAGCACAAAAACGCCTTTTCCTTTGGCAGTATCTGAGGCAGCCAATGCAACAGCACTATAAAGGTTCAAAGGCCCATCCATCTGCAGAAAGTGCTGAAGGTGGACGCATAGAGCCAACCACGACAATCGGCTTATCTGTATGAACTGTGAGGCTCAGAAAATAAGCAGTTTCTTCTAAGGTATCTGTACCATGAGTAATGACCACACCATTGACATCAGGCTTTTTAACCAATTCATTGACTTTACGTGCAATCGTTAAGAGTTCTTTGTCGGTTATGCTTTCAGAAGCAACCTGTAAAGCTTGTACACCTGTCACATTGGCAAGGTTCTGGATTTGCGGAACAGCATTGAGTAAATCATCCACAGGAACTTTTGCCGCAGTATAGGTTGCGCTATTGGTCGAGCTTGCACCTGCACCAGCGATTGTTCCACCTGTTGCAACAACAACGACATTATTTTTTGCATAGCTACTCAAAGGTAAAATCATGCCAATTGCAAGCGCAAGTGCAGTAACCGTCTTTTTCATAAATCTTCCTTTTCAATCATTGTTCTGGTCTTAAGCATTTTTATGCCAGTTTTAAATCTATATAAATACTGGGGTGTTGCCCATACTTATTTAAAAATGCAACTTTCTAAATAATCATTCAAATTTATAGTTACATACTCTTAAAACTAGATAAAGTAGCCAGCAGTCTGTTTTTTCAGCATTCAATGATCATGTTGAGCAATATGAACCGTACCATGTTTGTCGGAGACTCAACATTCTGAGAAACTACTCCGATGAAAAAATCAAACTATACCCCTGAAATCAAAGAAAGAGCGGTTCAACTTGTTATTGAATCCGAAAAAGATTATCCATCGAATTGGGCTGCAATCACTGCTATTGCTCCCAAGATAGGTTGTACCCCTGAAACACTGCGTGTTTGGCATCAAAAATATTTGGATCAACAAAATCCAGTTAAAGTACAGCATCTTTCAGATCAAGAACGTATAAAACAACTGGAACGTGAAAATAAAGAACTGCAACGCGCTA
>WNDP01000248.1 GCA_009912575.1 Acinetobacter bereziniae
TACCAACAGTGAAGCTGAAATCGTCGATCATTGTGAGTATTATTGTGATCGGTCTGGTATTGGTCGGTGTGATTTATCGAGACTATATTTTATACCGTCAACAAAGTGTTTTTGTGACGAAAAAGACACCTTTAAGTGCTTCACAACAAGCAGTGATGAATCAAGATATTTGGTTGCTGACTCAGTTTAAAGAGCGTGTATGGTGGATTGGTTTAAATCCTTATACAACAATGACGGATCAACAATTGCAGTCTATGGGACGTATGGTGGCGAATTTAGCGTCTGCATATGATATTCATAAATATGCACAAGTCTTGGCCTTTAATGGTAAAAAGTCCGAAGCTGAGCATCAGTTATGGATTTTAAAGACCTTGCATGGAGAAGATAAAAGCTATCAGGAATTATTGCCTGCTTCCGTTTCAAAACAGTAGAATTCTTTTTTATAAAAATGAATTCTTAATTTTAAAACTTGAGTTGAATGGTATTTCACACTTTAAACAAAGCTGCAAATTGTCCCAATGTTAACGTTTAAAAAATCCCCGATTGGGGATTTTTTAAAGACTCAAACTTACATTTGGCTTTGGATATAGTTCTCGATGCCTACACTTTCAGTAAGATCTAATTGAGTAGTCGTCCAATCCCAATACTCTTCTTCTTTTTCTAGAATTTCTTGAACCAAATCACGTGTCACATAATCTAAATGTGTTTCTGCCAAAGCAACAGTCGCTTTGAGTACCTCGATATTTTCTTTGACTTTACGAACGTCACAATTTAGAACTTCAACCGTATGTTGACCGATATAAAGTTTTCCTAAATGTTGAAGATTTGGTAAACCTTCTAAAAATAGAATACGTTCAATAATTTTATCGGCATGCTTCATTTGACGAATAGACTCTTTATATTCAGCTGAGCCCAGTTGTTCAATTCCCCAATCATTAAACATACGAGAGTGTAAAAAATATTGGTTAATTGCAGTCAGGTGGTGAAAAAGCACTTGGTTGAGTTGGTTGATAACGTCACGATTGCCTTTCATGGTCAAAGCTCCATTCTAAATTTCTGCCTTAAATCCTATTCAAAATGTTTCACTCAAAAGGATGTCATTGAAATATAGTAATTAAGGCAATCTGATATCAGTCTATATTAATCAACTTTTTAGATGCTGACGAGTTATTTATAGAACGGCAAATGAAAATCGCAATCAAAAACAATAGGGATGTCGTTTTATAATGAGTAATGATCTTAAAAAATGAACCCGCTTTGAGTCGAAGCGGGTGAGGAGAATGATCCGAAGATCATTAGAAAACTTATTTATTATCGTTATAGGGAAATTCTTGGTATTGCTTTGCTAAGCTGCTACAGAAATACGTGCAGCAATTAGTGAGAGTTCTTCATTGATAATGCTTTTTGCTTCAGGTGCACAACGACCACAGCAGGTACCTAAGTCTAATAATTCACGCACTTCACGATAGCTTTCAGCGCCATTAGCCATAGCGTCTTTAATATCTTGATCTGTAATACCACGACATAAGCATACGTACATGAAAACTCAACCTAGCGGTTAAATGCGATAACTAATATTATTGATAATTGTTATCATTTGTCAATAATATTTATTTAAAATATGACTGATGATGATTGGCTTTTTGAATAAAAAATACCACCTGATCGGTAGTATTTTTTGTATATTTTTAATACATTTTAAATCAATTGCTTAGCCAAAAGCACTTTTTCCGCAATTATTGCGGGATAATCACAACGCCGTCCATTTCAACCAATGCACCTTTCGGTAATGCTGCAACACCTAGGGCTGCACGTGCTGGATAAGGTTGAGCAAAGTACTCTCCCATGATTTGATTGACCAACTGAAAATTTGATAAATCTGTGAGGAAAATATTCAGTTTTGCGATATCAGCCAATGAGCCACCTGCCGCTTCGCAAACCGCTTTTAAATTGTCAAAAACACGTCGAATTTGGGCTTCAATGCCTTCAACCAATTCCATGCTGTATGGATCTAAGCCAATTTGCCCTGAAAGATATAAAGTATTGTCTACGAGGATCGCTTGTGAATAAGTTCCAATCGCAGCAGGGGCATTTTCAGTATGAATCACTTGGCGGGACATTGATTTCTCCTTGATTTTTAAATCATTTCATCATGACACATAAACGAGACACCATTCATCGATGAATGACGATAAATAACATACAGGTTAATTTAGCATGCTTTTGCTTTTAGTGTTTCATTCATTGCAATTGGCATTGCCAATCGACTGATACGAGGGAAACCAAACTGCATACGGAGCTCACGAATGATTTGTGCAATTTGTTTGCGATTATTCACCACGATATTCACATAAGTTTTATCTTCGTGTGTACGCACTGATTCGACGCCCGTTTTTGCTTTACGGCAGAGATAAATCAATTCCGAAATTTGCTCATCAGTGAGCACCAAGTCAATACTTAAGTAAGCATTGAAGTTTACATCGTCTTCTTGTTCAGAAGTCCAATGGAGCAACATAATATTTTCAGGATGTAAATGTTGTTCATGCAACAGGTTATGACAGCGCTCACGATGAACAATTAAACCACGGCGTGATAAATGCCCTTGAATTGGATCGCCCAATACAGGGTTACAACAATGTGCATATTTAACATCTACGCCATCTGTCCCTTGGATTAAACGATTTGAAGCATGTTCTTCGGTATTTTGCGATTGCGCATATAAATGATTGGCAACCAATTGAGGAAGCAAATCACCTACAGCAATTTGTTCAAATAAGGTGTCTTTATCTTGTATATGGCGCCATTCCAACAGATCAGCCCAATCAGCTTCTGATAAATCTTTGATTGAACGATTGAACAATTTTAAAGCACGGTTTAAGGCTTGTTGCCCTACCAATCGTTGTTCATCAGGATCTTGATCTCGCAAAATATTTTGGATTGCACGTCGTGCTTTTTGGGTGTTAATAAAGCTTAACCAATCAGGATTTGGCGTGGCCAATACATCGGTGATGATTTCAATCACTTGACCACTGACCAATGGCGTTGAAAGTGGTTTAATTTCCCCATTGATTTTGGCGCCCACAGCATGGTTACCTAAAAACAAACTTGCCGAATAGGCAAAATCAACAGCCGTTGCGCCTTGTGGTAATTCATGCAACTGACCATGTGGGGTATAAACCCAAATTTTTTCTTGATGCAAATAATCCAATAAGTCGCTAAATGTGGTTTTGGCACATTCATTACCCACCAAGAGATCGAGATTTTTCATTGACGCTTGAATTGCTGAACGGCAAGCTTGAGGTGCATTTTCACCCAAAACCACACCAAATCGAGCTGCTTTACGCATCAATTCAGTTTGAATGGTCAATGATAGGGTCGTGCGCTCACCTTTGAGCTTGATCATTAACGATTGATTACCACCAGGTAATGGGCGACGAATATGATCTTCATAGTCTAAAACTTGGAAGTTTTCCCGTAATGCATCGACCAGACGGTCACAGTCGGCAATGCTTTGCAAGATAATTTCAAAAGCGTGGCTATGTGTCAGTTCTTGCAAATCAATTTCATTTTTAACAAAGTGGCGCAATAGTTCAATATTGTTGTTTTTCTTTTTGATACGGCCTTGAATATTATAAGTATTGAGTAATTCAGCTAAATTTTGTTCCCAAACAGATTGATATTTGCATCGTTCTGGTTTGGTTTTGAGTAGATTCTCTTGTACGTCGTTGTACATATCGAGATCAAGATTTTGATAACACAGATGCTCTAAGTTATCTGCCATTTCATTCATACCCACAAGGCGTGCCATAGGTACAAAAATATCAAAGGTTTCTTGAGCGATACGCGCGCGTTTATCTGGGCGTAAAGCACCGAGCGTGGTCATGTTGTGATAGCGATCTGCAAGCTTGATGATAATTACACGAGGGTCTTGCAAGGTGGCTTGGAGAATTTTACGGAAAGATGCGGCTTTATTATATTCTTTGTCACTGGAATGGCTCAGTTTGGTGACGCCATCGACCAGTTCTGCAACAGTCTTGCCAAATTTTTCGGTAATATCTTCTTTGGTAAAATCAGTATCTTCAATGACATCATGCAGCAAAGCTGCCATTAATGTTTCAGCATCCATTCGCATATGCGCCAAAATACAGCTCACAGCAATCGGATGTAGGATATAGGGTTCACCACTTTTACGGGTAATGCCATCGTGCGCAATATCAGCATAATCACAAGCCGTAAGAACCCGCTCGACATCGCTTGGTTTTAAGTAAGCGTCGATAATTACGTTAAGCTGTTGCTTGGCTTGGCTGACCTCTTGGCCTGGCATAAAAACACCTATCCTAAATTACAAATTTGAAATCTTTTCCTAATGCTTAATGAAAAGCATATTGAGCGAATTGTCAATTTCTAGATCGAAAAAATATTTATTTTTTTAACAAATATTTTGAAATTTGTCGATCAATAGGCGATTTTTGTTGAGAAGCGATTGCAATAAAAAAGCCTAGTTGAATAACTAGGCTTTTAGAAAAAGCTGAACTTATTGGAAAGAAAAGCCTTCAAGATTAAGATTGTTTGCAGACAATGCAAGATCAAGACTAGAAGTTTGATAATCTTGATCACGTTGTTTCAAAATATCTTTGGTCACATGACCAATCGCGATCTCACGTAATGCAACAACAGTCGGCTTGTCATTGTCCCACTCAACAGTAGGCTCAATTCCTTGACGTGCCAATTGACGCGCGCGTTTGCTTGCCACTAGTACAAGCTCAAAGCGGTTGTCTACATGGTCTAAACAATCTTCAACGGTTACGCGTGCCATAGGAATTCTCGTTTGGATACAAAATTTTTAAATAGACTATGCAGTATAAAATGCTTTCATCACATACTCAAGTTTTAATCGAAGCTTATTGAATAAACTGCAACACAAAAAATTAACTTTGCGGGCTAATGAGTTTTGTAATCAAAGCTTGATGACGGTTTGCTTGTTGCTCTATTTTTAAACGATTGGCGTTAATCACAGATTCTAAATCATGCAAAGCTTTATTGAAATCATCATTGATAATAATATATTCAAAATTAACATATTGTTGCATGTCTTCAACAGCACAGCTTAGACGGTGCTCAATTACTTCAACAGAGTCAGTTCCTCGATTTGAAAGACGTTGACGTAAATCAAACTGAGTTGGTGGAAGGATAAATATTTGTTTAGATTCAGGAAAAAGCTTGCGAACTTGTTCAGCACCTTGCCAGTCAATCTCTAAAAGCACATCATGACCTTTTGCCAATTGTTCTTTTACAGTTGCTTGCGCAGTACCATAGTAATTGCCAAAAACTTCTGCATATTCGATAAAACCGCCTTGATTGACTTGTTCAAGAAAGTTTTCTTTAGAGGTGAAATGATAATGAACACCGTCGAGTTCGCCAGGTCGTTGACCACGAGTCGTATGAGAAACAGAAACATGTAAGTTGCTTACACGTTCAAGCAGCGCCTTCACGAGAGATGTTTTGCCTGTTCCTGAAGCCGCAGAAACGACAAACAATAGACCCGACATGATATTTTTCCTGATATGATAAAATATCTTCTCTATTTTAGAGTAGAGCGCAGACAAACAAAACAGTTTTTACACATTGTTTTTGTTTAATCGCTAAAATATATCCAACCATTGAAGTGAGCAACGAGGATTTTATGGAAATTGTATTGGCTAATCCACGTGGATTTTGTGCAGGTGTAGATCGTGCAATTGCCATTGTCAATCGTGCACTTGAATGTTTTAA
>WNDP01000249.1 GCA_009912575.1 Acinetobacter bereziniae
GGAGCGCATCGATCTACATCTCTGGCGATTACTTTTTCCAAGTATTCGATGCTGAGGGCAATTTGATCGAAGAAGGCGACGGCATTGCTGATGCTGAGTCTATAGCTCAAGCCTTGCTTGATGGAAACTCAGGAGGCGCTAACAATCTTGAGCAACGTGTGTCAGACCTTGAAACGGCGCGCGATGAGCATACAGACCAGATCAATGAATTGATTGATGACACTGATGGTTTAAGAACTGATCTTGATAAAGAGGTTAAAACAGATCGAGACGCAGCGATTAAAGCTGCTGTTGATGCTGCCAAAACTGCATTAACTGAAAGCTTCACAAATCAATTAGCTGAAGTGATTGCCGAGTTTGATACACAGCTTGATAAAGTCAAAATCCCGATTGATGGGGTCTATATTTCTCTATCCAACGTCAATCCTGCGACTACTTTAGGGTATGGCACTTGGTTACAAGTTTCAAAAGGTCGGGCAATTGTCGGGTGGTCTGATGTTGCAGGAGATCCAAACTGGACCAAAACAGTTGGAAGTACTTCTGGTGAATATGAAGTCGTTTTAACAAAAGGTCAGTTACCAAAGTTTGAAGCAAAAGGAATCAAAAACCAATCTCGATATTGGCAGTACGGTCCTGAAAAGCGACCAGACGAAGGCTTTATTCCAAATTGGGATGATGCAAATTCGATGTCAGGAAATGACGAAGCACATAACAACGTACAGCCGTCAATGGTTTTTGCCATTTGGAAGCGTACCGCATAAGCACCGAAAGGTGTTTTTTTTATTACCAAAATTAGGGGAAATACATTGAACGATCCATTTTCTATCAAAGGCTTACCATTTGTTTTAAAAATTATTGCTGCAATTGTTGGAGCAATATTCGCATTGACATTAAGCGGAGATATAAACACTCAAGGTCAAATCAAAATCACGATAGGCGTAATTATGAAATTTACTTTCAGTGTTGCTATCAGCTTATATGGTGGATCTGCATTTATTGAATATTACGAACTATCGCATTACTCACATATGGCGCAGGGTTTCGTGATGCTTCTGTTTGCAATCTTTGGCTTGCTTTGTATTGGTATTGCTTATCAATCATTGCAATTGCTGAAAGGTAAGTCATTTAACGAAATCATTATCGAAGTAAAACAAGCATTTGGAGCAATATTTAAATGAACTTTGAAAAAGCATTTGACCGTTTAATCGGTCATGAGGGCGGCTACTCTACAGATCGAGATGATCCAGGTAATTGGACAGGTGGAAAAGTTGGAAAGGGGATATTTAAAGGCACTAAATATGGTATTGCTGCCAATACATACCCAAATTTAGACATTAAAAATCTTACCATTGAACAAGCCAAAGCCATTTATAAAAAGGATTGGTGGGATAAATTAGGAGCTGACCAGTTACACCCAGCAATTGTTTATCAGTTGTGGGACTTTGCTGTAAATGCAGGGAAAAGCCGAGCAATCAAAGAATTACAACAAGCGGTTGGTGTTCCTGACGATGGAATTATAGGACCTAAAACAATTGCTGCAGTTAAAGCCAAAGATGTGAATGATGTTTTATTACTGTTGGCTTCTGAACGTTTAAGTTTTTATACATCATTAAAAACTTGGGCAACTTATGGCAAAGGATGGACTAACCGAGTTGCGGAGAATTTAAAGTATGCAGCTGAAGATAATTAGTTTTTTACTTTGCATAATGCTGTCAGGCTGCACAGCCCACACAATCAATACAAATGTGAGTGTGGGTGTTTGTGTGAAAGCCCTTTAAGTGAGGGCTTCTAATAACGTCTTAATCCAAGTTTCAAAGTTTTAATTAAGTTTGAATTGATAAATTCTTTCAAATTTTCCACTATTGCTTTAATCTCCATTAACTCTAATGAGTTATGCTCCAACTCATTCATCATTAATAAAGTTTTTTCCAATTTATCAGTAAGTTTGCTGCTTTCACTTAAGAAGTCTGAGAATATTTTTTCTGAAGAAAATCCTTTATTCTTTACTGAAGCTAAATAATTGATGTTATTTAGTATGTTAGAATTTTCTTCATTGATTTTTGAATAACTTCTAATTAAAAAATTAAAAAATTCGGTTTTACTCATGTTTTTTACGGCAAACATAGCAAAAGGTAAATTCATACTATTAAGTAATTTATTTAATGTCTCGGAGATTTCAATAACTTTATTGATACTTTCTTTTTTATGGTTGTACTCTTCCTGTTCTTTCCAGTCATTAAATAATTTAGATGCAATATAAGCAGCCCCCAATGTTGCAAGAACTGAAAGAAAGGATAAGCTTGCTGACAAGGCTTCTTTTAATGCTTCAGGTACCTCATTGTGTAAATAAAGAGTATAAATAAAGAAAAAAAAGATAACAAATAAGTATGAAATTCTTCCAAAAGTATCTACAAGAGTTCTTTTAATATCGGTGTTCATGTTTGATTTTAAATAAAATATGACTTAGCTATTTTACCCATTAATTTGCAATAAACCATCCCAAGAAAAATAATTCTGAGTGAGTTTTTCTCGGCTCATGCTCCAAGTCCGATCTTTTAATAGGCATGGACCAATTGCCAATTTTTTACCAAACCTCTCATCAACCTGTTCCAAAACAGACTGCAGGTTTTCATTCTTCTGTATCAAATCGTAGTCAGCAAGCAAATCAGGTACATATCTAGACTTTGATTCAATACAAGTCAAAATAACACCACACTTTTTGAACTCAACACCTTCCTTAAATACTTTGTCTATCTGCCTCAAAACGCTCTTAATTATCTGCGCTGCACTATCTGTAGGCTCAGGAAATGAAACACTCACACTCGCTTTGTAGAAAGGTTTTTTCGTGTCGAAAGGATTTGAGTGAGCAAATGCTATGACACAGCCAGTTAAACCATTTTGACGTCTGAGTTTCTTAACTGCATTCTGAATATAGCTACTCATTGCTTCAGCCAATGCATCTTTATCTGTCACACGTTGCCCGAATGATCTCGACGACACTATCTGTTTCTTATCTGGCGCAACTTCTTCAAGTTCAATACATGCTGTGCCTTGCAACTCCAAGACTGTGCGCTTCATCACGACTGAAAATTGACTCTGTATAAAAGCTGGATCTGCTATAGCGAGATCAAAGACAGATTTAATATTCAGAGAGTGAAGTTTTTTACTGTGTTTTCGCCCAACCCCCCAAACTTCTGAAACATCAATATTTTGAAATAATGTCTCTTTTGAACATGGGTCCATCTCATGCAAATTACAGATACCATTCAAATATTTGTTTTTCTTGGCGATGTGGTTAGCAATTTTAGCTTCAGTCTTACTGCGACCAATGCCAATACAAACTGGTAAGCCTAGCCATTGCAAAAGGGTATTTTTGATCAATATCACAAGCAAGTTTAAATCTTGATTTTTATAACTCGTCAGCTCAACAAACGTTTCATCAATCGAGTAGACTTCAACATCTTTTTCACTCACAAATGTCTTGATTGTCCTAGTGAATCGATTAGACATTTCTTCGTAAACCGCATAATTGCTCGATAAAACGACTACATTATGCTTTTCAACAATGTCTTTGATCTGAAAGAGCGGAACACCCATTTTAATGCCTAAGTCTTTTGCTTCCTGAGATCGTGCAACAGCACACCCATCATTATTGCTCAACACAATCACAGGTTTATCATTAAGATTAGGTTGAAATAAACGCTCGCATGAAACATAGCAGTTGTTTATATCAATGAGTGCAATAATTTTCTCTTTCATATTTTGAAATCGTTACGAAATCAAAATAATGATAAAATTCCCTTGGGATGAATTCAAATTTATAAACTGTGGATAATCAAGGTCACGACAAATTAGGTCGTTTTAAATTTATTAAATATTTTGTTTGAACTTTTGACTTTGATGATAAAATCAGATATGTAATCCTGAGTTCAATTCCGAAATATGGAGTAAAACTCAAATTCAAAATGTATGATAATTAAACTTAATCAAAGTTGAATGTTATACGGATGTTATACATATTGCTTAATCAGAAATTAAGTATTATAAATATCAATAATTTAAGGTTTTTGTTCAACTCCCGCCATCTCCACCAAATTTTTAAATCAAGGTTGGTTAAAGTAAGTTAAAGTTAATCAAATTTAGTGAAAAAGCCTTAAATCACAATGATTTAGGGCTTTTTTATTGCCTAATTATTAGTTAAACATAATTAAGCTTAAATATTGATAATCAAATTTTATCACTATAAGCTGTTATGCAAATGTTATACGGTATAACAAAATGCTTTCAGATGCTCAAGTAAAATCCCTGAAGCCACAAGAAAAACGTTATTCAACAGCAGATGGCGAAGGTCTAAATATAATTGTTCACCCAAATGGGAAGAAGAAGTGGGTCTTGTCATATCGAGTGAATGGAAAACAAAACCAAAAGAATATTGGTGATTATCCAGAAGTAAGCTGCAAAGAAGCTCGTCAAATCGCAAGAACATTCAAAGTTGAATTATCAGGCAAAGTGCTTGATGCTCCAACAGTAAAGGCTGTTCGTGAGGAATGGCTTGCTATGATGAAGCCTCAGTGGTCCAGCGAGAAATATTTCTATACTGTTGAATATAGACTGAAATACTTAACTGAAGATTTTGAAAATCAGTCTATTGATGAAATTGAACGTCGACAGATTTCAGCTAAAGTAAAAGAGATGGTAGCAAAGGGAACAATGGAGACTGCAACTCGATCCTTGAGATTAGGGCGTACTTTATTTAATTTCGCTATTGCATCTGATTACACGCAAAAGAACCCATGTGCTTTGGTTGAGGATGTTATACCTGCTTATGAATCTGATAGTCACCCTTGTTTACCAGCGGAAGAAATGCCTGAATTTTTTAATAACATTAAAAAGTCTAAATCAAGTCCTCATGTGAAAATGGCTTTATATCTAGTGTGTTATACAGGTACTCGAATTAGTGAATTATTAAAAGCTAGATGGGATTCAGGTGAATTTGATTGGGAAAACAAACTTTGGATCATTCCAGCCGATCGGATGAAAAAGCGTAAAGATTTATTGGTGCCAATGGTACCGCAGATTTATAATCTATTCCGTGAGCTTTATGAAGTGCGTTCAGATGATGGTTATGTCTTTAAGAAGCGTGGTAAACCATTTGAATATATGACTTCAGAATCTATTTTAAATATGATTAAGCGGATGGGGTATAAGGATAAAATGGTAACTCATGGTTTCCGTTCCTTGTTCTCGACCCATGCAAATGAAAGTAAATTATTCCGCGGTGAAGTAATCGATTATCAAATTGCTCATGTCAATAAATCAACCACACATGATGCTACAAGCAAAATTTATAACAGGGCAATGTATTGGGATGAACGTGTAGAATTGGTTCAGTGGTATGCTAATGAAGTGGATGAATGGATAAATAATAATGATCGCAAGTGAATTAAAAATTGTATGGTGGAATGTCAATCTTTCTCCACCAGCATCAGCTGGAAGAAACAAAGCTTCAGAAGAGAAAAAAACTAATGTTGCTAATATTGTAGTAAGCTTGATGCTCGAAAAGTATGATTACATTTGCTTATCTGAAGTATCATTAGAAGATATACGCTCCTTCAGCGATAAAATTCATGAAAATATATACAATTTCAATGATTTAATTGAGCATATTAGTAATAATAGATATTTTGATACATGAATTATCTTTCAATAATCAAATGAAATTGTAAAGTTTAATGGGCGT